>NZ_CP077093.1:1933076-2250769 GCF_014268755.2 Pseudomonas vanderleydeniana | reverse complement strand
TCCAACGCCGGCGCCAGCGGCCTGATGCAACTGATGCCCGGAACGGCGAAGGAAACCGCACGCAAGTTCAGCATCCCGCTGGCCTCGCCGCAGCAAGTGCTGGACCCGGACAAGAACGTCCAGCTGGGTGCCGCCTACCTGAGCCAGGTGCACGGCCAGTTCAACGGCAACCGGGTGCTCGCCACCGCCGCCTACAACGCAGGTCCTGGTCGGGTTCGCCAATGGCTCAAGGGCGCGAACCACCTGAGCTTCGATGTCTGGGTGGAAAGCATTCCGTTCGACGAAACCCGCCAGTACGTGCAGAACGTGCTGTCCTATGCGGTGATCTACGGCCAGAAGCTCAATGCACCACAGCCGCTGGTGGACTGGAACGAGCGCTTCTTCGACGATCAGTGATTCAAACGCCGACCTGCAAGAGCACACGTGACCTGTGGAGCCCTGAACTCACCCTTGATTCAGGGACCACAACAGACCTGGGGAGCCGGCTTGCTGGCGATAGCAGCGCATCAGGCGCCGCTGATCTCGTTGAATGCCGCCTGCCGCGGATCGCCAGCAAGCCGGCTCCCACAGGGAAAGATGTCGTGCAGAAAGATGTAATCCGTCGCCCCGCCACAGGGCCCGACGGATCACTCGAGAATCGTCACCGGCATCCCCACTTCCAGCCGCCCCAGCCCGTCATTGACCAGGTTCTGCCCGAAAAACACGTCCCCATCCTTCTCGCGATAGGTCTTGAGCGTGGTTAGCGGCTCGCGGTCGGCGCTGCGCTCCCCGGTCTGCGGGTCGATGGTGGTGAGAATGCAGCGTGAGCAAGGCTTGACCAGGCGGAACTCGATCTCGCCAATCCGGATCCGCTTCCACCGGTCCTCGGCAAACGCCTCACTGCCCTCGATGACCAGGTTCGGCCGAAAGCGCAGCATCTCCAGCGGACGCCCGACCTTCCGCGACAGATCCTCCAGCGAGGCCTGGCCGATCAGCAGCAACGGAAAACCGTCGGCAAATGCCACGCGGTCATCTTCCCGGCCATAACCGGCCTCGGTGATTCGCGCCCGCTCCTGCGGCACATGGACCAGGCGCACCGCCTTGCCGATGAACCCGCTCAACCACGCCGCGGCCTCGTCACCGGCATCGGGCACGCGCAGGGTATCACTCCAGATGGTCACGCCGCGCAGTTGCTCATCGGCAGCCGGCAAGGCCACCTCCAGCGACGAATGCCCCGGCGCACTCAGGGTCAGGCCACCGGCGTCATTCCACAACGCCGACAGTTGACTCATGCCGGCCACCGCACGCTGGGTCAGGAAACGCCCGCTGGTCTCGTCCACCACCATCCAGCGTCGATCGCCGGTCAACCCCAGCTCATCGAGCGCGGCATGGCCCAGGCGTTCACCCTTTGCAGACTTGAGTGGATAACGATACAGCGCGCTCAGACGCAACATGAGGACCGGCTCCGTGAAAAAAAGACCACGATATACGAGCCGATCACCCAATCAAAGGCGACATCACCACAGCGATGACCGGGGCAGGCCTTGCACCTGCCCCCGACGGCACAATCAGGCGCCGGGATGGTCCAGCAACAGGCGCTGGCGCACCACATCCACCAGCTTGTCCGGCTGGAACTTGGAGAGGAAGTTGTCGCAGCCGACCTTCTTCACCATCGCTTCGTTGAAACTGCCGGACAGCGAAGTGTGCAGCACCACGTACAGGCCACGCAGACGCGGGTCATTGCGGATCTCGGTGGTCAGGCGATAACCGTCCATCTCCGGCATCTCCGCGTCGGTGAACACCATCAGCAGCTTATCGGTCATCACCGCGCCGGAATCGGCCCAGGTCTTGAGCATGTTCAGCGCCCGAAGACCATCACTGGCGATATGCAGCTTGACCCCCAGCTGGCCGAGGGTATCGCGCAACTGCGACAGGGCCACCTTGGAGTCGTCGACCAGCAGCACCTCGCGTCCACGGGCATGTTCCATGATCGGGTCGTCGAGTTTTTCACGAGACACCTTGGCGTTGTACGGTACGATCTCGGCGAGAACCTTCTCCACGTCGATGATCTCCACCAACTGATCGTCGACCTTGCTGATGGCGGTCAGGTAATGCTGGCGCCCGGCACTGCCCGGCGGCGGCATGATCGCTTCCCAGTTCATGTTGACGATACGGTCCACGCCACCGACCAGGAAGGCCTGCACCGAGCGGTTGTACTCGGTGACGATAATCGTGCTGTCGGGGCCCGGCACCAGCGGACGCATGCCGATCGCCTGGGACAGGTCGATCACCGGCAGGGTCTGCCCGCGCAGGTTGACCACCCCGCAGACGAATGGATGGCGCTGGGGCATCAGGGTCAGTTTGGGCAGTTGCAGGACTTCCTGCACCTTGAACACGTTGATCGCGAACAACTGGCGACCGGCCAGGCGGAACATGAGAATCTCCAGACGATTCTCTCCCACCAGCTGCGTACGTTGGTCTACCGTGTCGAGAATGCCGGCCATCAATCACTCCTGGGGCGTTGATACAAAGAACTTCATTGAGAGAGTTATCGGCCGCTTTCGCCGGACCTTGACCCTCACGCAAAATGCTACGCAAAACGTTTGATGTCACATTAACATCATGCTTTACTGAGTGCACTCTCCGGGCTCGACGCACCGTGCGCGAGACGACCACCGGAGCTGCTTTTGGTTCCCCCGCATAGGGGAATCCCCTAGTAACAATCAGGCCCAACCTGATATTCGCAATATCCAATAGCCATTAATGTGACGCCATTCTCATTACATGAATGGAGTCAGGCTTTTGCTTTCAATCGCGGGACGGTGGCCGCAAAGCCAGGCGAGACGCCTCACAACTCTGGTTAAAGCGCTCTGGGTCGGTCCTTTTGGACGTTTCCCGCAACCGTCTCAAGTCGATTTATCGAACAGCGCCTGTCAGTGCATGAGAATCCTTTGCAAATGTGCCGTACCGAAAAACTCGGGAACAGATCACCGAAACGCTCTGTTGGCCCACATTAATCCACTGCCGTTCGCCAAGCGCGACCTTCTATCGCCTGCCGATATTTCATGGAGATAAAGCATGCTGAACGGTAAAGAACGGCAGGCCAACCTGCCGGAATTCCTGGTGGAAGCGGAAACCTTGCAGACGAAGATGCAGGAGTGCTGCCAGCACCTGGAGCTGATCCGCAACGACCGGGATGCGATCGACTGCCTGCTCACCGCCCTGCACAAGCTGGGTGGACGCGCCGATGTACTCGGCGTGCGCTGCATGGCGAAATTTTCCCGGCACATCCATGAAGTCCTGAGCTACGCACCGGAGCGGCTCAACCTGCACGAGGGTGCCTTGCAAGCCCTGCAGGACTGCCTGACCTTGCTGGCCTGGCAGTTGGAACTGATCGACCCGCATACCGGCCAACTCGGGCTGGACGATAGCGAACAGGCCGAGCTGATTGCCGCCCTGGCAGCACAGACCGAGGTCTCCACGACCCTGCTGGCCGAGCCGAAAGGCTTCACACTGATCACCTTTCCCGGGCATTCCGCCTGAACCACCGTGCCAGGGGCCAGGCCTGCATGCCAGGCGCCTGCCCCCGCCAAGTGCAGATACACTCTCACGGTCAAGAGCAGCCAGATCAACTAAAGAGCAACTTTCGGTGTTTTGTGCCGGGCCTTCTTATGCGCAGAAAGAGCAGCACGATAAACTGCGATGATTTCAAACATGAATCGATCGCGAGAGCTGCCCGGCGCGTCTTCTGGAACCGGCGTACAAAAAAGCTGACCGATTGGACATATATCAACAGGGACGACCAACCTTAAACGAAGTGCTACTATGCTGCCCGCTTGCTTATGTACTTGATGGCAAAATGATTTCCTGAACATCCCGTATAGGATCCAAAAAATAATAGCACTTAGCCACAATTCCTATATCAAGTTGTACCAGAAGATTGAACCGTAAAGGTTTTTTAAACAGAGTCCTGTCAGTGGTTGCACTTGGGCTCTTTGTACCAGACACTCTTTGGCTCCACACGCTATGTACGCCAGCCTCAAGTTATTAAAGCCCTGGTTTCCCTCGCGAAAGAACGCCCGTCGATTGACCGTGCTGTTCTGCGCGGCCTCGGCCGTTACCAGCCTGGCGCTCTGCCGACAAGGCTCGGGGCTGTCCCTGTGGCTGCTGGCGCTGAACCTCGCCGCACTGGCCAGCCTCTGGCTGCAGTATCGCGACTCGCGCACATCGATCAATTTCCAGCCCCAGGAACTGGCCGACCGCCTGTTGCAGGTGCAGGAGAACGAGCGCCACCGCCTGAGTCGCGAACTGCACGACGACATTGGCCAACTGCTCACGGCCGCGCGCTTGCAGACCCAGTGGTTGCAAGGCCGCCTGCCGGAAGAACTGCGTAGCCAGTGTGCGGACCTCAACAGCACCCTGGATGAAACCCTGGCCAAGGTCCGCGACGTCTCGGCCATTCTCAACCCACGCCAGTTGACCAGCCTGGGCCTGGAGGCCAGCCTGCGCGCGCACTTGCTCAAGACCCTGGGCAACACCCCGCTGCACTGGAGCCTGGAATGCCACCAGCAGTTGTCCGGGCTGCCCGAGGAAATGGCCGTGACCGCCTTTCGCATCACCCAGGAGGCTGTCACCAATGTCCTGCGCCATGCCCGGGCCGACAATCTGCTGGTACGTCTCAAACGCCTTCCCGAAGGCCTGTCGCTGTCTATCGCCGATGATGGCCAGGGCTTCTCTCCCGCCGCCAATCCCGCTGAACAGGGCCAACGCGGCATGGCCGGCATGGTCGAGCGCGCCGAACAGTTGGGCGGCCGATTGACAGTCACCAGCGGACCCGGCAAAGGTACGCAAATCGAAGCCCTTCTTCCCTGGGCCCCCCGCGCCCTCGAACGAGCCAGTACGAATAAGGTTCTATGACCTGCAACCTACTTCTTGTGGATGACCACTCACTGATCAGGGCCGGTGTCCGTGCCCTGGTACTGGAGATTCCGGGCTACGCCGTGATCGGCGAAGCCAGCGATGGCGCGCAGTTGCTCGAGGCCGTCGAACGCCTGGATCCGGACATCATCCTGCTCGACCTGTCGATGCGCGATACCGGCGGGCTCGACGCCCTGCGCCAGTTGCAGGCGGTTCGTCCGCAGAGCAAGGTGCTGATCCTGTCGATGCACACCGACCCGCAACTGATCATGCAGGCGTTGGAGATCGGTGCCCATGGCTACCTGCTCAAGGACACCACCGCGACCGAACTGGCCCAGGCCCTGGAAGCCTTGCGCAACAACGAGCGCTACCTCAGCCCGGCGATCGCCCACACGGTGATCAACCAGGCCCTGACCCAGGCCCAGCGGCATTCGCCGGCACAGGCCCAGACCCACAACCTGACCGGACGCCAGCTGGAGATCCTCCGGCTGATCGTGCGCGGAAAATCCACCCGGGAGATCGCCAATGGCCTGGGCCTGAGCATCAAGACCGTGGAGACTCACCGCGCGCAGATCATGAAGCGCCTGCAGATCTTCGACGTCGCCGGCCTGGTGCTGTTCGCCGTCCGCGAACGCATCATCAGTCTCGACGACTGAGCAGCGGCGAATCCGCCGGCAAGTGCACCCGCAGTGCCCCGGGACGCGCCTCGAAGCGCAGGCTGTCGCTCTCCAGGGGTTCGCCATCAAGATTCAGGTACAGCCCCTCGGCGACCTTGATCTCGACCCAGGGCAGCCGCGCCCGGACGAACATGTTGTCCAGGCCCCAACCGTCGCTCATCAAACGGCGCAGGGTGCCGACCACCTCCTGGGGCGCCGGCAGGATGCTGATATCGAGCAGGCCGTCATCGACCAGCGCCTGCGGACACAGTTCGTGCCCGCCACCGGCCTGGCGGCCATTGCCGATCCCCAGCGCCAGCAGCTCGCCGCGCCAGTGGAAATCCGGCCCCTGCAATTCGCCATAGGCGGCATGCAGCTCGCCAAAGCGTGACAGCCCGGTGAACAGGTAGGCAGCACCGCCCAGCACCTTCTTCAGGTCCTCGGATGTATTGGCCGTCACCTGGCTGCCGAAACCACCGGTGGCCATGTTCAGGAACACCTGCCCACCTACCGCGCCGAGGTCGATCGAGCGAGCCGGGACATCCAGCAGTTGCAGAGCCCCGGCGGGCTCCAGCGGCACACCGGCGGCCCGGGCGAAATCATTGGCGGTACCCAGCGGCATCAACACCAGGCTCGCCTGGGTGTCAGCCAGGGCCAGGGCCTCGGCGATGTCGCGCAGGGTACCGTCACCGCCCCCGGCAATCAGATAGCGGTAGCCCAGTTGCAGCGCCTCATGCACCAGACGCTGTGCGTCACCCGCCTCCCAGGTCAACCGTACGGCCAGTTCCCAGCCTTCCCGGCGCCTGTCCTCGACAGCCGTCCTGACGTCCTCATTGAGGGCCTGCTTGCCATGCAGAATCAGCAATGCCTTGCGTTCGCTCATCGGCGTTTCCTCCTGTGTCGACGGCCTTGAAAAATGTGACCACAGCAGGCCGCAAACGACTTGTCATACCCTGCATTTATTTCACCCATCGGTTCAACGCACGCTCTAGACCGGGCCCGCCCCACAAAACCACGACGTCGCCGACTTTTTTCAGCTACATGCTGTCATTCAATTAGCGACCCTGTGTTTCATGAGCTTTACTCAAGCCTACTCCTTGTACACGAAAGGAAAAAATGTACACACATGTCAGCTAAGACCATAAGAGCAGTAGGACCTATCCTTGCCTGAACACCAGCCTGGAACGGTCCCAACCGACATATAAATCAGCTACCAGGGATGGGGGCGGCGCAAAGCCCTGGGACGTTGATATAGGAATGACCTACCGAATTGCCTGGCAGTGGCGATTTCGAGAAGGTAGAAAAGGAAGGGGGTCTCAATGCGTTTGCAGCCAGTCGACAGCCTGTTTCTCACTCGGCCGAGCATGGTCGAGTACTTCCTGTTCGGCATTCGCCTGGTCCACGGACTGACCGCCATCCTGCCCGGCCTGCTGTTCCTGATCTACCTGCGCGAACAGACCCCGGACATCACCCGCAGCTACCTGACCATCCTGCTGTTCTTCGGCGTCATCAGCGTACTGATCTTCCAGGCGCTGGGAGTCTATGCCGAGGCCATATTCAGCAACCTGCTGCGTTTCCAGATCACCCTCATCGCCTGGTCCTCGGCCTTCTGCCTGCTGCTGTTCATGCACCATGGGCTGCAGCTGTTCAACTACCTGGACAATACGCAACTGCTGGTCTGGTTCATCGCCAGCCTGACCCTGTTCGGCGTCGAACGGCTGATCCTGCTGGCACTGTTCCAGCAACTGATGCAACGCGGAATCTTCCTGCAGAATGCGGTGATCCTCGGTGCCACCGAGAACGGCCAGCGCCTGGCCGAATACCTGTCCCAACACCAGGACATCCGCTCCGGAGTGATCGGTTTCATCGACGACCGCATCAGCCGGCTGCCGAAAACCATGGTCAACCTGCCGCTGCTGGGCAACTCCAGCGACCTGGAGCGGCTGATCCGCGAGGAAACGGTGACCCAGGTGCTGGTCGCCCTGCCCTGGTCGGCGGAAAACCGCATGGACTACATCATTCGCGAACTGCGCCGGCTACCGGTCAACGTGCTGCTGGTGCCGGACATGGTCGCCTTCCGCCATGCCCACAACCGCATCACCGAAGTCGCCAACCTGCCGATGTTCAACGCCTCCGAGATGCCCCTGCGCGGCTGGTCGCCGATGTTCAAGCGGCTGGAGGACATGGTGCTGTCGAGCATCGCGCTGTTGCTGCTGGCACCGATCATGTTGCTGGTGGCGATCGCGATCAAGCTCGACTCGCCCGGTCCGGTCCTGTTCCGCCAGAAACGCTATGGCTACAACAACCGGCTGATCGAGGTGTTCAAGTTCCGCTCGATGCACCAGCACCAGGCCGACGCCAACGCCGAGAAACAGACTACCCGCGGCGACCCGCGGATCACCCGGGTCGGGCGCTTCATTCGCAAGACCAGCCTCGACGAGCTGCCGCAACTGTTCAATGTCTTCCTCGGCAGCATGTCCATGGTCGGCCCGCGCCCCCACGCCACTGCGACCAAGGCAGCTGGCATCCTGTTCGAAGAAGCGGTAAAGGAATACACCTCGCGCCATCGGGTCAAGCCAGGGATCACCGGGCTGGCACAAATCAATGGCTATCGCGGTGAAACCGACACCCTGGAAAAGATCGAGAAACGGGTGGAGTTCGACCTGGAGTACATCGAGAACTGGTCGATCTGGTTCGATCTCTACATTCTGTTCCGCACTGTCCCGGCAGTGCTCCTGACACGCGAGGCCTTCTGACATGAGCCTGCTCATTCCCTGCATCATCGCCGGCGGCGCCGGTACCCGACTCTGGCCGGTTTCGCGCGAAGCGATGCCCAAGCCCTTCATGCGCCTGCCCGATGGCGAGAGCCTGCTGCAGAAGACCTTCCGCCGTGCCACCGGCCTGGCCGATGTCCAACGCCTGTTGACCGTGACCAACCGGGAAGTGTTCTTTCGTACCCTGGATGACTATCGCCTGCTGAACAAGGGCGGCACGGCCCTGGACTTCATCCTGGAACCCTTCGGGCGCAACACCGCACCGGCCATAGCCGCTGCCGCCCTGCACGTCTCCCGGCTCTACGGCGAGGACGCACAACTGCTGGTACTGCCGGCGGATCACCTGATCAAGGATCTGGACGCCTTCGCCAAGGCGGTCCAGAGCGCGCGCAAACTGGCGGACCAGGGCTGGCTGGTGACCTTCGGCCTGGTACCGACCCAGGCGGAGACCGGCTTTGGCTACATCGAGAAAGGCCAGGCCCTGGACGAGGGCAGCTTCCAGGTCGCGCGTTTCGTCGAGAAACCCGATGCAGCCACGGCCCAGCGCTACGTCGACGGCGGCCTGCACCTGTGGAACGCCGGCATGTTCTGCATGCGCGCCGACGTGGTACTGCGCGAACTGCAGGAACACGCCCCGGATGTACTGGCGGCCATGACCGAATGCCTGGCCCACAGCCATGGCCGCGAGGGCAGCCAGGAACTGCAACTGGAACTCGACGGCAAGACCCTGGGCCTGGCTCCGGACATCTCCATCGACTATGCGCTGATGGAGCGTTCGAAGAAGGTCGCGGTCGTGCCCTGCCAGCTGGGCTGGAGCGACATCGGCTCGTGGCAGGCGGTACGCGACCTGACCCCGGCCGATGCCAACGGCAACCAGTGCAACGGCGAAACCGTACTGTTCGACGTGCACAACTGCTACATCGACTCACGCAAGCGCCTGGTCGGCGGGGTCGGTCTCAAGGACCTGATCATCATCGACACACCCGACGCCCTGCTGGTCGCCGACAGCAAGCGCAGCCAGGATGTGAAACTCATCGCCCAGGAGCTCAAGCGCCAGGGCCACGAAGCCTATCGCCTGCATCGCACGGTCACCCGGCCGTGGGGGACCTACACCGTGCTGGAGGAAGGCAAGCGCTTCAAGATCAAGCGCATCGTGGTCAAGCCCGACGCCTCGCTCTCGCTGCAAATGCACCACCACCGCAGCGAGCACTGGATCGTCGTCAGCGGCATGGCCCGGGTCACCAACGGCGAGCACGAATTCCTGCTCGATACCAACGAATCGACCTTCATCAAGCCGGGCAAGACCCACCGCCTGGTCAACCCCGGGGTGATCGACCTGGTGATGATCGAGGTACAGAGCGGCGAGTACCTGGGCGAAGACGATATCGTGCGTTTCACCGATATCTATGGGCGGGTGCCCGTCGAAGCCGGCAAATCCTGAAACACGGCAAGCTCAGTACCACCCAGCCCGTGAGGGAGCTGTAAACATGCACGACAGGAAAATCGACCCATGAAAACCCCCTTGCTGATCTTCAGTGTTCTATTGCTCAGCGCCTGCAGCATCCCGGCCAAGGTGGTGCTGCCACAGAAAAATGTGCTGCAGGAAGGTCACAGGGCGGGCGAGGCACTGGCCGGCAAGCCCCTGCCGGCGCAGCGCATCCGGGCCGGCGACACCTTGCGTATCGTGCGCAACACCGGCGAGGCGCCGTCGATCTCCGCCTTCACCGCCAACTCCATCTACGAGCTGACCCTGTTCACGGTGATGAACGACGGCAGCTTCGCCTATCCGTATATCGGCAACGTCAAGGCGGCGGGCCTGACCCCACAGGAGCTCACCGTGTTCCTGCAGGACAAGCTCAAGAACATCTACCAGGACTCGGCGCTGACGGTGAACATTTCCACCTCGCCGGGCAATACCGTGTTCGTTGGCGGTTCGGTACGCAACCCGAACAACCTGTCGGTAACCACCGCCACCACCCTGGAACAGGCACTGATCGGTGCCGGTGGCCTGTTGCCGGTGGGGGACAGTCGCAATGTCGCGCTGCTGCGTCAGGAAGACGACGGCCGCTACAAGACCTACTTCTTCGACTACCGCGACACCATGCTCGCCGGTGTCAGCAACCGGCCACCGGTACTGCTGCAGCGCGGCGACGTGGTCTTCGTGCCCAAATCCCATGTAGGCAATGGCATCGAGTGGGTCGATCTCTACCTGAACCAACTGATTCCGTTCCAGAAATCGATCGGTATCGGCGTGAACTACAACCTGCGTGAAAACAGCAACTGATCGTTAAGGACAACACACATGATCAATATCCGCTCCTTCCGCGATTTGTTGCGCCTGTTTTTCATTTTCAAGCGGGAAGTGAAAATCACCGTCATGGTGACCTTGATCATCATCCTGCTGGGTGCCTTCCTGCTGCCCAACCGCTACGAGTCCACGGCGCTGCTGCTGGTCAAGCCGGGGCGCGACACCAGCACCCTGCCGATCGAGATTTCCGACCGCCAGGCAACCATCATTCCCAGTGCCCAGCGTGACCCGATTCTCGACGAGGAGCGCATGCTGACCGGACGCCCGATCGCCCGCCTGGTGGCCGAACAGTACCTCAACGAGCTGTCCAGGGTACCGCCCCAGGAAGGTTTCCTCGGCACACTCAAGAGCCTGGCCAAAAGTACCGTGCAGGCCCTGGTCGACGCTGGCCGCGGCCTCCTGCAACTGCTGGGCCTGGTGGAGAAGCAAACCCCGGTCGAACGCCTGGCCGACCAGTTGTCGAAGAACTTCAGCGTGACCCACGCCGCCGGCTCCTCGGTGATGGAGATCAGTTTCACCTGGAACAACCCGGCGGTGGCCCAGACCATCGTCCAGAACTGGATCGAACAGTACGAGCAGGAGCGTACCCGCAGCCTCGGGCGCAAGAGCCTCTATACCTTCTATGAAAGCGAAAGCAAGGCGACCCAGGCTCGCATCCTCGACTACAAGAAAAAGATCGAGGCCCACCTCAACGAGCTGGGGGCGGTGAGCATTTCCGAGCGCCTGAACGATATCTCGCGCAACCTCAACAACCTGCGTGGCGAGCATCTGAACACCACCCGCGCCGTGGCTTCGACCCGCAGTGGCCTGGAACGTATCCAGGCGCAGCTCAACAGCATGAAGAAGGAAATCAGCATCGGTCGGCAGATGAGCATCAACCCCGATCGCCAGGACCTGCAACAGCGGATCAACTCCAAGCAGATCGAGCGCCAGGAGATGCTGCGCACCTTCAAGGAAGGCGCACCGCCGGTCAAGGCCATGGACACCGCCATCGCCAACCTGGAGAAGCTGCTCAAGTCGCAGAATGCGGTGGTCCAGCGTTCCGACAACCTGGCACCGAACCCGGTCTACACCCGCCTGCAGAACAGCTTCGCCGACCAGCAGGCCAGCCTCAGCCGCCTGCAGACCCAGGCCGCACAACAGAAGACCCAGCTTGACCAGCTCGAGCAGGACCGTCGCCAGGCCCTGGCCATCGAACCCGAGATGTCGCGCCTGCAACGCGAACTCGATGCCGCCGAGAAGAGCTTCGCGCTGTACAGCGACAGCACCGAGAAGGCCCGGATCGACCGCGAGCTGGACAAGAGCCAGATCAGCAACATCGCGATCATCGAGCAGGCCACTCTCAATGAACGCCGGGTCTTCCCGAAAAGCCTGAGCATGGTCCTGCTGGCGATCCCGCTGAGCCTGGCGGTCGGCCTGCTGGCCCTGTATTTCTTCTACCTGCTGGACCAGCGCATCCACGACGGCGACAAGATCGAGTCGCGCTTCGGGGTCAAGGTCTGGACCAGCCTGCAGGACATCAGCGACAACGATCCTCGCCGGCGCACCGCCTTCACCGCGAGCATGTACCGGCTATACGGGGTACTGCCGCTGGAACGGGTCGCCGAGCACGGGCTGAGCATCGGCCTGACCTCGGCCCGCCACAACGAGGGCGTCAGCTTCGTCATCGAACACCTGAGCGAACTGCTGCGCCAGCGCGGTCACAACGTGCGCGTCGAAGGCGAGGGGCCGGCGCAGCCCGGAGAAATCCTGCTGCTCAACGCCGGCGCATTCTTCTCCAACCAGGAAGCCTTCGTGATCCTGCGCCAGGCCGACCTGATCACCCTGATCATCGAGGCGGAAACCACCACCGTACCGATCCTGGAAAATGCCCTGACGACCCTCAACACGGCGTTCAAGCGGGTCGACGGCATCATCCTCAACCGCCGGCGCTTCGAAATTCCGGAACGGGTACTCAACACCCTCGCACGGATCCGGAGTCACGCCTGATGCATATCGCCCTGCTCGCCCCGCTGCCGCCGGAACAGAACGGCATCGCCGACTACGCCGGCCACTTGAAGGCCGCCCTGGAAAGCCACGGTGCGCGTATCAGCACGCCGCTGGCCGGGCTGGGCAACGACCCGCAACGCGCGATCCAGGCGGTGGGCCAATACGATTGGCAGGGCATCGACCTGGTGCATGCGGAAATCGGTGGCGGCCGCCTCGCCGAGTTCCATGCACTGAGAGCCCTGCGTGCACGCTTTGCGCAATTGCCGCTGACCGCGACCATCCATGACCCGGAGCGCCTGGTCTGGCGCCGCGAGCGCCTGCCCTGGCCGCTGTCGCTGGCCAGCAAGCTGCCCTCGCCCCTGCCACAGGTGGCCACGGTGCTGGCCGACCCCCTGTGCCTGCATGAAGAACGGCAATTGGCGCGCAGCCTGACCCGGCTGATCACCCTGACGCAATCGGGCAGCCACTGCCTGCGCCAACGCATGGGCCTGCGCGGCGAGCAGATGGCGGTGATCCCCCACGGCAACCTGGCCATCGCGCCTGCACCGCTACCCCCACTGGAACCGCTGAAACTGCTGTATTTCGGTTTCATCTACCGTGGCAAGGGCATCGAGGACCTGCTCGATGCGCTGGCGATGACCTTCACCGACCAACCCGGGTTGCGCCACAAACTGCGCCTGACCCTGGCCGGCGGCAGCGAACCGGAGATGGCCTTCGGTCCGGCCGGCAGTTACCTCGACCAGTTGCGCCAGCACATCCAGCGCCTCGACCTGCAGGACTGCATCGACTGGCAGCTCGACCTGCCGGCCGCCGACATTCCCAAGGTGATCCAGGCCCACCACGTGATGGTGCTGCCCTATCGCGAGTCGAGCAAACTCAAGCTGCTGGGCCAACTGCGCGGAACCAGCGGCGCACTGTCCTGGGCCGCCGCCTGCGGACGCGGAGCGATCACCTCAGACGCCCGCTCCTTTGCCGAAGAAGTCGCCCAGGGCAACGGCGTGATCTTCCCCCAAGGCAACGTCAGCGCGCTGGCGGCCGAAATCAGCCACCTGTGCGCCGCTCCCGAACTGGCGATCCGCTGGGCCGAACACGCCAGCATGATCGGCGACCAGCGAGTCTGGAGCCAAACCGCCAAACGTTTCCTGCAGGTGTTCGAGCAGGCGTGTCGAGGGCATGAAGATGTGGCGTAAACCGATTCTCTGGGTACCGTTGCTGGTCATCCTGGCCGGAGCCCTCAGTGCCCTGCAGTGGCGCGACACCGATGCCCAGTCCTCCTCCCAGGTGCTGCTCAAGGCGCCACGGGCGATCGAGTGGAAGGACTTCCTCGGGGTCAACGCCCAGTTCCAGTATTTCGACCCGGGCATCTACCAGAAACAGATGAGCCAACTCGACCAGTTGGGCCTGAACTGGGTCCGCTTGACCATCCACTGGCCGATGATCGAGCCGCAGCAAGGCACCTATGACGTCGCCGCCCTCGACGCGGCGATGCAACAGATGAAGGCGCACAACTACAACGTCATCGCCTACCTGGTGGGCTCGCCGCCCTTCGCCAGCAGCGCGCCGGCCGACGCCAGCAATACCGACCAGTACCCGCCCCGGGACTTCAACCTGTTCGCCAACCGCATGGCGACCCTGGCCGAACGCTATCCCCAGGTGAACACCTGGCAGGTCTGGAACGAGCCGAACATCATCTGGCTGCCCAAGGAAGATCCGACCGCCTACTACCAACTGCTGACCGCCACCGCCAAGGCGATCCGCGACAAGGTCCCGGGCAAGCCGGTAGCCACCGCCGGCCTCGCCTACTACAGCCAGATGCACAGCACCCCGGGGCTGATGCTCGACAGCCTGGTCAGCCAGGGCCTGGCCAGCCAGAACATCATCGCCGCCTACCACCCCTATTCCGAGTTGCCCGAAGGTGACAGCGCCACGGCCCGGGACTTTCTCAGCAAGGCCGGCAGCCTCAACCGATCGCTGCATGGGGCTGGCGTGTCGCAGGTGTGGGCCACCGAATGGGGCTGGTCGAGCTATGCCGGGCCCAAGGAAATGCAGGCGCTGATCGGCACCGGTGGCCAACAGGACTACACCCTGCGCCGCCTGGCCCTGATGAGCGCCATGGACTATCAGCGGATCTTCCTGTTCAACCTCAGCGACCTCGACACCCGGGCGACCCCGCGTGACCAGTTCTATGGCCTGCTGGACCTCGATGGCGAGCCGAAGCCGGTCTATACCGCGCTGAAGAACTTCCTCGAGGTGACCGGCCCGAAACTGCAACCGGCCGACACGCCCAGCCTGAGCAACGCCCCCGACGACCTGTTCAGCGTCACCTGGACCCGCAACGACGGCGCCCGTGTCTGGATGTTCTGGAGCGCCACCGGCAGCAGCCTGCAATTGCCCGGTGTCACCCAGGCCGCCCTGTACGATCCACTGGCCGGCAGCCGCACCGACCTGAGCGATGCGAAGGCCGTGACCGTCCCGCTGAAAACCAGCCTGCAACTGTTGGTGTGGTCGCCATGAAGATTCTCTGGACTCTCCCCTACCTGCCCTGGCCCACCACCAGCGGCGGCAAGACCCGGCAGTTCCACCTGCTGCGCAGCCTGGCCGCCCGGGGGCACAGGATCACCCTGCTGGTGCAGTCCAAGACGGCGCTCGACGAGGCCACCCGGCAGAGCCTGATGCCGTATCTGGAGCGGTTGATCGTGGTCCCACGGCGGCCGCTGCGCAGCCTGCGGACCCTGTTCACCGCCCTGCTCGCGCCCTACCCGATGCTGGCCGCGGTCAACGGCTCGGCGCCGCCACTGCAACAGCAGTTCCGCGCCCTGCTGCAAGAGCACTGGGACGTGATCCAGATCGAGCACAGCTACAGCTTCCAGCCATTCGAACAACCGCTGGCCGAGGCCGGGCGCGATTTCATCCTCACCGAGCACAATGTCGAGTCTGCGCTCGGTGCGGCCAGCTACGACCGCCTGCCGGGCTGGCTGAAACCGTTCACGCTGTATGACCAGTGGCGCTACCGGCGCTGGGAAAGCCGGGTGTTCGGCCAGGCCACCGAACTGGTCGCGGTGACCCGCGCCGATGCCGACGTCCTGCGCCAGCAGACCGGCAAGCCGGTGGCCGTGGTGGTCAACGGTGTCGACACCGGCCACTACGCCGGCGTGACCCCCGATCTTTCGGCCCAGCGCCTGCTGTTCATCGGCAACTACGAATACAGCCCGAACCTCGATGCAGTGGAATGGGCCCTCGATGTCATCCTCCCGGCACTCTGGAAGCTCAACCCGGACGTCCGTTTCGCCATCGCCGGCTACGGCCTGCCCGACGCCTGGCGCGAGCGCTGGAGTGATCCACGCATCGAGTGGCAGGGCTTCGTCCCCGACCTGCGCACCCTGCAAAGCCGCGCGTCGGTGTTCTTCGCCCCGCTGCGCCAGGGGGGCGGCTCCAAGCTCAAGGTGCTCGAAGCCATGGCCGCCGGCCTGCCGGTGGTCACCACTGACCAGGGCAGCTCGGGCCTGAAGGTCGAGAACGGTCAGCACTACCTCGGCAGTGAAGACCCGCAAGCACTCGCCCGGATTCTCGCCGACGCCCTGGCCCAGCCCGAGCGCCTGCGGCAGATCGCCGAGGCCGGCCGTGCCTACGTCAAGGCCGAGCACGACTGGTCCGTGGCGGCCGCACAGCTCGAGGCGGTCTACACCCAACTCCCACAGCTCAAAAAAGAAGAAGTGTCCGTATGCGCATAGGCCTGGATTACCGCCCGACGGCGGGTTACACCCAAACCGGCATCGGCCGTCAGAACCTGGCCCTGGAGCAGGCCCTGCGGGCCAATCCCGAGGTGCAACTGCAACTGTTCGGCGTGGCGCCATACGACCACCCGCTGCGCCGCCGCGTGCACTGCCCACGCTGGGAGGCGCCGCTGCAAGGTATCCACCGCCTGCCCCTGCGCCTGAAGTTCGAGGGCGGTTTCCTGCCTGGCGCGCTGCGCGAAGCCGGGGTACAGATCTACATCTGCAATTTCAACATGGGCCTGCCACTGGGCCGCAAGCCCGCCGACATGCGCTACGTGTTGCAACTGCACGACCTGTTCCAGTTGACGCTGCAGAACAGCCACGGCTCGCAGATCAAGCAACGGGTCTATCGCGTCACCGACCGGCTGTCGATCGGCCATTCGGTGAAAGTCGCCGACCGTATCTGGACACCTTCGCAGTACACCGCCGACGAACTGGTGAAGCTGTTCCCCGGAGCCCGCGACAAGGTCCGGGTGCTACCGAACCTGGTCGAAGGCTTCAGTGGCGAACCGGCCGACATCACCGACCTGCAGTTGCCGGAGCGCTACTGGCTGGCGGTCGGCACCCGCGAGCCACGCAAGAACATTCCCTGGTTCGTCAGTGCCTGGCAGACCGCCCGCCAGCAGTCCGACCAGGTCCCGGAGCTGGTACTGATCGGCGAACCGGAACACCTGCCCTCGCCGCTGCGGCACCTGCCGGGACTGCATTACCTCAACGGGATCAGCGATGCCCAACTGCATGCGGTCTACCGCCAGGCCCAGCGCCTCTGGCAACCCTCCTATGCCGAGGGCTTCGGCCTGCCGGTGATCGAGGCACTGAGCGTCGGCACCCCGGTGGCGGTCGCCAGCGGCTCGTCACTGGATGAAATCACCCCACCCGACAGCCCACGTTTCTCGCCGACCGACAGTCCGGCCCTGACCGCGCTGATGCTGAGCCTGGCCGATGCCCCGGTCGAGGATCGCGCCGCGCTGCGCGACTGGGCCGCCCGCTATGCCACGGCGGCGTACCGGGAGCGCTTCGACCAATTGCTCGGGGAGCTCAAGTAATGCCGATCGCGATGCCCATAGCACTGTTGTTCAGCCTGGTCTTCGGTGTACTGGTCTGGCTCTTGCCGGCCGTCAAGGTGCTGATAGTGCTGGTAGGTATCGCCGGGGTGGTGACGATCATCCGCCACCCGCTGTGGGGCCTGCTGCTGTTCACCGTGCTCGCCACCTTCCTGCCCTATTCGACGGTGCAGATCGGCCTGCGTACCACGGTCTCCGAAGCGCTGGTGTTGCTGGTCTGGGCCAGCGTGCTGGCGCACGGCATGTTCAACAACCTGCCGGACAAGCCACCGCTGCTGCGTACCGAGCGCCTGTTGGTAGCGTTGATGCTGTTCAGTGCCTTCCCCTTCATCATCGGCCAGCTGACGGTGAATGCCGAGGGCAATGGCCCGGTGAACTGGATCCGCTGGCTGTTGAACCTGTCGGTGCTGTTCCTCGTACCGCGCCTGCTCGATACCCCCAAGGCCCGTGAACAGGCGGTGACCGGGCTGTTGCTGGGCACCCTGATGATGTTGCTGCTGTCGATCCCGGTGTTTCTCAAGACCGGCAGTGCCACCGGCATGACCCCGATCCTTTCCCATCTCGGCTATGGCGGCATCGAGGTACTCGGTGACAGCCTCAGTGCCATGGCCAACCGCATGGGCTCGCCGTGGATGCACCCCAACGTCACCGGTGGCGCCATGGCCCTGCTGATGCCCCTGGCGTTCTGCTTCGGCCTGCCCCGCCAGGGCTGGCCGCGGGCCCTGGGCTTTGCCGTCGCCGGCCTGGGGGCGATCGCCCTGCTGCTGACCGGTTCACGCGGGGCGCTGCTGAGCCTGATCGTGGTGATGGTGTGGATGGCCCGCAAGCGCGTGCCGTACACCGGGCGCCTGCTGATGGGCGGCGTTGCCCTCGGTGCCCTGCTGCTGATGTTCTATCCGCCGCTGCAGGACCGCCTGCTGACCATCTTCTCCACCAACGACGCCAGTACCAGCGTGCGCTTCGACGAGTACTCGCATTTCCCGCAGGCGGTGGCGATGTTCCCCTTCGGCATCGGCTTCAAGACCGAACCGCCGGTGCCCGGCACCGGCCTCTGGGGGATTTCCAACCTGTGGCTGAACTTCGTCTACAAGCTCGGTATCCCCGGCATGCTGCTGTTCGTCACGGTGATCGTGAGCTGGTGGCGGGAAACCCGTCCCACCGAGCAAACCCTGCGCCTGACGGTGGACAACTCCCTCTGGATCGGCACCACGGCCGGCCTCATGGCCGCCCTGCTCAGCGGTATCTTCGACCACTATTTCAGCTTCACCCAAGTACTGATCGCCCTGTTCTGGCTGTTGCTGGGTCTTAACCTGCACGAAGCCCAGCGCCTCAAGCCCAAGGCCTCGCGCCTTTCTGGAGTCCACCCATGAAACACCGCATGATGCACTCGTTGAACCTGCGCGAGGCCCTGCCCGAGTACGCAGAAAAGATGGCCGTCAGCCTGGAGGAGCTGCAAGCCGCCTATGAGTGGATGCTGGAAAACGATGTCTGCTTCGAGCAACCGCTCAAGGGCAACGTGCTGTGCTTCATCAGCTACCTGAACATCGAGCCGCGGATCGAGAACCCGCTGGCGCGGCGTTTCTATGCGCTGCTCGGGCGCGAGATCAAGGGCGCGCTGATCCCGCTCTACGGCATCAACTGGCCCACCCTGCGCGACCGCCTGCTGCGCTGGTGGGAGCTGGCCTACAACATGATCATCTGCAAGATTCCCAGCCACACCCTGCGCCTGCTCTGGCTGCGCATCGGCGGGGCGAAGATCGGCAAGGGTTCGACCGTCTGGCGCAACACCGAAGTGCTGGGCGTCGACAGCCTGCGCATCGGCAACGACAGTACGGTCGGCTGGCACTGCCAGCTGGATGCCCGTGGTGGCCTGATCATCGGCGACCACGTGACCATCGCCTCCCACGTGCTGATCATCGCCGGCGGGCATGATGTCCAGGCACCGGAGTTCTGGGCCGTTGGCGGACCGGTGTACATCCGCGACTACGCCTGGGTCGCCAGCCGCGCCCTGCTGTCCTTCGGTGCCGACATCGGCGAGGGCGCAGTGGTCGGTGGCCAATGCGTGGTGTCCAAGCCGATCCCGCCCTACGCCATCGTCGGCGGCCCGGATGCGGCGATCAAAGGCGAACGCTGCAGTGGCCTGAACTACAAGGTGGGCGGCAAAGGCCTGTTCACTTTGTTCCACTGAGTCACGCCGATGTTCGGATCGACCCTCTGGCTGACCCTGGCGACCCTGACCGGCCTGGCCGCCGGTTTCGCGCGCGAATGGCTATTGGTCGCCGCCTGGGGCGCCGGTGGGCGCAGCGACAGCTTCCTGGTCGCGCTGTTCCTGCCGGAAGCCCTGCGCATGGCGCTGGCAGCCGGCCTGCTCAGCGCGGCGGCGCTGCCGCTCTATCAGCAACGCTCGGCCAACGACCAGGCCAACTGGCTCGGCGCCCTGGCGCCGCGCCTGCTGCTCTGTGGCCTGTTGCTGGGCGGCCTGCTGAGCCTCGGTGCACCGTTGTGGGTGCGGCTGATCGGCCCGGGGCTCGACAGCCAGGGTTATCAACTGGCCGGTGACAGCCTGCACTGGCTGGCCTGGTGCGCGCCGGGCTTCATTCTCCATGCGCTGTTCTGCGTGCCGCTACAGGCACGGTCACGGTTCGTCCTGGCCGGGCTCGGCTCGCTGCTGTTCAACCTGCCGCCCGTGCTGTACCTGGCCCTGCTGCGTCACGCCGCGACGCCTACCGGCCTGGCCAGTGCCTGTGTGCTCGGCAGCCTGCTGATGCCGACGGTGCTGCTGCCCTCGCTCTGTCGCAGCGGCTGGAAGCCCTGGCAAATGGCGCAAGCACCGGGGGCAGGACGCGAACTGCTCAAGCAGATCGGGCCGCTGCTCAGCAGCAACCTGGCCAGCCAGGGCCTGGCCCTGCTGGAACGGATGGTCGCCTCCCTGCTGGGTGAAGGCGCAGTCACCTGGATCAACCTGGCACGCAAGCTGATCAACCTGCCACTGATCGCCCTGATGAGCCTGAACCAGGTACTGCTCGGCCTGATGAGCGGCAGCGCCGGCAACGAGCGCCTGTCCCTGCTGCGCAAGGGCCTGGCCAGCGCCACCCTGCTGACGCTGCCAGCGGTTGCCGGGCTGATCGGCGCCGCCACCGCACTGGTCAGCCTGCTGCTGCCCAACCAGGCCGCCGACAGCCCGCTGCCGGAGCTGCTGGCGTGGTTCTCCGTACCGCTGATGTTCGGTGCCTGGAACGCCCTGCTCGCACGCTACGCCTATGCCGCCGGCGACACGCGCATGCCGCTCAACTGCGAACTGGCCGGCAGCCTGCTCAATGCCCTGCTGCTGGCAGTGCTGCCGCACTTCCTGGGCCTGGTCGGCATTGCCCTGGCGGCCGTCTGCGGGGTGATCCTCACCGGCCTGCTGCTGATGCGTCGCCAGCAACTGCTGGCTGAAGTCCCCTGGCGCAGCCACTGGCTGCTCGGACTCGGCGTAATGATCCTGGCCGCCCTGGTGCTGCATCCCCTCTCGGGCACCTGGCTGCAACTGGGGCTGAGCACGCTCTACAGCCTGGTGCTGCTGATCGCCCTGGCCTGCTGGCTGCGCCCCTGGCGGCCGACGACAATTCCTGGAGGCTGAACCATGTCGACCCTCAAAGTGGCCTGCGTGATCCCAACCTACAACGGTCGCCGGGATCTCGAGCGCCTGCTCGACTCCCTCGACCGCCAGACCGCGGTGTTCGATACCCTGGTCGTCGATTCCAGCTCCAGCGACGGCACCTTCGAGCTGGCCGAGTCCCGCTGCCCCAATGTCCTGCGCATCGACAGCAGGGACTTCAACCATGGCGGCACCCGGCAGATGATGGTCGAACGGCACCCGGAGTATGACGTCTACGTCTTCATGACCCAGGATGCCTACCTGGAAGATCCCGAGGCGCTGGCCAATATCGCCTGGCCATTTACCGACACCCGTATCGGCGCGGTCTGCGGCCGGCAGTTGGCGCACCTGGACGCCAGTCCGCTGGCCGAACACGCCCGGCTGTTCAACTACCCGCCCACCTCGCAGGTCAAGAGCCTGGAGGACGCGCCGCGCCTGGGCATCAAGACCGCCTTCGCCTCCAACTCGTTCTGTGCCTACCGCCGCGAGGCGCTGATGCAGGTCGGCGGCTTCCCACAACATGTGATCCTCTCGGAAGACATGTACGTGGCCGCGAAGATGTTGATGGCCGGCTGGAAAGTCGCCTACGAGGGCAGCGCCTGCTGCCGGCACTCCCACAACTACACACTCTGGGAAGAGTTTCGCCGCTACTTCGATATCGGCGTGTTCCATGCCCGCGAACCCTGGATTCGCCAGACGTTCGGCGGTGCAGGCGGCGAAGGCCTGCGCTATGTGTTGTCCGAACTGAAGTTTCTCGGCGCCAAGCGGCTGTCGGCCTGGCCCGGCTCATTCCTGCGCAACGCAGTGAAGTTGTTCGCCTACAAGCTCAGCCAGCAGGAACGGCACCTGCCCAGGGCCTTGAAGAAGCGCCTGGGCATGTACAAGCGCTACTGGGACAGTCCTTACGCCTGAGCAGGCGAACCTCCAGTGTCGGTGACTTTTCCTATAGGTCTTGGGGAATCGCCTCAATTGACCCGCCAGCCAAATAGAGCGAGTTTTTGAGGTGTCTTTTATCCGGGCAATGACGCCCGGCACCAGGACCTTCGAGGACGAGCAATCACATGGAAGTCGAGTTCAAACGCTATGCCACATCGCATCTGCACCCCGCCGGGAAATGGCCGGACAATCATGAGCCGTTGCGGCCATGCCCCCCACCGACCGCCTCGGCCAAGCCGAACGACCCCACTGGAGGCAACCTCATGGAACCTCGCATCACCGAATTGGAAACCCGCTTCGAGTACATCCACCGCGACCTCGGCGAAGTACGCAGCGATGTGAAATCCATCCGCGCACGCCTCGCCTACATGGCCGGCGGGGCGACAATCGTCGGCACGCTGGTGGCCTGGGTCGCCAACACCCGCCTGGAGCAGATCGTGCTGCTGCTGACGTCCTGAAGCACCGGCAGGTCAAGCGGGCCAGGCGCCCCACCAACGGGACGCCGGCAACAGCTACAGGCTGATCGGCTTGCGCCCGGCAAACGAATGCGCGAGGGTTCCGCCGTCCACCAGCTCCAGCTCACCGCCAAGCGGTACGCCATGGGCGATACGCGAGGTGACCAGGCCTTTGTTGGTGAGCAATTGGGCAATGTAGTGCGCGGTGGCTTCACCCTCGACCGTCGGGTTGGTGGCCAGGATGACTTCGGTGAAACTGCCCTGCTCCTCGATACGAGCCAGCAGTTGTGGAATACCAATGGCCTCCGGCCCCAGGCCGTCGAGTGGCGACAGGTGCCCCTTGAGCACGAAGTAGCGGCCGCGATAACCGGTCTGCTCCACCGCGTAGACATCCATCGGCCCTTCGACCACGCACAACAGGCTGTCGTCGCGCCGAGGGTCGGCACACTGCGGGCACAGGTCGTCCTCGGTCAGGGTGCGGCACTGGCGGCAGTGCCCGACCCCGTCCATGGCCTGGGCCAACGCCTGGGCCAGGCGCGAGCCGCCGCTGCGATCACGCTCCAGCAGCTGCAGGGCCATGCGCTGGGCGGTTTTCTGGCCGACCCCGGGCAATACCCGAAAGGCGTCGATCAGTTGGCGAATCAGGGGGCTGAAGCTCATGGGCGATAGGTCCGACAAAACTGCGAGAGGCGGTTTATACCCGCGGCTCCGGCCAGCGTCAAATACGCGGGCAGCAAACCCCGGAAACGACAATGCCAGGCGTCAGGCCTGGCATTGTTGAACGGCAAGTTGCCTTAGAACGGCATCTTGAAGCCCGGTGGCAGCTGCATGCCAGCGGTCATGCCGGACATCTTGTCGGCGCTGTTGGCTTCGATCTTGCGCACGGCGTCGTTGACGGCGGCGGCAAACAGGTCTTCCAGTACTTCACGATCGTCATCGCTGACGCCTTCGAGCAGGCTTGGGTCGATGCTCACGCGCTTGACGTCATGACGGCCGGTCATGACCACGGTGACCATGTCGCCGCCAGCCTTGCCGGTGACTTCAGCGTTGGCCAGTTCTTCCTGCATCTTGGCCATTTTTTCCTGCATCTGCTGCGCCTGCTTCATCAGGCCGGCCATGCCACCCTTCATCATGGGAATCACCTCAAAGTTGCTTGGACAATGGATGCAAGGCTCGCGCCTCGCGTCCTTCAGTTATTAGCCCTGGGTCACCAGGGCATCGACAGGTTCAATAGTATCGTCACGGACCACCGCGCCGAACTGTTGCATCATTTGCTGGATGAACGGATCGGCATGAATCGAGGCAATGGCCTCGTTCTGCCGCTCGTGCCGACGGCGGGCCGCCGCCTGGGCCGGGGTCTCCTGCTCGGGCTTGATCAGCTCGATGTTCAGCTTCAGCGTCCGTCCATGGTACTGGTTCAGCGCTTCATTGAGGCGCCGCTGCTGGGTCGGGTTGAACAGCGCACTGTGGGCGGGGTCCAGGTGCAGCAGCCAGTCGTCACCGTTGACCGCGATCAGGGTGCAGTTGGCCGCGATGCTGCCGGTCATGCCGGATATCGGCAGTTTCGGGAACAGTTGCAACCATTCCAGCGCCAAGCCAGTAGCCGGTTGCGCCGCAGGCAGCGGCTCGGGCTCAGGTTGTGGCTCCAGCTCGGCGGCATGTTCGCTCGCCAGTTCATCCAGGTAACTGTAGGCCGAATCCATGTCCGGCTCGATGTAGTCTTCGTCCAGCGGCGGCTCGTCGTCGCGGTCGGGACCTGCCACGGTGCTGGCCATCTGGGCCGGGACCGAATCGGGGATCGGCGCAGCCGCCCATTCGGGAGCAGCCTGCACGCTGTTTTCGGGAGCCACCGGCGGCACCGGGGCCGGATGTTCGACGACAACCTGCGGCTCGCGCTCGGCCACGGGCTCGGGCTCGGGCTCGGGGGCCGTCGCCTGGCTCGGCACCTGGGCTGGCTCGTTCCAGGGCAGGTCGATTTCCTCGACTGCCGGGGCGGCCGGTTCGGGTTCAGTTGCGGGAGCCACTTCGGCAACCGGCTCAGGCGCGACCTCGACTGCGGGAGCCGGGGTGGGCTCCGGCGCAACAGGTGCTGCAACCGGCGCGGCAGGCACCTCGGCCACCGGGGCCACGGCTGCCGCTATCGGCGCGACAGTTGCCGGCCCCGCCACCTTGTTCGCGGAATCAACTGTGGCCTGGCTGATCCCCACTGGCTTTAGTGGCTGCCTGGGTGCGGCAGCACTGTCGGCCGGGCGGAAGGCAAGCATGCGCAACAGCACCATCTCGAAGCCGCCACGCGGGTCCGGCGCCAGCGGCAGGTCGCGTCGACCGATCAGGCCCATCTGGTAGTAGAACTGCACGTCCTCGGCCGGCAGCGCCTGGGCCAGGGCCAACACCCGGTCACGATCGCCATGGCCGTTATCGACGCCCTCCGGCAGCGCCTGGGCAATCGCCACACGATGCAGCACGTTGAGGATTTCCGAAAGCACGCCGTTCCAGTCCGGCCCCTGCTCGGCCAGATGGCGCACGGCTTCGAGCAGCGCCTTGGCGTCACCCTCGATCAACGCATGCAGCACGTCGTAGACCTGGCCATGGTCCAGCGTGCCGAGCATGGCCCGCACATCACTGGCCAGGACCTTGCCTTCGCCGAAGGCAATGGCCTGGTCGGTCAGGCTCATGGCGTCGCGCATCGAACCGTCGGCCGCACGCCCGAGCAGCCACAGGGCGTCGTCTTCGAACGGCACGTTCTCGACCCCGAGGACGTGGGTCAGATGCTCGACCACCCGCTCCGGGGTCATGTTCTTCAGGGAGAACTGCAGGCAGCGTGACAAAATCGTTGCCGGAAGTTTCTGCGGGTCGGTGGTCGCCAGGATGAACTTGACGTAGGGCGGCGGCTCTTCCAGGGTTTTCAGCAAGGCGTTGAACGAGTGGCTGGACAGCATGTGCACTTCGTCGATCAGGTAGACCTTGAAGCGCCCACGGCTCGGTGCGTACTGCACGTTATCCAGCAGCTCGCGGGTATCCTCGACCTTGGTGCGGCTCGCGGCGTCGATCTCGATCAGGTCGACGAAACGCCCTTCGTCGATCTCGCGGCACACCGAACAGCTGCCGCAAGGCGAGGAGGTGATACCGGTTTCGCAGTTCAGGCACTTGGCGATGATTCGCGCGATGGTGGTCTTGCCCACCCCGCGGGTACCGGTGAACAGGTAGGCGTGGTGCAGCCGCTGGCTGTCCAGAGCATTGATCAGCGCCTTGAGCACATGGGTCTGGCCGACCATTTCGCGGAACGAGCGCGGACGCCATTTACGTGCAAGAACCTGATAACTCATCGATAACCGTCGCATCTGGAAAGCGGAAGACCGCTAATGCTAGCGGAGCAGGGGCGAAATTGCATCCGGCGTGCTTCTCTAATCTGCCTGGGGCACAGTTTGTGGGACAATCCGCAGCCCGAACGTCGTACTCCCGAGGGAGAACCTGATGCGTCTAGTGTGGGGCGTCCTTGCGCTGATCACCGCCAACTGCTTCGCCGAACCCACGCCGCTGCGCTTCGCCGTGGCCGACAGCTGGGCGATGCCGCAGGTCCAGATCGAGAACGGCCAGCCGACCCAGGGCATTCTCTATGACCTGATGACCAGCCTGTCCCGACAGGTCGGAAAGCCCGCCGAGTTTCACGTGCTGGCACGGGCACGGGTACAGCTTGCCATGCAGCACGGCGATATCGACGTGAACTGCTATACCGCGCAGCCCTGGCTGCCGAACCAGCAGGCCGACTATATATGGAGTACACCCCTGCTGACCCAGCGCGACGTGCTGATCAGCAATGCCGCCTATCCGCTCCAGGCCGACCCGAGGGAACTGCCCCGGCAACTGATCGGTACGGTGCTGGGCTACACCTACCCGACCCTGCAACCGCTGTTCGACAACGGCCAGTTGGTACGCGACGATGCCCGCAACCAGGAACAGGTCCTGCAGAAGCTCGCCGCGGGTCGTTATCACTATGCCGTCAGCAACCAGTGGAACCTGGACCGTTTCAACCTCACGCTTCCCGAATCACAGCAACTGCGCGAAGTGGCGGTGCTGACGGAACAAGGGGTCGGCTGCGCGGTGCGCAACGACCCGGCTCTGCCGGTGCAACAGATCCTGCGAACACTGCTACGCATGAAGATGTCCGGTGAAGTCGACGCGATCATCGAGCGCTACACCGCAAACAGGCCGTCCCAGCAATAGCCTAGGGTGCGGGCAAGGCACGCCAGAGTGGCGAAGGGGCAAACGCCCGTACCCAACCGGGCACCTGCGTCGCCCCCATCGGCCGGGCAATGAACTGGCCCTGCGCCACGTCGCACCCCAGGCTCACCAGCAACTGACCCTGCTCGGCGGTCTCCAACCCCTCGGCTACCACCTCCCGGCCAAAGGCCCGGGCCAGGCCGATGATCGCGGTGGTCAGGGCCAGGTCGTCCTGGTCATGGAGAATGTCGCGAACGAAGGAAGGGTCGATCTTGATGGTCTCGGTCGGCAGGCGCTTGAGGTAGCTCAGGGACGAATAGCCGGTACCGAAGTCGTCCAGGGAAAACCGCACCCCCAGCGCCTGGCAGGCGTGCAGGCACTGGCTGACGCGCTGGATGTTCTCGATCGCCACCGACTCGACGATCTCCAGGTCCAGCATCCACGCAGGCACCTCGACATAGCGGGCCAGCAGCGAGCGCAACCGCGGGACAAAGTCCGCGCGCTGGAAGTGCCGGGCGGCGACATCCAGGCTGACCGGCCATTCGAACCCTGCCCGCAGCCAGTCGCGGATCTGCACCAGCACACGCTCGATCGCCCACTCGCCGATCTCGCCGATCACCTCCGTCTGCGCCACCAGCGGCAGGAACTCATGGGACTCGAGCAGGCCACGTTGCGGGCTCTGCCAACACACCTGTGCCTCGAAACCGACCACCTGGCCGCTGCGCAGGTTGACCTTGGGCTGATAGACCAGCCGCAGCTCGTCGGCCGCCAGGGCCTGGCGCAGCAATTCCACCGTCTGGTAGGTCGCCCTGATCTCCTGGTCCAGCGACACGTCGAACAGCTGGAAACGGTTGCGCCCACCCTGCTTGGCCATGTACATGGCCTGGTCCGCGTGGCGCAACAGGGTCTCGGCATCCTCATCATCTTCCGGGAACAGGGTCACGCCGATACTGGCATGGACATGCACCTCCTGCTGGTGGAGCGAGTACGGCGCCGCGAGAGCCCACAACACCCGTTGCAGCGCCGCACGCAGCTCCTGGCTATTGCGTACGTAACGCAGGATCAGCACGAACTCGTCGCCGGCCAGCCGCGCCACCACGTCCTCGCCGCGCATGACCCCGCGCAGCCGTGCCGCGACCTCCACCAGCAACGCATCGCCACTGGCATGGCCGTAGCTGTCGTTGATCGCCTTGAAGCCATCGAGGTCGAGCATGCACACCGCCAGCGGGATCTGCTCGCGCCGGGCGTACTCCAGCGACTGGTTCAACAGCTCGGAAAGAAAGGCCCGGTTGGGCAGGCCGGTCAGCACGTCATGGCCGACCCGCCACTGCAGGGTGTGCAGCAGACGCTGCTTTTCACTGACATCGAAACGGATCGACAGGTACTTGCGCACCCTTCCCGTCACCTCATCCAGCAACGGCACCATGGTGCTCTCGAGCCAGAACAGCGACCCGTCCTTGGCCCGGTTGCACACCTCGCCCTTCCACACCTGCCCGAGGGCCAGCGTGCGCCACATGTCGGTGAAGAATTCCGCCGGGTGAAAACCGGAATTGAGCAGGCGATGGTTCTGCCCCAGCAACTCCTCGCGGCTATAGCCGGAGATCGTGCAGAACGGTTCGTTGACGTAGGTGATGCGGCCGTTCAGATCCGTCTCGGAAAAAATGGCGGCTGCATCCACAACCTTGCGATACATCTCGTCCATGAGCTCAGTTCACCTGGGCAGTTACCGGTTGAACCGCTCGCGCAGGGCATCCGCCCCCGCAGAGACAAGCACCCGTTCGCCACGACAGTGCGCAATACCCGGCCCACGGCTGGGCCACGTCGCACTGTTCGGCAGAACTTCGACGAAGATCAACTAGAGTTAAACCGAGGTTGTCAGCAGATCGACGCATGGACCGCTGAAACCCGCGAAACAGACACCCGAAGGCCCGGTTCAGTGCTCGCGACATGAAGTTCAGGATGTCCTGCTTCATGAAGCCGCCACCTGAAACCCGATCAGCGAATACCTGTCCGATCCGTCGATTCTACGAATTGCATCACATTATGCAATAGAAGGTGATGAATCATGGTGTTGTCTAATGCAAAGATTTATCGTTAAGTTCTTGATTCTAAATGGGAATTGAGCGATGGAAATTTCAAGTTTGGGTATGGCCATTAGACGCTATCGCAAGGTAGCGGGGCTGACTCAGGCTGAACTTGGTGAGAGAACCGGTTTTGACCCCAAAACCATCAGCCGCTTCGAAACCGGCAGTTACACACCCAGCGTCGAAGCCCTGTTTCTGTTCGCTGATGTGCTCGGGGTAAAACTGAAAGTGTTTTTCGCGGATATGGGCGACGAGGATGAACAGCGTGCCTACCTGTTCGGCGTCATTCACAAAGCCCCCTCAAAGGACCTGGGAAAACTGATCGCCGCGGTCGATCTCGCCTTGTCCAAGCCCTGAATCACCTCACTTCAGGTCCGCCCCACGGGGCTGGACCTGGGGCGCGAGCACCTTCGAATCGGGCCCATGGGGACTTCCCCTGCTGGAACCGGCATCGCCGCCAGAAACCGCACCAGCACGTCCCTCGAGATGCAACGCCAGCACACTGCCCAGCACGACCGCGCCCCCCAGCAGCACCAGCGGCGACACCCCGACGCCCAGCACCAGCGCCGCCATGACGATCGCCACCGGCGGAATCAGGTACAGTGCAACCGCTGAGCGACTGACCGCCGAATGCGTCAGCACATAGGCCCAGGCCAGGTAGGCCAGGGCACTGGGAAAGATCCCCAGCACCAGTACCGCGACATTCACCCGCAGCGAAGCGCGGGTCACCGCCTGCTCCAGCCCCGGCAGGTAGACGCACAGCAGCAGCGTCCCGGCCCAGACCATGTAGCACACCGTGGTCAGCCCACTGTAGTGATGGGCGTAGTGCTTCTGCAGGGCGAAATAGATACTCCAGGACAGCGCCGCCAGCACGATCAGAAAACCCTGGGGATTGAACGTACCGATCCCGCGATCCCCCCAGATCACCAGCAGCACTCCGACGAACCCGGCGAACACCCCCAGCCAGCGCCAGCCGGTCACCGCTTCCTTGAGCCAGAAGTAGGCGATCAGCGTACTGAACAGCGGCGTCGACTGCGCCAATACGCTTCCCGCCCCCGGCGTGACCCACTGCTGGCCATAATTGATGCTGACGTGATGCAGGAAGATCGCGAAGAAGCCCAGCACGAACAGCCAAGGCAGGTCACGCAGGCGCGGCAAGGCAATCCCCTTGACCAGCGCCACCCCGGCCATGAACACCGAGGCGACCAGGAAACGCAGCAGGGCCAGGTGGCCCGGACTGTAGTGTTCCAGGCCGATATGGATACCGGTCGGCGAATAGGCCCAACAGAGAATCACCGAGGCGGTGGCGAGGGACACTTTTATCGAAGGCAGGGCTTTCACGGCAGGACGACATCCAAGATGATCTAGGGAGTGCACCCAGTCTTGAGCGGCCTGGCGTCCAGCACAATTGACGAATATTGAGACGAGAATTCACCGGGAGTGAATCATGGAACTGGCGCAAATGCGCATGGTGAAAGCGGTTGCCGAAACCGGCAGCATCGCCCTCGCCGCCCAACGGCTGCACTGCGTGCCCTCCAACATCACCACGCGCATCAAGCAACTGGAGGGCGAGCTGGGCACCGAACTGTTCGTACGTGCCGGGCGCGGCCTGAGCATCAGCCCGGCCGGGCAGATCTTCCTGGAATACTGCTCGAGGATTCTCGACCTGGTGGACGAAGCCAGGCGCGCCGTTGACGCCAACACCCGCCCTTCCGGCACCTTGCGCATCGGCGCCATCGAATCCTGCGCAACCGTGCACCTGCCGGCGCTGCTCGCCGAATATCACCGGACCTACCCCGAAGTCAGCCTGGAACTGATCACCGGCACCTGGACACAACTGATGGAGGATGTGCGCCAGCGCCGCCTCGACGGCGCGTTGGTGGCTGCCGAGATCCATCATCCGAAAATCGCCACGACCGCGCTGTACCGCGAGAACCTGGTACTGATCAGTGCCGCCGACAGCCCGCCAATCCACAACGCCCACGATCTGCTGGGACGCACCCTGATCATGTGGCCGAACGGCTGCCCCTATCGTGCCGCGCTGAAGAACTGGGTGCAGGAGCACGACCGCCACCCGCCAATCGCCAGCTACGGCAGTTGGGGCACGATCATCGGCAGCGTGAATGCCGGGGCCGGCGTGTCACTGGTGCCGGAGGGCATCCTGCGTCGCTTCGAACAATCCACGGGGCTGGCGACCTACCGTTTCGAGGAACTGACACCGGTGCAGAACAGCTTCATCTGGCACAGGGAAACCACCCGCCACCCGGCCCGCGAGGCCTTCGCCAAGCTGCTCCAGGAGCGTCTGGAGCTGCCCTCGCAGTAGCGCCCAAACATGGGATTCTGGCGATTGACCAGCTCTTTCGGTTATCCTGCGCGGCCAAATTAATTCAAATTGTAAGGGACTACGATGAAACACCTGCGCCAGTTGTTGGCGGCAGTGTTGCTCAGCGCAACCACTTTGCCCGCCATTGCCGCCAGCACTCCCGCGCCTGCGCCAACCGCCAGCGAACAACCGCACCAGAGCGCCGAACAGTGGCTGGCCACGCTCAAGCAACAGCACGGCAACATCACCCTGCCCGGCGGCATCGCCAGCCTGCAACTCAACAACGAGTTCTACTACCTGTCGCCGAGCGACACCGAGCGCCTGCTGACCGAGGCCTGGGGCAACCCCCCGGGGCACAAGACGCTCGGCATGATCATCCCGACCGCCGTCAGCCCACTGGCCGACAACGGCTGGGGCGTGATCATCAGCTACAAGAACGACGGCCACATTTCCGACGATGACGCAGCCAAGATCGACTACGCCGACCTGCTCAAGCAGATGAAGGCCGATGACGAGGAAGACAACAAGGAGCGTCGCAAGGAAGGCTACGCCGGCCTGACACTGCTGGGCTGGGCCGAACCACCGAGCTACGACCAGGCCACTCACAAGATGTACTGGGCGCGTGAGCTGAAGGCCGACGACGCCGACCAGACCACCCTGAACTACAGCATCCGCGTGCTGGGCCGCGAAGGTGTACTGGAGCTCAACGCCGTGGCGGCGATGGCCGACCTGCAGACCATCAAGCAGGAAACGCCGAAGATCCTCGCCTTCACCAACTTCACCGACGGCAACCGCTACGCCGACTACGATTCCAAGACCGACAAGCTGGCGCCGTACGGCCTGGCCGCTCTGGTCGCCGGCGGCATCGCCGCCAAGGCAGGCCTGTTCGCCAAGATCGGCGTTGCCCTGCTGGCGTTCAAGAAGTTCATCATCCTGGGCCTGGTGGCCATCGCCGGCTTCTTCGGCAAGCTGTTCAAGCGCAAGCAATCCTGACTCGGACCTGGCTCACCCTGACCGGGTGAGCCACCCTCCTCTCCTGTGGCGAGTGGGCTTGCCCACGTTCGACTGCACAGCAGTCGCAGGCCCAATCCACACTCACCCGCCATTTCATCCGTTCCCTACAGCTCGAGCGTTTCGGCACAACACCTGAGCACCCCGGCACAGTCCCCCTCCCCGCCACCCCATAGACTCGCCTTATCACCCAGAAGACGAGATCCCCATGAAAACCGCACTCTTCCTCGCAGCCCTCAGCTTGAGCGTTGCCGCCCAGGCAGCCGACCTCACCCTCACCAGCCACGACATCAGCGACGGCAAGCCGTTGAGCAGTCGCGAAGTGTTCCAGGGCTTTGGCTGCACTGGCGGCAACACCTCGCCGCAATTGTCCTGGCGGAACGCCCCGGCGGGCACCAAAAGCTTCGCCATCACCGCCTACGATCCAGATGCCCCGACCGGTAGCGGCTGGTGGCACTGGACTGTGGTCAATCTCCCCGCCTCCACCCATGAGCTGCCATCCGGCGCCGGCAGCACAGGCGGCCAGTTGCCTGCCGGTGCGATACAAGGGCGCACCGACTATGGCCAACCCGGTTTCGGCGGCGCCTGCCCGCCACCAGGTGACAAGCCGCATCGCTACCAATTCACCGTCTGGGCGTTGAAGGCGGATAAACTGCCGGTCGACGAACAATCCAGCGGTGCCATGGTGGGCTACATGCTCAATGCCAACACCCTGGGCAAGGCCACCCTCACCGCCACCTACGGACGCCCGTAACCATGAACGCACCTGCCGGCCCCCAGCATCGCGAAAGCCGCCTCGGCACCAGCGTGATCCAGGCCCGCCAGCCCCATGCGCTGCAACGGGTACCGATCTTCGTCACCACCCTGTGCCGGATCCGCCAGGGTGAGAAGCTGATGAGCTGGGACGACCGGCAGATGCGCGTGGGCTCCAGGCACCTGATCCTGCTGCCGGCCGGACGCGAAGTGGCGATCAACAACTACCCCGGTGTACAGGGCTATTACATCGCCGACACGGTGAGTTTTCCGACGCAGCTGCTGCGCGCTTTCAGCGCCCGCCATGGCCAGCAGATCAATGCCCTGCCGAACCCGATCGGCCCGCAGGAACTCTGCGTGCCGCTGGATCGACACACCACCCATGCCTGGGAGAGCCTGCTGCAGGCGATCAATAGCGACGCACCGGATGCCCTGCGCAGCCACTACGCGGAGGCCGTATTGCTGGCCCTGACACTGGGCGGCTGGGCGGGCCCGGTCCTGCTGGACCGTCGCGATCCACTGTGCGAACGCGTGCAGCAGATCGTCATGAGCGCTCCGGCACGGGACTGGACGGTGGCGGATGTCGCCGAGCGCCTGCACCTGGGCGCCTCGACCTTGCGCCGCCAACTGGCGAACGAGGACGACAGTTTCAGCAATATCCTGGAGAACGTCCGGTTGGGCATGGCGCTGCATTGGCTACAGACCACGCCAAGGCCGATTGGCGAAATTGCGGCGGCGAGCGGATATGCCTCGGCATCGCGCTTTGCAGTGCGGTTTCGCAAGCACTACGGGTTGTCACCGAGAGAGTTGCGAGCGGCGATTTAAATCCGGAAGTTTAAATAATGGCGCCAAAATAAAAACACACTCCATCAAACAACAGTGACTGCAATCAGCAGATCCAAACTTCAACTATCGACGAGTACTCGTTGATATTCTTTCCGACCAATGGTGACAAATAGCCACTACACCGGAACAGTGGTTGATGCGATGATCCGCCCATTCAAAATGGGTGTCCTATGAAAATCATTTGTTTGCCAGCCTGGTTGATCGCGACCAGTGTCCTGGCCTGTTTGAGCCTGCCTGCGCAGGCGGAATGCCTGGTCAGCGCCTCAGGCAAAACCGGTTGGTGCGACAACGGTTCGACCGGTACGACGACGGCACCGAAACGCGCCACGCCGAAGATCAACGCCGAGCAAACCACGCAGATCATCAATGCGGTGGGCGCCATTGGCGAACTGCTCGACCAGCAGTCCGAGCAGAATACCGAGCAGCAGCGCCAGCGTGACGAGGCACTGCAGGAAGCCTATCGGCGCCAGGCGGAGGATCGCGTTCGGTTGCAGCAACAGGAGCAACAGCGTCAAGCGGCGCTCCTCAATGCCAACCAGTTGATCAGCAATGCCTCCCAGGACACCCAGGACTGGAAAAGTCGCGCACAGACTGAAGATGACACATCCACTTCGAGCACCTCGAACTGCGATTGCTCAAAGACAGTGGATATATGCAAGGCCAGTATCCAGATTGTGAAAAAGCTCAAGACCGGCGTTGATTTCAAGGTCAGCTCGTCCGAGGCGAGCTGTTCGAAAGTCAGCTACTTCATTGATAACACGCCCTACTTCACTGTGCTTTCCAACAGCCGAAGCGCGATCGAACATAGTGCCAGCCTGAAACCGATCTCCGCCTCTTCCTTTACCATCGAACGGTGTGACGTATGTGCCCGCAGTCGCTGAAGAAATCCGCTTTTGTACTGGGCATGGCCCTCTCTGTCCTGGGCATGCAGGGCCTGGCCTTCGCCGAGATGAAGAAGCTCCGCACCTGGCCTGCTGACATGCCTGTCGACAACCCGGCCCTCAAGGAACAGTACGAGTACGATCCGCTGGCGGGTAGCGATGACCAGCACAGGAACATCAGCACCACGGTCACATCGTGGCAGAACGGCAGAACCTATGTAACGTCCTGGCCGCCAAAACCCACGGACTCACAGGACATTCCAACCTATGCCCATAAAACCTTACCCATGTTTTATGGGCTGGAAACCTACAGCAGCGACCCCAGCATCAAGATCACGAAACTGAACCTGAAGACGAAGGGCAAAATGCCGTCGTCCGACTTTACCTATTACGTGGAAAAAACCATCCTGGTCAATGGCACAGCTTATAGCAAGAATGTCCTGGACTGTAAGTTCCAAGGACAGTTTGATGCCAGCCGGTATATAACCGGACTTCCTGGAAAACTGTACAAGTACAGTTGCATAAAAAGTGATGTATTCACATTCAACAACTCCCCATCGACCTCCACTTCGAACAACAACTATTACATCTCTGACTGGCTGCAGTCCGTGATCGCCATCCAGACTGGCAAGTACATGAGCAATGGCGAAGAGTTGAAGCTCGATACTGGCGCGTACCGTTACTCGACGGCGATGACGATTGTCACGCCCAATGGCGGGAAAACTGAAATCCTGATCGACGAAGCCGCGCGGAACCGATTGCCGTAACCGCTGCTACCCGCCAGCACTTTGCATTCACCACCAAGAGGCCCGTCCCGGGCCTCCCCTCAACTCAACCCCGGTAACGTCCGGGTTTGTGCCAGATGATCAGGATCGCGTTCATCGCCACGGTGCCCAGCAGCGACCAGACCATCTTCTCAAGAGGCAGGTACAGGCTCGCCACGATGAACAACGCCGCATCGCAGGCCAGTTGCGCGATACCGGCATTGATCGAAAACCGCCGCTGAATCCACAGCACCACCGACCCGGTGCCACCCATCGAGGCGTTGTGCCGGGCCAGGCAGAGGATACCCATCCCGAGAAACGTCCCGCCCAGGATGCAACCGATATCCGGATTGATACCCGACGCACTCAGCAATGGGCTGACCAGGCTGACACCCAGGCCCAGGGCGAAGCTGACCAGTACGCTCTTGAGCGTGAACGCCCGCCCCATGGTGAACAGCGCGAACAGCAGGAAAGGAACATTGATCGCCGGAACCAGCACCGACGGCGTGTAGGAACTGATGAACGAGCCCAACAGCGCCATGCCCGCGATACCGCCCGTAATCAGCCCGCTCTTGCCCAGGATCGCGATGCCGGTGGCGGCAAAGGCAATGCCGATGAACAGGCCATAGGCGTCGTCCAGCAGACTATGGCGAGGATAGGAAACCGGTAGCCCGGCCAGCTCGTCAGCGGAGCTCATAAGGGACACTCATCGGCGTGATGCCACGATTGGCGAGCCCCTCGACCGGAGTGATCCGGGCGATCTCGATGCCGTGGCGCACGATGACCACTTCAGTCCCATGGGTGACCTGCTCGAGGATGAATTCGAGACTGTCCTGCGCATCGTTCACGCCGTATTTCACTTGCTGCATGTCGTCGTTTCCTTTTGGGATGGCAGCCCTCTATGCCGGGCCTGGTGGGTTGCACCGGCGGCCCCGCTACGCCCCGCGTGGGGCGTATGGCTGGATGCTTAGTCTGGGCTTCGACGCGCGGAAAGTGCTTTCGTATTTTGTGGTGATAACGCTAGGATGCGGAAAATCCTTTCGTAGAAACCAGAGTATGCAAAAAAACAATCTTGATGAGATGGACCGGCGGATTTTGCGGGTCCTCAGCAAGGACGGCAGGGCCAGCCTGCAGGACATCGGCAAGCAGGTCGGCCTGTCATCGAGCCCCTGCTGGCAGCGGATCAAGCGGATGGAAGACGCCGGCGTGATCCAGGGCTACCAGGCGCGCATCGACATGACGGAACTGGGCTACCGCGATGGGCTGATCGTCATGGTCACGCTGGAGCACCACAGCGACGAGCAACTGGACAAGTTCGAGCAGGCACTGGCCGACATTCCCGAGGTCATCGAGGCGTACCTGGTATCAGGGGAGTACGACTACTTCCTACGCCTGGCAGTGAAGGACACCCGCGATTATGAGCGGCTGCTACGGGAGAAGCTCTACAAGATTCCAGGGCTGCGGCATTCGGTGTCGAGTTTTGTGCTGCGGCAGTTGAAGGCGGCGAGTGTGCCGCTTTAAGGGGCAAAGATCAGCAGCGAGGGGGTTGCTGATCTTTTCAAAAATTCAGATGAAGTAAAATGACACGACCATTCGGCCTGACAACATCACATTTCGATGCTTTTCACGGAAGAAATCTTGAAAAAGACTTACAGGATGGAGGCAACCCCACCAGCCACACCCCGGCACACAATGTTCCCGCTGTGGCTGCTCCCTTCCGGGCCTGACCAGGTTAACGGGTAATCGTTGCGGGGGGACCGATGGGGTCACCATAACAACACTCGCCTGGCAGCGAGCCGCGCCATTGTACCTAGATAACGGGAAGTTACAACCGCCAGGTGGCGTAAAAATTCGATGAGGGTCAAGTACTTGTCTGCTGGAGGGCTCACAGGAGCAACAGCGGGCCTGAAGTGCTGCCCAGCAGCGGGGGAATCCAGGACGGGGCAAAGGGTTGAGGCCATTCGCGGGCAAGCCACGCTCCTACAGGTTCGCGTCGCACACAAAATAAGCGGACGACACGACTCGGTAGGAGCGCGGCTTGCCCGCGAATGGGCCGGTAGGTCCCGCCCCTGAAACCGCCAAACAGGGTCAGGTGGTTATCTGTTTTGCATCCAGAAGCTCGTCGACATGGGTCTGGGCCAGGTCCACCAGATGGACGACGGCCAGGGCCAGTTTGCGGGTGGTGCCTTGCAGGCGGTCCGCGCATTCATAAGCGGTCGCGGAAGCCGACTGGAGGATTTCGTGGATCTGGGCTAGGGCGTCTTCGGGATTCGGCGATTCGAGTCGTGGGTGACGATCGACCAGGGAAGAGAGTTCGTAGTGAACGACCGCTCGGTCGACGGCGCATTGGCCGGCGGGGGATGACAGGTCTTCGGTTGGGGGATTGGGGGTGATCTTGAACATGGCGCTATTCCTACCTTGCTGGTTTGGAGCCATCACCCGCCCGCTTGCACGCGATTTAGGGTGGCAGCCATACGCAGGTGTGCAAGACCGGGGCAAGATAGGAAACCCGGCAGATCCCGAAGATCTCCCACGTACAGCCGCCATGACACGAACCTCAAACATGAGGATGCCTGAAGGTACAGGAGGAACAGTACGCCTGATCTTGCGGTCCGGACTTGCACGTCCGTATCACCGATTTTGCGGTGACAAGACGCAGACTAGTACCCGGTCGGAACAGGCGCAACGGGTTGGGATTTTCTAGGAAACTTCACGCAAGTTAAAGAGATCTTTCGACAATTGGCGTTTGCAAGGAAGGACTGCGACACACTTCTCGGCCCGGATAGCACGTGAAGGGTCAGCGATGTAGACGAACAGAAAAATCGGCTGCAGTTGAGGATATTTCTGACTGACAGGCAGTGAAAAGCTAGCCAAGCATAGGTCTGGCAGCCGCTGATTCAAGCGGTGTTCGCGAGGAAGTATTCGCGGATAAATTCAGCTCCCACAATGATGATCGCGCCGGACAAGAAGCTTGTGGACAGCCCGATACCTTGCCGACAACCGGCACCCACCAGGATTGCCGATCGTTCCCACGCTTTGCATGGGAATGCCTCCCAGGATGCTCCACGTCCACCCTGGTGACGTAGAACGTCACCGGCTGCATTCCCACGCGGAGCGTGGGAACGATCATCGGGGGTGGATAACAGACAACCGGCACCCACCAGGATTGCCGATCATTCCCACGCTCTGCGTGGGAATGCCTCCCAGGATGCTCCGCGTCCGCTCTGGTGACGTAGAACGTTACCGGCTGCATTCCCACGCGGAGCGTGGGAACGATCATCGGGGTGAATAGCAGGCAACCGGCGCCCACAGGATTGCCGATCGTTCCCACGCTCTGCATGGGAATGCCTCCCAGGATGCTCCACGCCCACCCTGGTGACGTAGAACGTCACCGGCTGCACTCCCACGCGGAGCGTGGGAACGATCATCGGGGGTGGATAACAGACAACCGGCACCCACCAGGATTGCCGATCGTTCCCACGCTCTGCGTGGGAATGCCTCCCAGGATGCTCCGCGTCCGCCCTGGTGACGTAGAACGTTACCGGCTGCATTCCCACGCGGAGCGTGGGAACGATCATCGGGGTGAATAGCAGGCAACCGGCGCCCACCAGAATTCACCGCCATGTTTGAGTGGGCGTCAGGCTTCGATACCGTGGGTTTTCAAGAAACCGACGAACGCTTCTTCGTCCAGCACCTTGAGACCCAGTTCGTTGGCCTTGGTCAGCTTGGAGCCGGCACCCGGGCCCGCGACCACGCAGTGGGTCTTGGCCGACACCGAGCCCGCCACCTTGGCGCCCAGGCTTTCCAGCTTGTCCTTGGCGACGTCGCGGCTCATCAGTTCCAGCGAACCGGTCAGCACCCAGGTCTGGCCGGTCAGCGGCAAGCCTTCCACAGCCTTTTTCTCGCTCTGCCAGTGCATGCCGAAATCACGCAGCTGCGCTTCGACCGCCAAGGCCCGCTCGGCATTGCCCGGCACATCGAAGAACTCCCGTACGGCCTTGGCCGGCTTTTCATTCAGCGCCTGGCGCAGGTCCAACCAGTCGGCGTTGATGATGCCTTCGACCGAACCGAACTTGGCCGCCAGTTTCTCCGCCGCCGTCGGCCCCACCGAGCTGATGTCCAGCTTGGCGATCAGCCCGCCCAGGGTGGTGCTGGCGGCAAACTCGGCACCCAGTTCGCCCTGGTCCTGCAGCACCAGGCCACGTTCGAGCAGTTGGCCGATGACGCTGCGGTTGTGCTCGTCCTCGAAGAAGCTGTGGATCTCGTGGGCCACTTCCAGGCCGATGTCCGGCAGGTAGGTCAGCACCGAGGGCAACGCCTGCATGACGCGCTCCAGCGAGCCCAGCGAGCGGGCCAGGACCTTGGCGGTCTCCTCGCCCACATCCGGGATGCCCAGGGCGTAGATGAAGCGCGCCAGGCTTGGCTGCTTGCTGTCGGCGATGGCCTGCAGCAGGTTGCTGGTCGACAGTTCGGCGAAACCTTCGAGGTCGACGATATCTTCGCGCTTGAGGGTGTAGAGGTCGGCTGGCGACGCGATCAGGTTTTCATCCACCAACTGCTCGATGGTCTTGTCGCCCAGGCCCTCGATGTCCATCGCCCGACGGGAGACGAAGTGGATGATCGCCTGCTTGAGTTGCGCGCCGCAGGCCAGGCGGCCGACGCAGCGGTACACCGCGCCTTCGCTGATGGTCTCGCGGCCCTTGCTGCGCTTTATCAATTGGGTGCGCTCGACATGGGAACCACACACCGGGCAGCTCTCGGGAATCTGCACCGCACGGGCGTTTTCCGGGCGGCGCTCGGTGACCACCTGGACCACCTGTGGAATCACGTCGCCGGCTCGGCGGATGATCACAGTGTCACCGATCATCAGGCCCAGGCGCGCCACTTCGTCCATGTTGTGCAGCGTGGCGTTGGAGACCGTGACGCCGGCGACCTTGACCGGCTTCAGGCGAGCCACCGGGGTGACCGCACCGGTACGGCCGACCTGGAACTCGACGTCGAGCAGCTCGGTGAGTTCTTCCATCGCCGGGAACTTGTGGGCGATCGCCCAGCGCGGCTCACGGGCACGGAAGCCCAGCTCGCGCTGGGACGCCAGGCTGTTGACCTTGAACACCACGCCGTCGATTTCATAGGGCAGCGCGTTGCGGCGCTCGCCGATGGCGCGGTAGTAGTCCAGGCATTGGTCGATACCCTTGGCCAGTTTCAGTTCATGGCTGATCGGCATGCCCCAGGCCTTGAGCTGCTGCAGGTTGCCGATGTGGCTGTCGGCAATATCCTGCGACACCTGACCCAGGCCGTAGCAGCAGAACTCCAGTGGACGGCTGGCAGTGATCTTCGAATCGAGCTGGCGCAGGCTGCCCGCGGCGGCGTTGCGCGGGTTGGCGAAGGTCTTGCCACCCGCCTCCGCCTGCGCGGCGTTGAGGCGTTCGAAGCCGGCCTTGGACATGAACACTTCGCCACGCACTTCGAGGGTCGCCGGCCAGCCAGTGCCTTGCAGTTTGAGCGGAATGTTGCGCACGGTGCGCACGTTGACGCTGATGTCTTCGCCGGTGGTGCCGTCGCCACGGGTGGCGCCGCGCACCAGCAGGCCGTCCTGGTACAGCAGGCTGACCGCCAGGCCATCGAGTTTCGGCTCGCAGCTGTACTCGACGGCCGCACCGCCCCCGAACAGATCAGCGGTCGGCAGGTCGAGGCCTTCGTTGACCCGGCGATCGAACTCGCGCATGTCGACTTCTTCGAAGGCGTTGCCCAGGCTCAGCATCGGGATTTCATGGCGGACCTGGGTGAACGCCGTCAGCGCCGCGCTGCCGACACGCTGGGTCGGCGAGTCGGCGGTGACCAGTTCCGGGTGTTCGGCTTCCAGGGCCTTGAGCTCGTGGTACAGGCGGTCGTATTCGGCGTCCGGAATGCTCGGTTCGTCGAGCACGTGGTAGCGGTAGTTGTGCTGATCCAGTTCAGCACGCAGCTCTAGAATACGGGTCTGGGCGGCGGTCATGGAGGGTCTCTCGGAAAGCAAAAGAGCAGCCGGGGCTGCTCAATATGTTAGTGCGGTTTCGGCGGTGAGCTGGAGGGCCTCTTCGCGGGCAAGCCCGGCTCCTACAGAATCTGGCTTGCCCGCAAAGAGGCCGGCAAGCCTGTCCAATCGATCAGCGCTTCTGGGTCAGCGCGCGACGTTCGAATTCGACGATGCGCTGGCGGTAGTGCTCGATGGTCTGGGCGGTCAGCACGCTGCGCTGGTCGTCCTTGAGCTCGCCATTGAGCTCCTGGGACAGCTTGCGCGCCGCAGCAACCATCACGTCGAAAGCCTGCTTCGGATAACGCGGGCCTGGCAGGCCGAGGAAGAAGCTCACCGCCGGCGTGCTGAAGTGGTCGATGTCGTCGAGGTCGAACACGCCCGGCTTGACCGCGTTGGCCATGGAGAACAGCACCTCGCCGTTGCCGGCCATGCTTTCGTGGCGGTGGAAGATGTCCATCTCGCCGAAGCGCAGGCCGCTTTCGAGGATGTTCTGCAGCAGCGCCGGGCCCTTGAAGCCATTCGGGTCGCGGCTGATCACGCTGATCACCAGCACTTCCTCGGCTGCGGGCTGGTCCTTGTCCTGACGATCCTTGTCCTGGCGCGGGGCCGGCTTGTGGTCATCGACGAAGTCGTCATCACGGCTGCTGAAGCTCGGGCCTTCCTCGTCCAGGTCAAGGTTCAGGTCGCCCTGGGTCGGCTCGCTCGCACGCTTGCCACGCTTGGACGGTTTTTCCCGTGGTTCACGCGCCGGCATGCTCACCGATGGCAGGTCATGCTCATCCAGTTCGGGTTCCTTCTGGGTTTCCAGCACGCGGGCCGGACCCAGCAGTTCGGGGTTGCTATCGTCATCCGGCAGATTCGAAAGACTGCGGTCCAGACGAAACTTGAGCTTGCCCTTGCCACCGCGCATCCGGCGCCAGCCATCAAAAAGAATACCGGCGATGACAATGATGCCGATGACGATCAGCCACTCGCGCAGACCGATTTCCATGTAATCCCGTGCCTCTAAAATAATGGTTCTATGAAGAAAGGGCGGAAAACCCTTTAAAGCGTGGTGCCAACTCTATGTTCTGACAGGCATTTTTTCCCACGCACAAGAAAATTGGACATTAAATTAACACGACCAAAGGTAACTTTACACCGTCTGTCGTACAGGGTATGCATTAATAAGTCCCCAATGAGCGGTGCTAGTTCCCGCAAGGCATGAGGAAAGCACCTTGCGCCCTGAATCCGTTGCCCTCGCCCGCCGCCGAATCAGGCGTCGACCATGGCCATCGCTTCCTCGACATCCACCGCCACCAACCGCGAACAGCCAGGTTCGTGCATCGTGACACCCATCAGTTGATCAGCCATTTCCATGGCGATCTTGTTGTGGGTGATATAGATGAATTGAACCGACTCGGACATTTCCTTGACCAGTCGGGCATAACGTCCAACGTTAGCGTCATCCAGCGGTGCGTCAACTTCGTCGAGCATACAGAACGGTGCCGGGTTCAACTTGAAGATGGAGAACACCAGGGCCAAGGCCGTCAAAGCCTTCTCGCCACCGGACAGCAAATGAATGGTGCTGTTCTTTTTCCCCGGGGGGCGCGCCATGATGGTCACGCCGGTGTCGAGCAGGTCATCGCCGGTCAGATCCAGGTAGGCACTGCCGCCACCGAACACTTTTGGAAACAAAGCTTGTAGGCCACCGTTGACCTGGTCGAAGGTGTCCTTGAAGCGGTTGCGGGTTTCCTTGTCGATCTTGCGGATGACGTTTTCCAGGGTCTCCAGGGCTTCGACCAGGTCGGCGTCCTGCGCATCCAGATAACGTTTACGCTCCGATTGTTGCCGATATTCGTCGATGGCCGCGAGGTTGATCGCCCCCAGGCGCTGGATGCGCCCGGCAATGCGCTCGAGCTCTTCCTCGGCCTCCTTCTCGCTGGCCCCGGCGACCAGGGTGGCGAGCACGCCGTGCAGGTCGTAGCCGTCTTCCAGCAACTGATCCTGCAGGGCCTTGCGGCGCACCGTCAGGGCCTGCCATTCCATGCGCTGCTGTTCGAGCTGGCCACGGATCAGCTGGGCCTGCTGCTCGGCCTGGCTGCGGCGCTTCTCGGCATCGCGCAGTTCGCGGTCGGCATCTTCCAGGGCGAGCTGCGCGGTCTTGAGTTCGACATCGACGCTCATGCGCCGGTCGAGCAACTCCTCGAGCTTGAGGCGCAATTCCTCGAGCGGGGCTTCGCCCTCCTCCAGGTTCAGGCTCAGTTGCTCGCGTTTTTCCGTCAGGCGCTCCGATTGCAACTCCAGGCGTTCCAGGGCCTGGCGGGTGGAGTCGTGCTGGGCCTTCAGCGAACCCAGGCGGACCGCCAGCTGGTGCGCATGATCCTTGTGCTGGCGAGCTTCCTGGCGCACCCGGTCGAGGCGCTCGCGCAGGCTGTCACGCTCAGCCAGCAGCAGCTCGCGCTGCTCGGCATCCACCGCCATCGTATCGAGCGCTTCCTGCAGTTGCAGGCGGGCTTCGCCGATGTCTTCATGCTCCTGCGCGCGCTGGGCGACCAGTTCTTCGACCTCCTCATCGAGCCGGGTACGACGCAGTTGCAACTGCTCGACCTTGGCCCTGGCGGCAGACAGCTTGGCTTTCAGTTCACCCTGCTGGCGGGCTTCGTCCTGCAGCAGCCGGCGCAAATGTTCACGCCCGGTTTCCTGCTGGCGCTGGGTGGCACGCAGGGTTTGCAGCCTGGTTTCGAGAGCGGCCAGGGTTTCCTCCAGCGCTTCGCGATCCAGGCCCAGCTGCTCGATTTCCTGTCCACGGGCGAGCACGCCGCTTTCGGCTTCACTGGCGCGACGCACCCGCAGGAAGTGCCGACCGACCCAGTAGCCATCACGACTGATCAGGCTTTCGCCCACCGCCAATTGACCCCGCAGGGCCAAGGCCTGCTCCAGGCTGTCGACCGGTTTGACCTGGCCCAGCCACGGCGACAGATCGATATCCGCCTCGACCTTTTCCAGCAGGCTGCCGGCGATCCGCGTGCCCTCCGCTGTCGGGGTCAGCAGGCGCAGGTCGCCCTGCTGGAAACCACCGAGGTCAAGCCCGGCGAAGTTGTCCACCAGCACCGCCTGCAGGTCGGCGCCGAGTACGGTTTCCACCGCCAGTTCCCAACCGGGCTGGACCTTCAGGCCCTGCGCCAGGCGTGGACGCTCGGCGAGTTGTTGATCACGCAGCCATTCGGCGGTGCCGGTCCCCGGATCCAGCGCCGCCTGCTGCAAGGCCTCAAGGGAGGCGAGACGGCCGACCAGCCGTTGCAGGTCGCCCTGGGCCTGTTGCTGCTCCTGGGTGGTCTTGTGCAGGTCCTGGCGCAGTTGCTCCAGGCGCTCGACCTGGCCTTCTTCGCTGGCCTGCAGGTCTTCCAGGGTCTGTTCGCTCTCGGCCAGTTGCTCGGTCAGTTCGAGAATCGCCTCGTCTTCCGGGTCGGCGGCGAGCAAGGCGCGCTCTTCGACCAGGCGCCGCTGGCGCTCGGCCAGGCGTTCCAGGCTGGCCTCCAACTGCTGGATGCGCGACTGCTGGACTTCCGCCTGGCGTCGCGGCTCGGACGAGCGCAGGTTGAAACCGTCCCACTGCTCCTGCCAGCCATGCATGGTGGCCTCGGATTGCTCCAACACGGCGGCCGCCTCTTCGGCGGCGGCGGTGGTCAGCTCCTGCTCGGGCTCGAGCATCGCCAACTCTTCACCAAGGGTCGCCAGCAGGGTGCGGTCATGCCCCAGGTGCGACTCGGTTTCCAGCCGCGAACGTTCGGCCTCGCGCAGGTCGTCCTGCAACTGGCGCAGGCGCTGCTGGCCGTGCTGGATGCTCTGTTCGACCCGGGCGATATCGCCACCCACCGAGTAGAACCGCCCCTGCACCTGGTTGAAACGTTCCGACAATTCATGGTGACCATCACGCAGGCGCTCGATGCTCGCATCGGCGTTGCGCTGCTCGGCCACCAAGGCTTCGAAGCTGATTTCCTGGTTGCCGATGACCGACTCGCGCTGGCCGACCTGATCGTTCAGCGCCTGCCAGCGCAAGGCCGACAGCTGTGCCTTGAGCTGGCGCTCCTCGGCCTTGTATTCCTGGTATTTCTCGGCGGCCTGGGCCTGGCGGTGCAAGCGCTCGAGCTGGCGCTCGAGTTCCTCGCGCAGGTCGGTCAGGCGCGCCAGGTTCTCGTGGGTGCGGCGGATACGGCTTTCCGTCTCACGCCGGCGCTCCTTGTACTTGGAGATCCCCGCGGCTTCCTCGATGAAATTGCGCAGGTCTTCCGGCTTGGCCTCGATCAGCTTGGAGATCATCCCCTGCTCGATGATCGAGTAGCTGCGCGGACCGAGGCCCGTGCCGAGGAAGATGTCGGTGATGTCCTTGCGGCGGCACTTGGTGCCGTTGAGGAAATAGCTGTTCTGGCTGTCGCGGGTCACCTTGCGGCGAATGGAGATTTCCGCATAGGCCGCGTACTCGCCGACCAGGGTGCCGTCGGAGTTGTCGAACACCAGTTCGATGCTCGCCTGGCTGACCGGCTTGCGGCTGGTGGAGCCGTTGAAGATGACGTCGGTCATCGACTCGCCGCGCAGGTTCTTCGCCGAGCTCTCGCCCATCACCCAACGGACGGCGTCGATGATGTTCGACTTGCCGCAACCGTTGGGGCCGACCACGGCCGCCATGTTGCTGGGGAAGGTCACCGTGGTCGGGTCGACGAAGGATTTGAACCCCGCCAACTTGATGCACTTGAGCCGCACGTTTAGTCGACCGCCAGGGCAGACAGCACGATGTCACAGCTGCGCTGGGCATAGCTGGCCAATACCGAGCGAATCAGCGGCAGGTCACGGGCCAGTACCGCCGCCAGCAGGCGGGCGAACAGTTCCAGGTACTCGCTCATTTCCGCCTTGCGCCGCTCCAGCGCCAGGTAGTAGGCGCGACTCATGGCCGGCTGCAGGTTCTCGACGGTTTCCTGCAGGTACGGGTTGTCGGCGAACGGATACGCGGCGCGCATCACATTGAAGCTGTCTTCGACGAAGCTGCGGATGTCCTGGCGCTCGTAGCTGTCGCTCAGGCGCTGTTGCAACTGCAGGAACGGCGCGAGGTCGGCCTGCACCTGCCAGCGCTGGGCCACGGCGTTGCCGAGCAGGATGTACAGCTCGCTCATCAATGTGCACAGGCTCTGCACCTTGTGCGCGGTCAACTCGGTCACATGGGCGCCACGGCGTGGCAGGATCGCGATCAGGTGGCGCCGTTCGAGAATCAGCAAGGCTTCACGCACGGAGCCACGGCTGACATTGAGTGCCAGCGTGACCTTCTGTTCCTGGATGCGCTCCCCGGGTTTGAGTTCGCCGCGGATGATGCGTTCGGCGAGGTGGTGAGCAATCTGCTCGGCGAGGCTGTCCGGCGCCTTGAACGTCATGGTTTTCCTTCAAAAATCTTTGGTCAGTGCAAGCGGCGCAGTGTAGCGCAATTGCTACATGATGGCGCAGCGCCAAATGGCCGGAATTTGGCACGAAATACGCATTTCATCCGGGGCTAGACTTTCATGAAGAGCCGCTCCCTGTCGGTATTTGTAAAAACTTGACCTTACGGTCAGATTTTTGTTGACCTAAAAGTCAGACAACAATAGATTCTGCCCTAACGGTCAACAATAATAATGAGTCTGCGAGGCCTTCCGTGATCCAGTTTCTTCTCAACCAGGAACTCCGTAGCGAGCACACCCTGGACCCGAACCTGACGGTACTCAACTACCTGCGTGAACACCTGGGCCGCCCCGGCACCAAGGAAGGCTGCGCCAGTGGCGACTGCGGTGCCTGTACCGTGGTGGTCGGCGAGCTGCACACCGATGAAACCGGCACCGAGCGCATTCGTTATCGCAGCCTCAACGCCTGCCTGACCTTCGTCGCCGCGCTGCACGGCAAGCAGCTGATCAGTGTCGAGGACCTCAAGCACCAGGGCCAGCTGCACAGCGTGCAACAGGCCATGGTCGACTGCCACGGCTCGCAGTGCGGCTTCTGCACACCGGGTTTCGTCATGTCGCTGTTCGCCCTGCAGAAGAACAGCCAGGCCCCGGACCGTCATCAGGCCCACGAAGCCCTGGCCGGCAACCTGTGCCGCTGCACCGGCTACCGGCCGATTCTCGCCGCTGCCGAACAGGCCTGCTGCAACAAGCCGGGCGACCAGTTCGATGCCCGCCAGGCGCAGACCATCGCCCGCCTGAAGGCCATCGCCCCCAGCGACACCGGCGAGTTGAACAGCGGCGACAAGCGCTGCCTGGTGCCGCTGACCGTCGCCGACCTGGCCGAGCTCTACGAGTCTTACCCGCAGGCCCGCCTGCTGGCCGGTGGCACCGACCTGGCGCTGGAGGTCACCCAGTTCCACCGTCCACTGCCGGTTATGATCCATGTCAGTCAGGTCGCCGAACTCAAGCGCATCAAACGTTTCGATGACCGCCTGGAAATCGGGGCGGCAGTTCCCCTCTCCGATTGTCATGCCGCCCTGGCGGACGAGTACCCGGATTTCGGCGAACTGCTGCAACGCTTCGCCTCGTTGCAGATCCGCAACCAGGGCACCCTTGGCGGCAACATTGGCAACGCCTCGCCGATCGGTGACTCACCGCCCCTGCTGATCGCCCTAGGCGCACACCTGGTGCTGCGCAAGGGCACCGGCACTCGCACACTGGCGCTGGAGGACTATTTCATCGACTACCGGGTGACCGCCCGCCAGGACAGTGAATTCATCGAGAGAATCATCGTGCCGAGGGCCAGCGCCGAACGACAGTTCCGCGCCTACAAGGTCTCCAAGCGGCTCGACGACGATATCTCCGCGGTCTGTGCCGCGTTCAACCTGCGCCTCGAGCATGGCGTGGTCGCCGAGGCGCGGATCGCCTTCGGCGGCATGGCGGCAATTCCCAAACGCGCCCGGGCCTGTGAAGCCGCGCTGGTCGGCCAACCCTGGAGCCAGGCCAGCCTCGAACAGGCCTGCGCAGCCCTGGCCGAGGACTTCACGCCGCTGTCGGACTTCCGCGCCAGCAAGGAGTACCGCCTGCTCAGCGCGCAGAACCTGCTGCGCAAGTACTTCATCGAACTGCAGACGCCACACATCGAAACCCGGGTGACCGCCTATGTCTAACCATTGCGCCGTGGAAAAAACCCAGGCCGAGCTCGCCGAACTGTTCGCCCGCGACCTGAACAGTGGCGTCGGTCGCAGCGTCAAGCACGAGAGCGCCGACAAGCATGTGGCCGGCGAAGCGGTGTATATCGACGACCGCCTGGAATTCCCCAACCAGCTGCATGTATATGCACGGCTTTCAGACCGCGCCCATGCGCGCATCCTGAGGATCGACACCACGCCCTGCCATGCCTTCGACGGCGTGCGTATCGTCATCACCCACGAGGACATTCCCGGCCTCAAGGACATCGGCCCGCTGCTGCCCGGTGATCCGCTGCTGGCGATCGACAAGGTCGAGTTCGTTGGCCAGCCGGTGCTCGCCGTCGCTGCACGGGACATGGAAACCGCCCGCCAGGCGGCCATGGCAGCCATCATCGAATATGAGGACCTGGAGCCGGTGCTGGACGTGGTCGAGGCCTTGCGCAAGCGTCATTTCGTCCTCGAGAGCCACACCCATCGGCGCGGCGACTCGGCCGCGGCCCTGGCCAGCGCCGAACATCGCATCCAGGGCAGCCTGCACATCGGCGGCCAGGAACACTTCTACCTGGAAACCCAGATCTCCTCGGTGATGCCCACCGAGGACGGCGGGATGATCGTCTACTGCTCGACGCAGAACCCTACCGAAGTGCAGAAGCTGGTGGCCGAAGTACTCGCCGTGCCGATGAACAAGGTGGTGGTCGACATGCGCCGGATGGGTGGAGGCTTTGGCGGCAAGGAGACCCAGGCGGCCAGCCCGGCCTGCCTGTGCGCGGTGGTCGCGCGCCTGACCGGGCAGCCGACCAAGATGCGCCTGCCGCGGGTCGAGGACATGCTGATGACCGGCAAGCGCCACCCCTTCTACATCGAATACGACGTCGGCTTCGACAGCCGCGGCCGGCTGCACGGGATCAACCTCGAGCTGTCCGGCAACTGCGGCTGCTCGCCGGACCTCTCGGCGTCGATCGTCGACCGCGCCATGTTCCACGCCGACAACGCCTATTACCTGGGCGATGCGACGGTCAACGGCCACCGCTGCAAGACCCACACCGCGTCGAACACCGCCTACCGCGGCTTCGGCGGCCCACAGGGGATGGTCGCCATCGAGGAGGTGATGGACCACATCGCCCGTCACCTCGGCCTCGATCCGCTGGCGGTGCGCAAGGTCAACTACTACGGCAAGACCGAACGCAACATCACCCATTACTACCAGACCGTCGAGCACAACCTGCTCGAGGAAATGACCGCCGAGCTGGAGGCCAGCAGCCAGTATGCCGAGCGCCGGGAAACCATCCGGCGCTACAACGCCCACAGCCCGATCCTGAAAAAGGGCCTGGCACTGACCCCGGTGAAATTCGGCATTTCCTTCACCGCCAGCTTCCTCAACCAGGCCGGCGCACTGGTGCACGTCTATACCGACGGCAGCATCCACCTGAACCACGGTGGCACCGAGATGGGCCAGGGCCTGAACACCAAGGTCGCGCAAGTAGTGGCCGAGGTGTTCCAGGTGGAAATCGACCGGGTGCAGATCACCGCGACCAACACCGACAAGGTGCCGAACACCTCGCCCACTGCCGCCTCAAGCGGCGCCGACCTGAACGGCAAGGCGGCGCAGAATGCTGCAGAAACCATCAAGCAGCGACTGGTGGAGTTTGCCGCGCGGCAGTACAAGGTCAGCGCGGAGGATGTCGAGTTCCACAACGGCCATGTGCGGGTCCGCGACCAGATCCTGACCTTCGAGGCGCTGATCCAGCAGGCCTATTTCGCCCAGGTGTCGCTGTCCAGCACCGGCTTCTACAAGACCCCGAAGATCTACTACGACCGCAGCCAGGCCCGCGGTCGGCCGTTCTACTACTATGCCTATGGCGCAGCCTGCGCCGAGGTGATCGTCGACACCCTGACCGGCGAGTACAAGATGCTGCGCACCGACATCCTGCATGACGTCGGTGCCTCGCTGAACCCCGCCATCGATATCGGCCAGGTCGAAGGCGGCTTCGTCCAGGGCATGGGCTGGCTGACCATGGAGGAACTGGTGTGGAACGCCAAGGGCAAGCTGATGACCAATGGCCCGGCCAGCTACAAGATCCCGGCAGTGGCCGACATGCCGATCGACCTGCGGGTCAGGCTGGTGGAGAACCGCAAGAATCCGGAGGACACGGTGTTCCACTCCAAGGCCGTGGGTGAGCCACCGTTCATGCTCGGGATTGCCGTATGGTGTGCGCTGAAGGATGCGGTGGCGAGCCTCGCCGACTACCGGCTGCAACCGAAGATCGACGCACCGGCGACACCGGAGCGGGTGCTGTGGGGCTGCGAGCAGATGCGCAAGGCCAGGGACGAGTGATCGGGAGACTTTCATGAACTATTGGCTCAGCGCCCTCGCCGACCTGCAGAACCAGGGGCTACCCTGCGTGCTGGTGACGATCATCGAAGAACAGGGCTCGACCCCACGCAACGCCGGTTCGAAGATGGTCATCAGCGCCACCGGCACCTTCGACACCATCGGCGGCGGCCACCTGGAATACAAGGCCACGCAGATCGCCCGGGACATGCTCGCCGGCGGCCAGCAAGGCACTCGCCTGGAACGCTTTAGCCTGGGCGCCAGCCTCGGCCAGTGCTGTGGCGGCGCCACGGTGCTGCTGTTCGAACCCATGGGCCAGGTCCAGGCGCAGATCGCCGTGTTCGGCGCGGGCCATGTCGGCCGTGCCCTGGTACCCTTGCTCGCCAGCCTGCCCTGTCGGGTGCGCTGGATCGATTCGCGCGAGCAGGAATTCCCCGCGCTGATTCCCGAGGGCGTGCGCAAGATCGTCAGCGAAGAGCCGCTGGAGGAAATCGACCACCTGCCCGTCGGCTGCTACTGCGTGGTCATGACCCATAACCACCCGCTCGACCTCGAGCTCACCGCCGCCCTGCTCAAGCGCAACGACTTCGCCTACTTCGGCCTGATCGGCTCGAAGACCAAGCGGGTGAAGTTCGAACATCGCCTGCGTGAACGCGGCTTCGACAATGCAGCGCTGCAACGCATGCGCTGCCCGATGGGGCTGGCCGAGGTCAAGGGCAAGCTGCCGGCGGAAATCGCCATCTCCATCGCCGGCGAGATCATCGCCACCTACAACGCGAATTTCGGCCAGCACGACGCGAGCGTCGAACCCATTGCCAAACTGCTGCCGGCCTCGCGCCGCAGCCAAGCCACGAACTGAGAAAGACCATGCCTGCAACCCGCAAAGCCTACCGCGCCGCCATCCTGCACAGCCTCGCCGATCCGGCCGAAGTTGGCATCGACGCCTCCTACGAGTATTTCGAGGACGGCGTGCTGCTGGTCGAGAACGGCCGGATCGGTGCCATCGGCCACGCCCGCAACCTGCTGCCGACACTGGCCGCCGACACCGAAGTCGTCCACTACCCCGACGCGCTGATCACACCGGGCTTCATCGACACCCACATCCACCTGCCCCAGACCGGCATGGTCGGTGCCTACGGCGAGCAGTTGCTCGACTGGTTGAACACCTACACGTTCCCCTGCGAAAGCCAGTTCGCCGACCCGGCGCACGCCGCCGAGGTCGCGGATATCTTCATCAGGGAACTGCTGCGCAACGGCACCACCACCGCACTGGTGTTCGCCAGCGTGCACCCGGAGTCGGTCGAGGCGTTCTTCGAGGCCGCGCAAAAGCTGGACCTGCGGATGATCGCCGGCAAGGTGATGATGGACCGCAACGCGCCGGACTATCTGACCGATACCGCCGAGTCGAGCTATGCCGAAAGCAAGGCACTGATCGAGCGCTGGCATGGCAAGGGGCGCCTGCACTATGCGGTGACTCCGCGCTTCGCGCCGACCTCGACGCCAGAGCAGTTGACGCTCGCCGGCCAGTTGCTCGCCGAGTACCCGGACCTGTACATGCAGACTCACATCAGCGAGAACCTGCAGGAAATCGAATGGGTCAAGGAGCTGTTCCCCGAGCGCAAGGGCTACCTGGATGTGTATGACCATTACCAGCTGCTGGGTGAGCGCTCGGTCTTCGCCCACGGCGTGCACCTGTGCGACGACGAGTGTGCACGGTTGGCCGAGACCGGCTCGGCGGTGGCGTTCTGTCCGACCTCCAACTTCTTCCTCGGCAGCGGCCTGTTCAACCTGCCGCAGGCCGAGAAGCACAAACTCAATGTCGGGATCGGCACGGATGTCGGCGCCGGCACCAGTTTCTCGATCCTGCACACACTGAATGAGGCCTACAAGGTGATGCAACTGCAGGGAGCCCGCCTGAGCCCGTTCAAATCGCTTTACCTGGCAACCCTCGGTGGCGCCCGGGCGTTGCGCCTGGAACAGCGGATTGGAGACCTGCGGCCGGGCAGCGATGCCGATTTCGTGGTACTCGACTACCACGCCACGCCGCTGCTGAGCTACCGCCTGCAACAGGCTCGCGACATCGCCGAGAAGCTGTTCGTATTGATGACCCTGGGAGATGACCGCACGGTGCTGCAGACCTATGCGGCGGGAAGACTGGTGCACCAGCGCTGATACCATGCCGGCTTGGTGGGCCCCACCATGCTGTGGAACAACTTGGATCTGTGGGAGCTCTGGATCTGTGGGAGCTCTGGATCTGTGGGAGCTCTGGATCTGTGGGAGCTCTGGATCTGTGGGAGCTCTGGATCTGTGGGAGCCGGATTTATCCGCGAAGAGGCCCGTGAGATCGCTAAAAAGCTTCGCGGATAAATCCGGCTCCCACAGGTCTGGACTGCCCCCCTGTGCAGGAACCTCAGGAAAGACCTAGGACCTTGCCGACGACCGCTTGGTCTGCAGCAGGTGCGAGAACACCGCATGCAGGTCATCCGACGCACTCTCCTCGTCGAGGTTGAGCTTGCTGTCGATGTGATCCATGTGGTGCATCATCAGCTCCACCGCCTGCGCCGCATCCCGTGCCTCGATGGCATCGATCAGTTGGCTGTGCTCGTCATAGGAGCAATGCGAGCGGTTGCCGCTTTCATACTGGGCAATGATCAGCGAGGTCTGCGACACCAGGCTGCGCTGGAAGCTGATCAGCGGGGCATTCATCGCCGCTTCCGCCAGTTTCAGGTGGAACTCGCCAGACAGTCGAATCCCCGCGCCGCGATCGCCACGGGAGAAGCTCTCGCGCTCGTCGCGAACCATCTGCCGCAGCTCGGCCAACTGCTCGGCCGTCGCATGCTGCACCGCCAGTTCCGTGATCGCCTTTTCCACCATGCGCCGGGCGAAGAACACCTGGCGGGCTTCCTCGACGCTCGGGCTGGCGACCACCGCACCACGGTTGGGCCGCAGCAGCACCACGCCTTCATGGGCCAGGCGCGACAGGGCGCGGCGAATGATGGTCCGACTGACCCCGAAAATCTCCCCCAGCGCCTCTTCGCTCAGCTTGGTACCGGGCGCCAGGCGCTGTTCGAGGATCGCCTCGAAAATGTGCGCGTAGACGATATCGTCCTGGGTCACGCTGCGGCCGGTCTTGCCTGCTCGCGGTTGTTTCTTGAGGGGCTGCAACTGTTCGTTCATGGGCACTCGAGTCGGAAACGGGGCAATGGACTGTCATTAGCCACAATGGATCGCTGACAAGTATCGCGTAAAATCATGGCACATTGTACACAACCTGTAGCACCAACACGACTGTACGGCTGTTTGCGGTCACCGCTGTACTGCAATAAACAGTTACCTTTGCGTTTAGGCTGCAATCGCCATTAACGCCCGTTTTATCCGTACAAGGAAAGCCCCCATGACCGACCTCACTCAAGCGCGATTGCGCCCGCTGGCCGACACTTCGCCTTCCGCGGTGGTCGCCGGTTTCATCGCGATGATGACCGGCTACACCAGTTCGCTGGTGCTGATGTTCCAGGCCGGCCAAGCCGCCGGCCTGAGCGCCGGACAGATCTCCTCGTGGATCTGGGCCCTGTCGATCGGCATGGCGATCTGCAGCATCGGCCTGTCGCTGCGCTACCGCACACCGATCACCGTCGCCTGGTCGACGCCCGGTGCCGCCCTGCTGATCACCAGCCTGGCCGGCGTCAGCTATGGCGAAGCGATCGGCGCCTACATCACCTGCGCCGTGCTGGTGACCATCTGCGGGCTGACCGGCAGTTTCGAGCGCCTGGTCAAGCGCTTGCCGTCCTCGCTCGCGGCGGCACTGCTGGCCGGCATCCTGTTCAAGATCGGCAGCGAAATCTTCGTTGCTGCCCAACACCGCACCGGGCTGGTCCTGGGCATGTTCTTCACCTACCTGCTGGCCAAGCGCCTGTCGCCACGCTACGCAGTGCTCGCCGCCCTGCTGGTCGGTACCGCCCTGTCCGGGCTGCAGGGCCTGCTCGACTTCAGCGGTTTCCAGCTGGAAGTGGCAACGCCGGTATGGACCACGCCCTCGTTCTCGCTGGCGGCGACCATCAGCATCGGCATCCCGCTGTTCGTGGTGGCCATGACCTCGCAGAACATGCCCGGCGTCGCCGTGCTGCGTGCCGACGGCTACGACGTGCCCGCCTCGCCGCTGATCAGCGTGACCGGCATCGCCTCGCTGCTGCTGGCGCCGTTCGGCTCCCACGGCATCAACCTGGCCGCCATCAGCGCGGCGATCTGCACCGGCCCACATGCCCATGAGGACAAGAGCAAGCGCTACACCGCGGCGGTCTGGTGCGGCATCTTCTACGGCATCGCCGGCATCTTCGGGGCCACCCTGGCGGCACTGTTCGCCGCGCTGCCCAAGGAACTGGTGCTGTCGATTGCCGCCCTGGCGCTGTTCGGTTCGATCATCAACGGCCTGAGCATTGCCATGAACGAGCCGAAGGAGCGCGAAGCGGCGCTGATCACCTTCATGGTCACCGCCTCGGGCTTCACCCTGTTCTCGGTGGGCTCGGCCTTCTGGGGCATCGTCGCGGGCGTGCTGACGCTGCTGATCCTCAACTGGCGCAAGGCCTGAAGAACGGGCCGGTGGCGAGCGGGCTTGCCTGCGCCGGGACGCAAGGCGGCCCCCAAATCCAGGCGCCTCGGTGTAATTGACGGACCGAGGTGACTGGTTTTCGGGGCTGCCAAGCAGCCCAGCGCGGGCAAGCCCGCTCGCCACGAAGATTTGAAAGACTCAGGTGCGGAAGTGCCCGACCATGCCCTTCAACTCCATCCCCAACTGCGCCAGCTCGATGCTGGACGCCGCATTGCCCTGCATCGCCACCGCCGACTGATCGGCACTGGCGCGAATGCTGGTCACGCTGCGATTGATCTCTTCGGCCACCGAACTCTGCTGCTCGGCTGCCGCGGCAATCTGCTGGTTCATCTGCTGGATCAACGACACCGCCGAAGCGATGCTGCCCAGCGCGCTTTCGGTTTGCAGCGCATCGCTGACCGCCAGCTTGACCAGGTCGCCACTGCTGCGGATCTGCTCCACCGATGACTGCGCGGCCGCGCGCAGGGCGCTGACCAGTCGTTCGATTTCCTCGGTGGACTGCTGCGTGCGCTTGGCCAAGGCCCGCACCTCGTCCGCGACCACGGCGAAACCACGCCCCTGCTCACCCGCGCGGGCGGCCTCGATCGCCGCGTTCAGCGCCAGCAGGTTGGTCTGCTCGGCGACGCTCTTGATCACCCCGAGCACGGTGCCGATGTTCTGGATTTCCGCACTGAGGCTTTCGATGCTGACGCTGGCCGAGTTGGCCGAATCCGCCAGTTGCTCGATGCGCTGCATGCTCTGGCGTACCACCTGCTGGCCGCTGTCGACCTTGTCGTCGGCGGTCTGCGCCGCCAGTGCCGCCTCTTCGGCATTGCGCGCCACATCGTGGACGGTGGCGGTCATCTGGTTCATCGCCGTCGCCACCTGCTCGGTCTCTTCCTTCTGGGTGCTGACTTCCAGGTTGGTCTGTTCGGTGACTGCCGACAGCGAATGCGCCGAATTCGCCAACTGCTCGATCCCCGCCTGCAAGCCACTGACGATACCACTCAGCCCCTCCCCCATCTGCTGCATCGCCAGCATCAACTGGCCGATTTCGTCGCGACGGCGAACCTCGATCGTCGCGCTCAGGTCACCCGCGGCAATCTGCTGGGCCACGCTGATCACGCTGCGCAGCGGCGCGACGATCAGCCGGGTGATCACCAGCGCCGCCACCAGCCCGACCAGCAGGGCCAACGCCGAGGAGCCGATGATCAGCAGCGAGTTCTTCTTCAGTTCGGCCTGCATCGACTGGTCCTCGGCCGCATAGGCCTGGTTGACCCGCTCGACCACCTGGGCCGCACGCTCATGCAGTTGCTGGTAGACCTTTTTCTCCTGCTCCAGCAACCCGGTGTATTCGGTGAGCTTGTCGCTGAAGCTGGCGATGTGGCCGCCGACCTCATTGAGCACCGTCTGGTAACCGGCATCCTTGACCGAACTCTTGAGTTGCTCGACACCGGCCAGGGCCTGTTCCGCCTGCTCGATCTTGCCCTGGTTCTGGTTTTCGTCATCGCCCTTGCGACTCTGGTCGAGACGCACCCGCGCCTCGTTCATCGCCTGCAGCATCAGCTGCGAGACGTGGCTGACCTGCGCAGCCTGCTCGAGGAATTCATTGCCGTCCTGCCCCTGGGACTGCTTGAGGGTATAGCTGCCATCATCGGCAAGGCCAGCCTGCAGCACATCGAGGTTGTTGGCCACGCTGGACACCGACCAACTGGCCATCTCCAGCGCGAGGTCCTTGGCCTGGGTCAGCCCGACGAATTCGTCGAATGCCTTGCGATAGTCCGCCAGGGCCTGCTCGACATCGTTCATGACCGCCACGTTGGCCGGCGATTGCGCCTTGAGTGTCTGCGCCAGCGCCGCCAGGCCATCGACGCCCTCGTGCAGGGCATCAACCGTCTTGGGGTTCGAGTGCAGGGCATAGTCCTGCTCGAGCAGACGCACCTTGAGCAGGCTGCTGTTGAGCGAGGACATCTGCTTGAGCCCATCGAACCGCAGGCTGATGGCCTGCAAGGACCAGACGCCGATTGCCGCCACGACACCGGTGAGCAGCAATACGAGGGTAAAACCGATCCCCATCTTCTTCGCCATACCGAGGTTGGCGAAACGTCCTTGCACGGCAGAAATCATGAGGCGTAATCTCCGATCGAATGCTGAAGGCGCGCAAGCCATTCAAGATTCAAGCAGATTCGCAACCACGACTGGTGAAATACAAGCCTTTGGCGCCGGAATAATGGCCAAAAGCTACATCTGCGTCGTTTTCAGGATCGTCGAGGTCGATTCGGCACCACCCAGCAAGCGGAAGAACTTGCGTGCCCGCGAGTCCGTCGCATAGGCCACGTTGATCCGCATCCAGCCAGCGGAAGTCGCCCGTGGCGTGAAGGCCGAGTCCTGGGCCAGCAGTACCCCGAGCTGGCGAGCCCCGGCCTGGACCTGGGCCGGATTGTAGCGGCGGCTGCGCGCCCAGACGAACATGCCGGCCGACGGTTCGCTGAACACCTCCCAGCCGCTTTCCTCGAGCACGTCCAGCGTCGCCGCCATCTCGGTCTCCAGGCGCTGGCGCAGGCGCTGCACCAGTTTGCGGTAGGCGCCATTGGCCAGCAAGGTGGCGACGACACATTCGGTAAAGCGCGAGGCACCGAGGCTGGTGATCATCTTCACCTCGGCCAGGCGCTGGATGAGCCCCGCGTGAGCACGAATGAAACCGACCTTCAGCGAACTGCTCAGGGTCTTCGAGAACCCGCCGAGATAGATCACCCGCTGTGCGCTGTCCAGCGCCGCCAGTTGGACCCCCGGCCCCCCCTGCAGATCACTGCAGACACCGTCCTCGACAATCAGGAAATCCTCCGCCTGGGCCAGTTGCAGCAACTGCGTGGCAACCGGCAGGGTCAGGCTGCTGCCCGTGGGGTTGTGGCAGAGGCTGTTGATGAACAGGCACTTGGGCCGGTGCGTGCGCAGCAGTGTGTGCAGCGCCTCGAGGTCGGGCCCCGAACGGGTCCGCGGCACCTCCAGCAACTCGATGCCCTGCAGTGCCAGGAGCCGGTAGAGGTTGCCATGGCCCGGGGTTTCCACCACCACGCAATCACCCGGCTTGAGCAGCGTGCGCACCAGCAGGTCGAGTCCCTGGGTAACGCCCAGGGTGGTCAGCACCTCGCCGTCCACCGAGTGGATGCCTTTCTGGGTCAGGCGCTTGTGCAACTGCTGGCGCAGGGCCGGCAGCCCCAGCGGCGTGCTGTAGTGGAACAACCCCTGCATCTGCGTGCGGCTGACTTCACGCACCGCATAACCGATATCGTCACTTTCGCGCCAACCCTGGGGCACCCAGCCACAACCGAGCTTCAACTCACCCAGCGGATGATCGCTGAACGCCCCCCATTTCGCTTCCAGGCCCTCATACCACTCCGGCTCGCTGGTCACCCGGGATGCACCGGAGGTTTCCGCGACGATGAACACCGAACCATTACGTGACGCCAGTACCCCCTGCATCACCAGCCGCTCGTAGGCCTCGGTGACATTGGCCTGGCTGAGAGCGTTTTCCTTGGCCAACTGCCGAACCGACGGCAGGCGAGTCCCCGGGCATGCCCGGCTCAGGCGCACCCATTCGACGATGGCATTGACGACTTGCTGCACGACAGGCACCAGCGCCTGACGATCGATTTCCAGATCCATTGTATGTGACGCTCCAAGGCACGGTTATTTCCCGCCGGGCAGTTAACCATACAAAACCGCCCCTTCCGCTTGCACAAAAAGCCTGTCCAGGTACCACTGCAAGCCACGTCGATCATGGCCTCCAGTATTCTCCCTGCATGAATGAGCGAATGCTCCGACAGCATGCGCAAGATCGACGGACGTAAAAAAACCCGCATCTGCGGGTTCTCTTTACATGGAAACTACAGCCGACGGAGAAGGCCGTGGCCGGTCAAATCGCCGTGGCGCCGCCATCCACTGCCAAGGCGTGGCCGGTGGTGAAGGCCGCACCGTCGCTGCACAGGTAGAGTACGGCACTGGCAATCTCCTCGACCTTGCCGATGCGCCCTACCGGGTGCATCGCCGCCGCAAATTCGGCCTTTTTCGGGTCGGCCTCATAGGCCCGACGGAACATGTCGGTGTCGATCACCGCCGGACACACGGCGTTGACGCGAATACCACGCTTGGCGTACTCGATCGCCGCCGACTTGGTCAGGCCGATCACCGCGTGCTTGGAGGCGGCATAAATGCTCATCTTCGGCGCCGCGCCCAGGCCAGCGACCGACGCCGTATTGACGATGGCGCCGCCACCCTGGGCCTGCATCAACGGCAACTGGTACTTCATGCACAGCCAGACGCCCTTGACGTTGACCCCCATGATCGCGTCGAACTCATCCTGGGTGCCGTCGGCCAGCTTGCCCTTCTCGATCTCGATCCCGGCGTTGTTGAAGGCATAGTCGAGCCGGCCATAGGCCGCCACGGCCTGTTCCATCAGCTTCTGCACATCGGTTTCGAGGGTAACGTTGCAGCGCACGAAGATCGCTTCGCCGCCTGCGGCACGAATCGCCTCGACGGTACCCTCGCCACCCGCCACATCCAGGTCGGCAACGACCACCTTCAAACCTTCGGCCGCGAAAGCCTGGGCGGTCGCCCGGCCAATACCGGCGGCAGCGCCGGTCACCAGGGCCACCTGGCCGGAAAACGTCATGCTCATGATTTTTATCCTCGCAGAGTGCGTGAGTGATCGCCTGGCGTGAGTCTAGCCAGAGGCTGGCTTCACGGGGCAGCACTATCAGGAGGCCGGTTACCGCTTCATGCACCAGAGTGATAAGTTGTGGTGATAACAGCCTGCGGATCACCATCAGCGAAGTGGATCGCGCCCTATTCGCCCGACCGGCAAGACTTGCCCTGGCGGCGATCAGGGTCTATCTACAAGGCTTCATTGACCTCATCGAGTACCTGCCATGACCACCCAGAACAACCGCCAATTCCTGCTGGCCAAACGTCCGGTCGGGGCCGCGACCCGCGAGACCTTTACCTACCAGGAAGTCCCCGTGGGTGAGCCGGGCGCCAACCAGATCCTGGTCCGGAACGAATACCTGTCCCTCGACCCGGCCATGCGTGGCTGGATGAACGAAGGCAAGTCCTACATCCCGCCGGTGGGGCTGGGCGAAGTGATGCGTGCGCTGGGGGTCGGCCAGGTCGTCGCCTCGAACCATCCGGGCTTCGCAGTGGGTGACTACGTCAACGGTGCGCTGGGCGTGCAGGACTATTTCCTCGGCGAGCCACGCGGTTTCTACAAGGTCGACCCGAAACTCGCCCCCCTGCCCCGCTATCTTTCGGCACTGGGCATGACCGGCATGACCGCCTACTTCGCGCTGCTGGATGTCGGCGCCCCGAAAGCCGGTGAAACCGTGGTGATCTCCGGTGCCGCCGGTGCGGTGGGCAGCATTGCCGGGCAGATCGCCAAGCTCAAGGGCTGCCGGGTGGTCGGGATCGCCGGTGGTGCCGACAAGTGCCGTTTCCTGGTCGACGAGCTGGGCTTTGACGGCACCATCGACTACAAGAGCGAGGACGTCGCTGCCGGGCTCAAGCGCGAGTGCCCCAAGGGCGTCGACGTGTATTTCGACAACGTCGGCGGTGACATTCTCGACGCCGTGCTGACCCGCCTGAACCTCAAGGCCCGCGTGGTGATCTGCGGGGCGATCAGCCAGTACAACAACAAGGAAGCGGTCAAGGGCCCGGCGAACTACCTGGCACTGCTGGTCAACCGCGCGCGCATGGAAGGCTTCGTGGTGATGGACTACGCCGCGCAGTTCGCCGCCGCCGGGCAGGAAATGGCCGGCTGGATGGCCAAGGGGCAGCTCAAGAGCAAGGAAGATATCGTCGAGGGGTTGCAGACTTTCCCCGAGACGCTGGCGAAGCTGTTCAGCGGGGAAAACTTCGGCAAGCTGGTGCTGAAGGTCTGAATGGGCAGCGGGGCATGGCTTGCAGGCCTTGCCCCGTCAGGCCGGATCAGGCCAGCTCGGCGACCACCGCCGCCAGTGCCTGGGCCGGATCGGCCGCCTTGCTGATCGGCCGGCCGATCACCAGGTAGTCGGAACCGGCATCCAGTGCTTCACGCGGCGTGAGGATACGACGCTGGTCGTCCAGTGCGCTGCCCGCCGGACGAATGCCCGGTGTCACCAGTTGCAGGCCGGGATGCGCGCTCTTCAGTGCCGTCGCCTCCAGTGCCGAGCACACCAGACCATCCATTCCGGCCTTCTCGGCCAGCGCCGCCAGGCGCAATACCTGTACCTGCGGATCGACATCCAGGCCGATTCCCGCCAGGTCTTCGCGCTCCATGCTGGTGAGCACGGTCACACCGATCAGCAACGGCTTGGGTCCGCTGCGTTGTTCCAGCACTTCGCGGCAGGCCGCCATCATGCGCAGGCCACCGGAGCAATGCACGTTGACCATCCATACGCCCATCTCCGCTGCTGCCTTGACCGCCATGGCGGTGGTGTTGGGGATGTCGTGGAACTTGAGGTCCAGGAACACTTCGAAACCCTTGTCACGCAGGGTCCCGACGATCTCCGAGGCGCAGCTGGTGAACAGCTCCTTGCCGACCTTGACCCGGCACAGTTTCGGGTCCAGCTGATCGGCCAGTTTCAGGGCGGCGTCACGGGTGGGGTAATCCAGGGCGACGATGATGGGAGTCTGGCAGGCGGACATGGAGGGCTCTCAGGCAAGTCGAAATCGGCGCGCATTGTAGCGGAACCCGGCGACGATCGGGACCCGGTGATCGGCAAATGTGCCGGGTACGCGCCATAAATGCCCGCACTTGCACCAATTAAAGTCGAAATTCAGGGCAACCTCGGCGAAATATCCTCGATACGACAGCCTTTTCAGCTTTACGACATGTTCCCCGGCACTGGCACGCCCGCTGCAATCGCCTGATCCGAGCGGTATCCAAACGGTTCAGGGAGAAACACATGAACACTCGACTCAAGCCCACGCTGGGCACGCTGCATCTGTGGGGCATCGCGGTAGGCCTGGTGATTTCCGGCGAATACTTCGGCTGGAGCTATGGCTGGGGCGTGGCCGGCACGCTCGGGTTCCTGGTGACGTCGCTGATGGTCGCGGCGATGTACACCTGCTTCATCTTCAGTTTCACCGAACTGACTACCGCCATTCCCCATGCCGGCGGGCCGTTTGCCTACAGCCGACGGGCGTTTGGCGAGAAAGGCGGCTTGATCGCCGGCCTGGCGACCCTGATCGAATTCGTCTTTGCTCCGCCGGCCATCGCCCTGGCCATCGGCGCCTACCTGAACGTGCAGTTCCCGGCGCTCGATCCCAGGCATGCCGCCGTGGGTGCCTACATCGTGTTCATGGGCCTGAACATCCTCGGGGTCAAGCTGGCCGCCACCTTCGAGCTGGTGGTGTGCATCCTCGCGGTGGCCGAGTTGCTGGTATTCATGGGCGTGGTCGCCCCGGCCTTCAGCTTCAGTCATTTCGCCCTGAACGGCTGGGCCGGTGCCGACAGCTTCGGCGCGCCGGCGATTGCCGGGATTTTCGCCGCCATTCCCTTTGCCATCTGGTTCTTCCTGGCGATCGAAGGCGCGGCCATGGCCGCCGAGGAAGCCAAGGACCCGAAACGAACCATTCCCAAGGCCTACATCAGCGGCATCCTGACCCTGGTGCTGCTGGCCATGGGCGTGATGTTCTTCGCCGGCGGTGTCGGCGACTGGCGTACCCTGTCGAACATCAACGACCCGCTGCCCCAGGCGATGAAAGCGGTGGTCGGCGACAGCTCCGGCTGGTTGCACATGCTGGTCTGGATTGGCCTGTTCGGCCTGGTGGCGAGCTTCCACGGCATCATTCTCGGCTACTCACGGCAGTTCTTCGCTCTGGCCCGCGCCGGCTACCTGCCAGCCTCACTGGCAAAACTGTCACGCTTCCAGACACCACACCGCGCGATCATTGCCGGTGGCCTGGTGGGCATCGCCGCCATCTACAGCGACGGCCTGATCAACCTGGGCGGCATGACCCTGACCGCGGCGATGATCACCATGGCGGTGTTCGGTGCCATCGTCATGTACATCATGAGCATGCTCAGCCTGTTCCGTCTGCGCCGGACCGAGCCTGCACTGGAGCGCACCTTCCGTGCACCGGGCTATCCAGTCGTACCCGCCATCGCGCTGGGCCTGGCAGTGATCTGCCTGGTCGCAATGGCCTGGTTCAATGCCCTGATCGGCCTGATCTTCGTCGGCTTCATGGCCGTCGGCTTCGTCTACTTCCTGCTCACCGGGCAACTGCGCGCCGCCGCCCCGGCCGATGCGATGCTGACCGGGCTGTGAGCACTCACGGGGCATAACGGGTTTACAATTGAACCACTGAGAAATCGCTTCACTCAAAGTGGCAAGGGCCAGCATCCCATGCGAACCGTTCGCGTGGGAGCGGCTCATCGAGGAGAACCCTATGCCCTGGTATGCCTGGTTGATCATCGTCGTGGCCGTCGGCTCCATCGTTGGCGGCCTGATGATGTTGCGCGACACCGCCAACAAGGTGGAACTGACGGACGAGCAGCGTCGACGCGTCCAGCAACGCAATGCCGAAGCAGATGCCAAGGACGCCCAGGACCGCTGAAAGGCGACACGTGAACAAAGTTGAACATCGCGACAAAAAAGTAGGGGCGCCCGCCTCCAGGTCACAGTTATCATTGGCTATGGATTTGGAGGCTCCGCCATGCGCTATTCGCAAGACCACAAGGCACAGACCCACGAGCGCATCATCAAGGAAGCGGCCGCGCGCTTTCGCCGTGACGGCATCGGGGCCACCGGCCTGCAGCCGTTGATGAAAGCCCTGGGGCTGACCCATGGCGGTTTCTACGCGCACTTCAAATCCAAGGATGAACTGGTCGAAAAGGCCCTGCAGGAAGCGGCAGCGGAACTGGACGTGCATTGCGACATGCTGTTCAGCCAGGACAAGCCCCTACAGTCGTTCATCGACAGCTACCTCTCCGAATGGCACCTGACCACACCCGAGCACGGCTGCCCGATTCCGACCATGTGCTCGGAGCTGGGCCAGCGCGGCGAACCCAGCCCCACGACCGACACGGTGATCGAGTCGCGCCTCAAGCAGGTGGAGACGGCGCTGGGTTCAGGGCCGGACGCCGAAGAGCAAAGCATCGTCATGCTGGCGACCCTGGTGGGCGCGCTGGTGATGTCACGTAGTGCCGAGGATCCGGAACTGGCGAAGAAGATCCTGGAAGTGACCAAGGCGCACCTGAAGGATCAGGTTGAGTAGGGAGACCGGTTTCCTGGCCGGCCTCGCAGCTCAGTCAGGCAACGTCAGTTGATTTCCATCTGGTCACGGTTACGGTCGAGAAGCGCCTTGCCGATGCCTTTCACCTCAAGCAGTTCATCCACCGAAGAGAACGGACCATTCGCCTCGCGGTAGGCGACGATGGCCTGGGCCTTGGCTTCGCCGATACCGGTCAGCTCGCGCTGGATGGTTTGGGCATCGGCGGTGTTGAGGTTGACCTTGCCGGCCTTGGTCGCCGCCAGGCCGGATGCCGGGGGCTGCTGACCGGCCTGCCCCGTCGGTGCGGCATTGGCGGTGCCGATCGTGCCGAGCAGAAGGGTTAACAGCAGGGAAGGAATAACGCCTGTACGCATAAATGACACTCCATGACATCGTAGGGGAAAAGCAGCTTTCCGAAGCTGCCTTTCAAACCTAGGTGATGCCTGGAGCTTGTCAAAAGCCCGGCCGTTACCGGGTATGTAGCTCAGGGATCGGAACGGCGTTGCTGATAGATCCAGTCGACGATCTCGCCATCCGGCGCATAACCACTCACCGTCTCCCGCAGCAGTTGCCGGACTCGTGCGTAATCATCGTTCTCAACGGCCTTGAGCAACTCGGACAGGCGCAACTTGAGCACATCCCAAGGCAGCATGTCTTCGTTGGCGGTCATGATCATCGGATGAGGGGTGGCCGCCACGTTGTCGCCAATCAGCAATTCTTCGTAAAGCTTTTCGCCCGGGCGCAGGCCTGAGAACTCGATGGCAATATCGCCATGGGGGTTCTTCTCGGAGCGGATGCTCAAGCCGGACAGATGGATCATCTTTTCCGCCAGCTCGACGATCTTGACCGGCTCGCCCATGTCGAGGACGAACACATCACCGCCCTGCCCCATGGAACCGGCCTGAATCACCAGTTGGGCAGCCTCGGGGATGGTCATGAAGTAGCGGGTGATTTTCGGGTGCGTCACCGTCAGCGGCCCACCCGCCTTGATCTGCTTGTGGAACAGAGGGATGACCGAGCCCGACGAACCCAGCACGTTGCCAAAACGGACCATGGTGAAACGGGTCTTGTTGACCCGCGATACGTTGCTCGAATCACCAAAGAGCACCGGCGCCTGCTCGCGACTGAGAGCCTGCAGAGTCAACTCGGCCAAGCGCTTGGTACTACCCATCACGTTGGTCGGACGCACCGCCTTGTCGGTGGAAATCAGCACAAAGTTGGCCACACCTGCCTGCAGGGCAGCCTGGGCAGTGTTGAGCGTACCGATCACGTTGTTCAGCACACCTTCGGCGATGTTGTGCTCGACCATCGGGACATGCTTGTAGGCTGCGGCGTGATAGACCGTCTCGACACGCCAGGTTTTCATCACCGACAGCAACTTGTCCTGGTTGCGAACCGATCCCAGGATCGGCAGCAGGCGCACGGGCAGTGACTCGCGATCCACCCGGCGTTCGAGCTCGGACAGAATGCTGTAGAGATTGAACTCGCTGTGCTCGAAGAGCAACAATGTCGTTGGGCGCAAGGCCAGGATCTGTCGGCACAGCTCCGAACCGATGGAACCGCCAGCGCCTGTTACCAGCACCGAGCGCCCCTTGATGCAATGTTCCAGCAACTCGGCCTGGGCAGGCACCGCATCACGCCCAAGCAGATCGGCGATGTCGACTTCCTGGATGTCGTCTACCTTGACCCGGCCGCTGGCCAGGTCCATGAAGCCGGGCACGCTGCGCACGTGCAACGGGTAGCCTTCAAGGAAGCCAAGGATCTCTCGCCGTCGGGCACGCGATGATGAAGGGATCGCCAACAAAATCTCTTGGGCCCCAGTTGTATCGATCATCTGCTGGATGTGCTTGGGCTTGTAAACCTGCAGACCAGAAATGCTACGATCAGCAATGCTGCTGTCATCATCTATAAAGGCAACCGGCTGCATCGCTCGGCCCATACGCAGTGCTGCAACCAGTTGGTTACCGGCCGCACCAGCACCATAGACGGCCACCTTCGTCAGGCCATTGTCACGATTGGCGAAAGGCATATGTTGGGCGGCACTGAACCAGTCACCAAGGAAGTACTGACGCATAGCCAAACGAAGGCCCCCGATCATGATCAGGCTCAACCACCAATAGTTGAACATAATCGAACGAGGGACCAGCGTTTGATGATTGCTGTAAAGGTAGACCACTACCCCCAGGATCAGTGAGGAGAGGCTCACAGCCTTGACAATGGCTATCAGTGCATCATTACCGAAGTAACGCATCACGGCCCGATAAAGCCCGAATCGAATGAAAAGAGGGATGGAAATGATCGGAGCGGAAACGAACAACCAACGATGCTGGGCAAATGGATTGACCATTTCATCGACTCCCAAACGGACGACAAACGACATCCACAGGGCAAACCAGACCAGAAACGTATCACCTATCACTTGCAAAATGCGTTTTTTCCGACGCGGGAGGCCCAACAGGTAGGCTCGTATCTTATCCATAACCCCTCTAAAATCTTGCACGCCTAAAAACGGACATCCGATCGCCCCTCGCGGGAATGACAGTTCTCTCACCCAGGAACCGACTGAGTGACAACGCAACCGGTTTTCATCAATTAGACCGTATAATACATGAATTCAAGGCTTACCAGCGATACGCGCTCATGAGGTTACCAGAATCGACACTCTCCCCTTACCTTGGGCCAGATTAAACCATTGACCACAGAAGCGGTAACTGTCAGAAATTTATCTCTACCTATCGGCAGAAAAGGAATTTATAAAGATGACTGCAGCGAACCCTATAAAACCTCTCTACGCAAACCATTGCCATGCTGGAAAAATTGAAACCTCTAAGCACCCGACGCTTTATAAAATAGAAAATCATAATAAGCCATTCTACCCCCAACATTTTCAGGAATAAAATAGATTGCAGTACAACACCTCCCATCCTATCCTCACGAAAGAAAACGAAAGATTCAGGGCCGACATAAACGGCCTCAGAGCCTGGGCCGTTCTTGCAGTGATTTTTTATCACTTCGAAATACCATGGATCACAGGGGGATTTTCAGGTGTAGATATTTTCTTCGTAATCTCAGGCTTTCTGATGGCAAAAATAATCATCGAAGACCTCGAAAAAAGCACTTACCCTCAAAGATTCAAATTACTCTTAAGCTTCTACTTCGCCAGAGCTAAAAGAATTCTACCAACCCTTATAGTCGTGTGCTCCACATTGATAATTTTAGGCTGGTTTTTTTTGGGGCCTATCGAATACAAGACACTCGCAAAACACACCACAAGCGCGCTTCTATTTTTTTCAAATATTCAACTCCAACAAGAAGCAGGGTACTTTGATATTTCCTCACAAGAAAAATGGCTATTACATACATGGTCTTTGGCAGTAGAATGGCAATTTTACCTCGTCATTCCACTTCTGATATTATTTTCTTGGACGAAAAACAGCAAAGGAAAAGCCCCAACCATAATCCTCGGTAGCACACTTCTCCTTTCTTTGCTTGCTGCAATATATTACACCACCACGGACCCCAACAAGGCATTCTACATTTTCCCGACAAGAGCATGGGAAATACTATCAGGAAGCTTGACCTTTTTCATCACAAGGAAAATAAAGCCTAAGGAAAAACACAAAAAACTCATAGAATACTCAGGATTCTCACTGGTAATTTTCTCTTTTTTTGCATTTAACAAATATAGTGAATGGCCCGGCATTAATGCAATCATCCCAATCCTAGGGGCATCATTAATAATTTTTTCAGAGAGATTCGACTCCCCCCTCACGAAAAATATTTTTACCCAATGGCTAGGAACACGTTCCTATTCGCTATACCTGTGGCACTGGCCAATAGTTGCCACCTTGTATTTCCTAGGAAGCACAACCCCGAAAGAGCTTCTCACCGGAATAATTCTGACTATAATCATAGGCGCCCTATCATATAGATACATAGAAGAAGCATCACGTAAATTTTTTAAGAAAAAAAGTCCCACAAAGATCATCACATTAATACTGACCAGTTTATTCACGGTAATAATCTGTGACAAACTCATAGCCTCAAGGAAAGGCTACCCCGACAGACTACCTGAAAAATATGTGCAAATCTTGAATGAAGTTGACAATATAAACCCACGACGATCGGAGTGCCATGTAAGCGGAATGATGAAAACGCCAGGCTGCACCTTTGGTGGAGAGCAGATTGGCGCACTAGTAATCGGAGATAGCCATGCAGCATCTATAATAACCGCCGTAGAGAACTCACTACCAGAAAAGAAACTCAACGTACTTCAATGGACATTCAGCGCCTGCCCCACATTCAAAGGCGTCAAGCAGGAAAATACTGCTTGCTCGAGCTTCATAGACTGGGCGTTGGAAAAACAAAAGGAATTAGCGCCGCAAGTCCCTGTCATCATCATGAACGAGACATCCGCTTATATTCATGGTTTCTCCCACGGGCAACCCCCAACAGTCTATTTCAACAAAAAATACACAGAACGGACACCTGAGTATCTGAAGGAATTACGCAATGCACTTATTGACGCTGCCTGCGAAATATCAAAATACCATCCAGTGTTTATGGTACGCCCTATTCCTGAAATGAAAGTGCCTGTCCCTGCTGCTAGCGCAAGAGCATTTTTGCTTGGAAAAAATAATGGACCATCTATTAGCATCGAAGAGTATCAAGAGAGAAATAGACTTGCTTGGGAAGCACAGGATGCGGCACACGAAAAATGCGGAGTAACTATACTCGACCCACTACCCTATCTCTGCAGAGATGATAAATGTTACGGCACCAAGGACGGCTGGCCAATTTACTACGACGACAATCATTTAAGTGAGCGAGCAGCCAAAATAATATCCCCTTTATTCGAAAGGGTTTTTCAAAGACCACTACAAACTCAAAAAAGTGAAAAACTCACCACTCAATGATTCTAGGTAAACTTAGCCATCAGCAGTACAACTCTGATGGCCAAGCCATATAGAACTATCTATCCATCACTACAGCTTCCAGTCGATCTGATGCTGACCAGGCCCAAAATCTACTTGAGCGTCATCAATTTTTAATCTGGCAACAGTGCCAGCAGGGACTGCAAATGAAATTTTACGCGCCGGATAGTCATAAATAATCTTGATCACTCCATAGGGAGTAGGGATACTTGATTCAGCAGAAAATTTTAATACTTTCGACGGCTTAACTGTCCACACTGCCCAGCCTGGCGTGACAGGATTGACCCCAAGAATAAACCGCGGAATTATATTAGACGGCGCGGCCCCCCATGCATGGGTCCAGTCTTCGTTATCCTTAAACTTAACATCCCATGCCTCATGGGTTATTGTTGCATCATATCTCCTGATCATATTAAACCAACCACGATCAGTCTTGTTAAGCATTAATGAAAGAGCTTCCTCATCCTCCCCCGACTGAAAAAGAGCCTCAAGTAGATATTGAGCCATAAAAACAGAGCAGGGGAACCCACCTGAATAACCGTCTATTTTTTCACTTAGCGCCTTCAAAACGCCACCTCTCTGATCTGCATTGACCATCCCAAATGCAAGTGGGACGAACAGGGAGTGAGCAGATGTGTGGCTAGAGCCGATACCATCCACATACAAACCGTCAGACCGTCTAACGCGATCATCCATAGAAGCCTTAAGCTGAGCAGCCAGCTTGGTGAATTTGTCTCGGTCAGAATCTTCGCCTAGCGCATGAGCAATGTCCGCCATTCGGACAAACCCCATATAGACAAAAGCATTAGTAACTGTATTGCTCGGTTTCATTTCATGACCATCTCTCTGAGAGGGAGGCCAATCGACTATATCTGCAAGAGGATAGGTTACTTTTAACTCCCTCTTTAAAAACCACGAGATGTCTTTAATATTAACCATTCCAGTCTTTGATGAGATAGCCCTATCCAGACTAACAAGTTTTAACCACTCATAATTCTTACGTAAAAACTGGAGATCACCAGTATACTGATAATCAGCCCAAGCCATAAATATCATGTGAGCCTGCCACTCTGTCGGCCAACTCGGGTGCTCAACCAAAAAATCAAATGTGCGACGAGGAACCGTTACATCATCAACATTGGCAAACCAACCCAACATATTAATATAAGCATCGGCTTCGTAAGGAAGCCGCTCTCTATCACCATCTACAAAAACACCGGCAAAGCTTGTTGCCTCTATAGTGTGATTAGACAGTTCAAGAAGCCTATTCAGCTCTTCAGCATGCCCCCCTCCAGAAAAAAGTGTACCTCCTTGTTGCCTATACTTAGAGGACCTGGCAGCCTCTACATCCACCATATCTTCCGAGAACTCTCCTTTCCAGCCATAGATATCTAAATAGCGAAATGGCATCACCGCCCCAACATTCGCATGCATGAGACGCTTGTCAGAGTCCGGCAAGGACAAGCGCTGCGCCCCATTTACCAGCGATACTTCTTGCTCGAGATAGCGGACACCGATTTGTTCCTGACCGATACTAGGAAGAGGATCAGGCTGGCCGCTTTCTCTAAGCTTAATTTTTACCGTATTCCCGAAATTTTCAGAATTGGGGCTTAACGTAACTTGAGAGAAGAAAACCTTTCCATAATCAATCGTTATTTTTTTTCCATCAGCATTCACCTTCACCGGCTTCAACCTTGTCAGAACAACCTCACCTTCCAAACCTGCCGGTCGAGGTTGTTCAGCAGCAAAAGCCGCACCACCCAGAAAACCAATTAAAAAAACAAAAACCATCCGCACCTATCTGCTCCTAAGAAGCCGAACCATCAGCCCCATGATTTCCAACTAAACATCATACGCCAAACCACATACATAATCAATTCACCAATAGACAAACAGAGGCCTGACATGCGATAGTATGGAGATATCCCTTTTTAGAACTCAAGGATAGCCATGGACGAACAGGCATTTGCAAACAAAATCTTAGCGATCTTTATCAGCCTTGGAATTTTAGGATATGCTCTCGTCTTAAAACACAAAGCTCAATCCTGGGTTTCACCTGGAGTTATATTTTCCATATTCTGGTTCCTAGTCACATTCCTACCACTAACCATAGTATTTAATGCACCTATAAATCCCTGGTCAGTTTTATTTATTGCCATCTGCGTTTTTATTTTCGGACTACCCGGATTTTCCTCAGCCCTGAGGACCCCACTTGTTAATAATATAGAAACAAAAAAAAACACCCAAGAAAACTACTCAGGAGCTTTTCTATCTCTTTCTTTTTTTACAATACAACTAATCACAATCCTATGCATTTTGATAAACCTTTCAATCCAGGGACTTAGTCTCAGCGAGTTTTTTTCAGATGTCTCAGGCACCGCAAACTATTATCTAAATCTCCGATACTCTGGAAAAATAGAAAGCAACATTTTTTTACAGCTAGGAGGGTTATTAAACTACACAGGAGTATGTATCGGTGGATTGATCCTCGGAAACAAACAAGGAAACCTCAAGAGAGCATCAATTCTGCTACTTAGCTTTCTCCCCGCCATACTTTACATGATCATGTACGCGGACAAAGGGACTTTGTTCCTATCCGCAGCCTTTTTTTATGGCGGAATAATCATTAATCGCCTGAGAAAAGGCGACACTGCGCTCACAAATAAATCAACAAATAAAATCCTAATCCTCACCCTACCAATATTATTGATTGCACTGACATCCTCTTTTATCGCAAGAGGAATTGACGCGCGCGATACCGGCTTACTACTAAGCAAATTAGGATACTATTTCTCATCATACGCCCTTGCACATCTGTATGCATTCTCAGACTGGTTTTCCAGCTACAACTCAGAAAGCTCAGTGAAAATATATGAACACAGCGAAGATTTAACCTTAGGATTTTCAACATTTATGGCTATCTTTAGAGCCTTTGGTGATCTACGACCAATTCCCGAGGGATATTATAACGAGTATTTTCAATATAAAGACATCCTGAAAACAAATATATTCACCATGTTCAGAGGAACAATTCAAGACTTTGGAATCATAGGAACCTTCCTATACATGTTAATAACAGGCACCATATTCAACATAGCCTATATCACACTACTAACAGCCAGAAACCCTGTAGTATCAGTCGCCATCTACATATGCGGAATAGGATATATATATACATCATTCATGCTAAGCATAATGGTATGGAACAGCATATTTGTGCTTCTCATCACCTTGACATTCATGCTCTACATCAACGAGCTATACCAGAATATACAAGCCAAAAAGTTGCACCCAGCAAATCTTTCACCTCAAAATAGCACACACAGTCTGAAAAACTTACATAAACCGAAATTCTGGAACGCCATCTCGAAAGATGACCGCATGAGTGACTGAGAAGAGCGGTCTGTGGATTAACCCAGACCTCATCAGCTATAAGTACGGAAAGCCAGATGTGAAATATTATAAATACAATACCAATCGCGAATGGTTTGATTAACGTAAGCGATCCACCGCCCTCACATTCAAACCAAGAATCTGAGGCGTGATGCTGGGCTCCCGAATAGTTTCCGGAGCCTTTGCCATGATGCGCCCCAACGCCGGCGTTGAAAAGTGCACCTCTCTACCCCAAGCCCGTGGACTTCCGAAAATCCATCGATGGCCTGGCTGCACTGGTCGAATTGGATATCAAAGTCGCCGTGTTCGATCCTGTGTTGTTCGTCTTCCTCAACAAGGCGCGTAACCGGATCAAGGTGTTGTATTGGGAGCGCAACGGTTTCTGCCTTTGGCTCAAGCGCCTCGAAGCCAAACGTTTCAAAACCACGCACGAACTTACCTACGACGTTATCGTGCTGACGGTTCAGGAACTCCACTGGCTACTTGACACTTAGAAGGGCGTCAGAGGCTCGCAATATCTATCGATTCCTTACAGCGAACGGCTGGGAGAAGCGGGTATTGAGCCGTCAGTTGGCAATACCGGTGACAGCTACGACAACGGACTGGCAGAGACCATCAATGGCCTTTACAAGACCGAGCTGATTCACAAACGAGGGTCATGGAAAAGTTTTGAAAGCTTGGAATGGGAAACGCTGAAATGGGTGACTTGGTTCAACCATCAGCGCCTGCTGGAGCCGATTGGAAATAGGCCGCCGGCTGAGTTTGAGGCACTATACGAACAGAGTCAGACAACAAGCCCAATGCAGCCTGACTCAAACAAAACAGCCTCCGCGATACCCGGGGTGGTTCATGGAGCGGCTACGATTAACTACGGCCTATCTTGGGCTTTTGTTCCCATCTACAGACTCGCCAACTCCATGACACTTGTTAACACTGCACAGGTTTTTTCAATTTCAGAGTCAGTCAAGGTGGGATGAACTAAAAACATCAGGCTTGTTTCGCCAAGAGTCCTTGCACATTCCATAGGTTTTTTAGGACGCCAACCTGTACCATCAAAAGCCTTCTCCAAGTACACTTCAGAGCACGAACCTGTAAAACAAGGAACCCCCCTCTCAGCAATCTCTAACAAAACCCGATCACGACTCCAGCCTTCTTTGAGTTGTTCTGGTTTCAGAAACACATAACATTTATAGGCAGCATGCAAATACTCTTGAGGTACCTTGGGGACTCGGAGCGCGGTGAGTTTGGAAGCACATCCCCATATCCTGCTCGCATGAGCGAGTCGCGTCTCAGTCCAGCCCTTCATTTTTCTTAATTGGATACGCCCGATTGCTGCCTGAATTTCCAGCATGCGCCAGTTGGTCCCGAAACTTTCATGAAGCCAACGAAAACCCGGGGGATGCTCGCGTTCATACACGGCCTCCCAGCTTTTACCATGATCTTTGAATGACCACATGCTAGACCACAAGCTACGGTCATTAGTAGTAACCATTCCACCCTCACCGCCGGTGGTCATGATCTTATCTTGACAAAAAGACCAAGCCCCAACGTGCCCGATTGAACCTACCGCACGCCCCTTATAACGTGCACCATGAGCCTGCGCACAATCTTCTATAACCTTAAGATTATGCTTGGCAGCCAAAGCCATGATCGGATCCATATCACATGGCCAACCAGCCAAGTGAACGCAAATAATTCCACGTGTTCGCGAAGAGAGCACTGCCTCAATGGTTTCAGCAGTTACATTTTGCGACTCAACATCAACATCAGCAAAAATCGGAACGGCGCCTGCATTGACAATACTGGAAACGGAAGCCAGAAAGGTGCGAGACGTTACAATAACTTCATCTCCAGTACCAATATGCAATGCCTTTAGCGCGAGATCCAAAGCAACGGTGCCATTTGCCACCGCTACGGCATAGTTCGTACCAACCCAGAGCGAAAACTCTCGCTCAAACTCTCGGCATTCTTGCCCTGTCCAATAGTTAACCTTGTTGGACAAAAGGACATTACGAATTGCATCTCCCTCTTCAATAGAAAAAGAAGGCCAGGGAGAAAACGATGAATTCAACACAAACAACACCCCGCGCTATAAGAAAAGCCATAACCACTTATAATAATATTTCATTTCAGCTTACGAGCTGGCACACCAACAAAAGTAAGATTATCAGGAATATCACTTATTACAGCAGCGCCTGCACCGACAATCACGTTAGAGCCTATATGAAGTGATTGACGTACGGCAGCTCCTACTCCCACCCAGGTAAGATCACCTACCACCACACCTCCAGCAAGCCTTGCACCTGGACTGATATGAACATATTCGCCAAGTTGACAGTCATGATCAACACTGCAGCCAGAATTAATAATTGCTCCGACTCCGATACTTGCGCCAACGTTGACAATTGCACCGGCAAAAACAACAGATCCTTTACCAAGCGTAGCATAACGACTAAAACTGCATTGTGGGTGCTTCAGGCTGATGAGCTCTGCCCCCGCAAGCTCCAGCTCAATAATTTTTTTTTGTCGAATTGAGTTATTACCAATAGCAACGAGAACACCGTCATACTTTTCAACAGAGGCAAGCAGAGCCTCACCATCACCGATAACTTCCCATGCTCCAGTCACGGTGATCTCAGGCCAGCCATCATCATAAAAATCGACCTGTGTCCAACCGCAACACTCAGCAGTGTCAGCTACTACTTTACCGTGCCCACTGGCACCAAGAACCGCCAATTTCTTCATCGCTTACTACCGGTAAACTTGGTAATGGTTACCTCGCCTGCAGCATTTATGTCATTACGGGCCAAAACCTTTCTCACTGTTTGGAGGATTATTCTGAGGTCAAGCAAAATAGACCTATTATCCACATACCAAATATCAAATTTAAATTTTTCATCCCAACTGATCGCATTCCTGCCATTTATTTGTGCCCAACCCGTCACTCCCGGACGAACGTCATGGCGTCGGCTTTGCTCAGCACTGTAAAGCGGTAAGTACTCCATCAGCAAGGGTCGTGGACCGACCAGGCTCATATCTCCCTTGAGCACGTTCCAGAGCTCTGGTAATTCGTCAAGACTACTGGAACGCAAGAACCGGCCAAACGGTGTCATGCGCTCAACATCAGGAAGCGGATTTCCCTCGGCATCGCAGGCGTCACGCATGGTGCGAAACTTGACCATCTGAAAGGGTCTTGCATGCATACCAGGACGGACCTGACGAAACAATATCGGAGAGCCCAGTTTCCGGCGAATGAGCCAAGCGACTATCAGCATGACAGGAGACAGCAGTAGCAGGGCGGACGCCGCGACAAGTATATCCATTATCCGCTTGATCATTACGCTACGCCCTCCAACCAATCGACAAACTGATCCGCAAGCTTACGGCGGTCAAACTCTCTCGCAGCTAACGCCTGTCCTTTCAGGCCTTTGGCTGCCAGCGCTGGACGATCATCAGCAGCTTGCTCAAGCGCATCAGCAAAGGCCTCCGGGCTATCCGGATCGACAACATATCCACAATCCTCTTGGACGATCATCTCTGCGAGCCATCCCGGGTAATTGTTTAGTACTGGAAGGCCAGATGCGATGTAGTCAAAAAACTTGTTCGGCGAAGTACCGAAGTAGAACGCCGGCACATTGGCCAGCACTTGGAGCCCCAGATCAGCAGAAGCCATCAAGCCGGAAAGACGCTCCTTGTCAACAGGCTCATGAAAAATCACATTGCTGATACCTTGCTCATTTGCACGCCTCTGTAAGGCGGGTTTAAGCTTGCCCTGACCAATCAGCACCAGGCGAATGTCATCACGATCACGCCGCTTCAACTCAGCAGCAGCATCCAGCACCGCGTCCAGCTGATTGGCCTGCCCGTGGGTGCCGGCAAAGATCGCCATCAAATGCTCAGGCAGCACGCCGTTCGGTCGCCAGCCGCAAACCGGCACATCAAAGATATCCAGATCGCAACCATTGGGCACCATTGCAATTCGCTCACGGGGCACGCCCCGACGGGCAATCCCCTCGACGATTCCAGGAGACAAACCTATCAGTCGGTGAGCTGAGCGATAGCTGATCCATTCAAGAATGGACATGGCACCCAATATCAGGGGATTACGGATGACTCCCATTGCCTTGGGTAGCTCAGGCCAGAGATCGCGAACCTCGAAAACAAATGGCTTGCATCTCAAGTAGCGTGCAAACACACCAGGGATACCGGCAGTCAGTGGAGTCGTGGTGGCAAATACAACATCGTATCGCTCGGTCAACGCTAGCCTGACACTTCGAAAAGCAAACTTCAGAAAACTGATAGCTCGCGTCAGAAAGCCATCGCTATTGGAGTAAGCCAGATTGAACTCTATGATATCGATACCTTCTACACGCCCTCTGCGTAGCCCATTGAGAAAAGGGGTATCGACACCGGTTTTACCTCCACCATAACTACCGCAGACCATCGTAACCTGATGCCCTCTGGCGATCAGCCGGCGAGCCATTTCATACGAACGAATACCAGTTGCACCTTTAGGGGTGGAAAAATGTTGATGAAAATAAAGAACTCGCATTTCTACCAATAGTACTCCGTGGTCAGTACACCTGCAGTATCGACTTCAACTTCCAATACTGGCACTTCGTTTTTCTCTAGATAGTGGAGCGACTGCCATCCCTGAACTAACTCAAATCGCAAAAACCTCATGCTGCCATTGACCGATAACCGCTGCTTTCCGTCCGTAATCGACTCTCCCTGGACGACCCACTCACCTGGCTGCAAGCGCCAGCGTAAAACAGCTGTTTTGATAAACCCAGAAAGCTCGTCTGTAATAGTCAGATGGTTGTCATTCACTGCAACATGACGCCGATGGGTCGCTCCTCGAGCATCGGTATAGGAAGCACCACATTCCTGCGACTGAACCTGTGATTTCAATGGTTCGACTGCAGAAGTGCGCAGCCAGTCCCCAAACAAAAACCGACTAAGCCTGGGCATCTGATCACGGCCGTCGAACTGCACGGTGTTATGACTAGCCGTCCCAGGAAAATAGCTAAGCCATCGAACAGCGGTATTGTAGCTGTATGACCCAGCATCTCCCAACAAGCACGCACCGTCACGCCACAAATCGAGATGCAACGCATCGGCCTGACTTGGGCGAAAACGAAAACGCGGATAGCGCAACAAAACGAAGCAGCGCCCTTGCTTGAGCACTGCATAGCCGCCATCGTCGAACAGCCGACTATCCGGAGTTGAAGCAACCTCTTCAGGAATGTCCACATTAAGCCAATGCAACGGCAAATCCCACTCGCCTGTTCCAGAATAAGCACGCTCACCGGAAAAGAGCACCGTGGCAAGCTGAACAGAGGGGCGGAAATCACGATAAGCCGTATCAGTCAGAGGCAATAACCTGGCACCATCATTGGCACCGATATTGGGAGCGTCACCAGTTGAACTATTAACCATTGTGGCCAGCCATCGGGAAGCTGCCTGTGCGCGATGAAGAAATGCACTGGAGAATGGAACAAGCCCGTGCTTGAGGCGCCAAACTTCAGCCATGGACAGAGTATCGAGTAAGACACGGTGGTAGTTGATCGAGTACTGACTGAAGCTACCGTCATTTTCGATTAGACGGGCTACACGGTTCTCCAGCCACTTGCGCCCCAGACGTTGCCAGCGTAGCCCCGCACGGACACCACAATTGGCTAGCCAACTCCCCCCTACAAAAAGCGCAGCAGCCTCTGAAGTACCATGGTTGTTGTCCTGCGCCATGGCATAGCCTAGCGTAGGCTCAATACGCTTCAGATGCAGCTCGACCAAATCTTGTACACCTTGCAGAGGCAACCTGGCCTGATCAAGCAAAAGAGCCGCCATGGCCAAGTGCAAGACACGAATTGAGGCCTCCTGACCACACTTCCAGTTTGGCCCCCGATACGGCGGATTTTCAGCGCACCAGTCTTGCAACCACATATTCAGGCGGCAGATCACTGAAGAATCTGTACTGCAAGCTCTTTGGGCATAGGCAAGAACCCAATCGAAACGCGACGCCTCCCAAACGCATTTGATATCCCCCACCGCAACATCGAAGTCGGGAATTCTCCACCACTCCAGCTCGGCACCTGGTAACTTGACACCATTGAGGGGGTTGATGTGCCAACTCGGAGGCTCCTCCGAGATCGGACATGGCCAACGCCCAAAATAATGGAGTTCGGTATTCCACTGCGCCGAATAAGGCAACCCCTTACGCTCCACCAGCGATTCACGAAAAAAAGGCGCCGATGCAGTGCTCGAAATTAGCCTGCGTACGGGATTCAGACCTGTCTTGACCCCGATGCGGTATGATAGGACCCGCGCCAGATTGGCAATACCCAACTGACGAGCCGTCCGTATCTTGATCAATAAAGCCTTCATTGATCGCGTAGAATCCGTGCGACTTCCATGGTAACCCGAGCCACCTCGAAAATCTCTTGCGCGGGAATAGGTGTAAGGCCACCATTTTCTACTGCCGCTAGAAACGCGGCAACGCATTCATTTTGGCCTTTGTTTTGCTTCCACAGATTTAATTTACTGAAACCCGGCCAGCCGAAGCCCTTCAACTTGCGAAAGTTATCCAACTGGAGCACTCGGCCAGCCGCAAATACCTCCACCCTTTCCTTTGGAAAGCTTGAAGCACCATTGGCAAAGTAGTGAATGGTACCAAAGGATCCATCCTCGAAGCCCAGAGTAATGGAAGCCTTGTCTTCAACAACGGCCACAGCGTCACAGTCACCCATACGTTGTGCCTGGATAGAAGTGATTTTGCTACCCGCCAGGAAGCGCATGAGATCAATGAAATGACACGCCTCGCCAATAATGCGCCCTCCTCCAGTAAGCGGGTCCTGCGTCCAGTGGTTAGCCGGTATGGCACCCGCATTCATGGTCATGATAAACGACTTCGGCTCCTTTACTGCTGACAGCAAAGTCTTCATTTTTTGAATCTGCGGCGAAAAGCGGCGGTTGAACCCCACCATTAGATGCAGCTTCAACCCATTGGAATGAGCTTTGCCATAGGCCTCCTCGACGACCCTAAGCTCAGCTGGCTGGATCGCCAACGGTTTCTCGACAAACACATGCTTACCCGCCACTAAAGCCTGCTCAACGAAGCGCGCATGACTGTCATGACGAGTAACAATCACTACCGTGTTGATTGTAGGCTCATCAAGCATCACTGCAACATCCGTTGACGCCTCGACGAAGCCAGCCTTGCTGCCATGAATGACGCCGTTTAAACCGCCTGCGGTAACGATCGTGTGAAACTGGGCACCTGCTGCTTTGAATGCAGGAATAAGAATTCGTGAAGCATAGTTTCCGGCACCAATGAAGCCAACAACCGGCTTGCTTGAACTGAAACTCAACGCACGAGAATCATCAAGCACAACACGTGTAATATGCCGCTCGGCATCATTCGATTCATATTGTAAAACGATGCCGAGAGCAGACTTGTCATCGGTCAATAATTGATAGGCATCGACAGCATCTTCAAAAGCAAAGCGGTGTGTAACCAGCGACGCTACATTCAACTGACCGCTACTCATCATGTCGAGTACGGCTTCAAAATTTCGTTGCTCGGTCCAACGTACGAAACCTATCGGGTAATCATTACCCTGGTCCTCGTAGGCTGGGTCATAACGACCAGGACCATAAGAACAAGAGACCTGAAAGCTCAATTCTTTCTCGTAAAAATCTGCACGATTGAGCTCTAACCCCGTCACACCGACCAGAATGATACGAGCACGCTTGCGTGACATCCTTGCTGCCTGAGTAACCGGGTCACTGGACTTGGTTGAGGCAGTAATAATCACCCCATCGACCCCCTGACCTCGGCTGAAAGCCATGCCAGCAGCGACTGGGTCTTCGCCTTTACCAGGATTGCAAACGCTGGCACCGAATTGACGGGCAAGCATCAGCTTCGAATCATCAAAATCAACAGCCAACACACGGCAACCATGGGCTCTGAGCAACTGCACAGCCAACAAGCCGATAAGCCCGGCTCCGATGACAACGAAAGTTTCTCCAAGCGTCGGCTGCGCAAGGCGAATACCCTGCAGGCCGATACTGGCCACAACGGTGAACGAAGCAGAAATATCATCGACATTATCAGGAATCAGCGCACAGAGATTCCTGGGAACTTTGACCACATCAGCGTGAGCACCATTAGAAACAACTCTTTCGCCTAACTTGAAGCCAGTGACGCCTGCCCCAATCTCGTTCACAACACCAACATTGCAGTAACCCAGAGGAAGAGGCTGTGCCAGCTTCGACTGAACAGCCTCGATAGTCGTGGCCAAACCATCAGTCTGGACCTTTTCCAGCACCATTCTTACCTTTTCGGGTTGTTGCCGCGCCTTCTCCAGATACGAAGCCTTACCGAAGCCCACTAACATGCGCTCGGTACCTGCAGAAATCAGGGATACTCGCGTATTAATAATGAGGTTGCCGGGAGAGGCCTCAGGTGCAGGAGCCTGCGTCACCGTAGTCTTACCCTTTGCCATATCCTGCAGAATCTGTTTCATATTATCCACCATCAAGAATGATAAGTATCAACAATATATCTAAGTGACTTCACATGCTCTCTGGCTATAAAGTCGAGCTTCTCGCGAGAAGTCGAACCATGATCAGAGTCGATAATGACAACGCTCGGCTGATATTGAACTTTTAATCCAGCAATCCGACATTGCTCCGCGACAAAATCTTCCTCCCCAAACAAAAATTGAGGATAATCAATTGAACCACCGGCAAAAAAATAACTCTTCGTAAACAAAATAAATGATCCGTGCGGAGAATAAAAAAACTCACCAGGCAATCGGGAGCCGACTGCACTTTTAACCTTAAGATCAGAAAATTTTCTATATATTTTGAAAAGCCATAATCTTTTAAAAATAAAAATATTCTTCAACAGGGAGTAGCGAGTTGGCCTAAACAAAGTCTTCGGATTCAGGTCTCCTCCACGACTTGCAGAAATTATCGCAGGAGCAATGATACCAACCTTTTCATGAACAACTTCTATTTGAAACTTCAGCATCTCAAAAAAATCAAGACGCACACTCAGATCCACATTAGATATTGCAACACAATCGTAACCTTGCAAATCACCTAGCTTCTCAGCACCTATTTTAAATCCAGGAAAATACCCCACGTTTTCAGATTTAACGTATACACTACTTAATTCAAGCTGAGCAATATCATCAAGCACCTGCTGATCAGCTGACCGAGTCGAGTTATCGACAACGACCAATGTCAACTGCACACCTGTCGACTGCATCAACGAATCCCGAAGAGACAATACAAACTTAAACAAATCGTTGTATGCATTATAACACACACACACTATTGCTACTTTCATGAAATTTCAACCACTGCGCAAGTTCTCATTTCAATCGATTCAGTAAAATAATCGAATACTATTACGATGAGAGATATTTCTCCAATAGCGCATCTCGCTCAACAAAAGTCGGATAATTTATCAAAACCGCCTTGTATACACCCTTAAATAAAAAAAGGCTGCCAGCTGCAGCCCCCACCACACCAAACCTTCTAATCAAACTACCAACATCATCAATAGTTCCGGCGCCACCCAAGACTGTCAACGGAACCGTGACATCAGGATAAATTTTCTCTATCACATCAAAATTATAACCTTTCATCACTCCATCATAGTCAATGGAGTTAACCACAATCTCTCCAACACCTTGGCGCTGAAGTTCTTTACACATATCCAGCAGGCACTTGCCCGTATTTTTCCTCCCGTTGTTTATCCAGACATCATAACGCCCACTCAGCAAGCGTTTTTTTACATCTAGAACGACTACAACACTTTGACTGCCAATTTCATCTGCAATCTGTCGTATCAAATCTGGATTTTGGACGGCGGCAGAACTTATAGCGATTTTTTCGACTCCGAGACCAATGATTTTTCTGGCCTGCTCCACGCTAGAGATCCCACCACCATAACAAAATGGCATACGACACTCCATTGCCATCTTCTTTATAAGCGCATAATCAGGCTCTCGGCCGGCAACCGAAGCATCGATATCGAGAACAACTAGTTCATCAACCTCTTTTTCATTGAAGATCTTTACCGCGTTTAGCGGATCACCGATATATTTTGAATCCTTAAATTTAACGGTTTTCACTAAGCCTTTGTCTCGAACCAACAGACACGGAATTACTCTAGGCCGTAACATTAAGACAGCTCCGAAAAATTTTTCAAAAGGTCCATACCAAAATGATGGCTTTTTTCTGGATGAAACTGAACTCCGTAGACAGCTCCAACATTAACAGCACAGGTAAATTCAGCACCATACAACGAGGTTGCCAGAGCGTGCTCAGGATGAATACACTCAAAATAATAAGAGTGAAGAAAATAATATCTTGGTAATTCTGATATATCTCTGAAAAGCCCTGATGCACGATTAGGAGTAATATCATTCCACCCCATATGAGGCAGCCTCCCAACAGTTGAGATATCAAACTTTCTGACTATTCCTGGCACCCAGCCCAACCCAGGAAGCTCACCTTCATCACTGGAATTTGCCAGCATCTGCATACCCACACATATGCCAAGTACGGGAATATTCCGAGCCATTACCAACTCATCAAGGTGCCCGCGCATTCCCGAGCGTTGAAGACTTTTCATCGCGTGATCAAAAGATCCCACACCAGGTAGGATCAGCCTACGTGATCCCGCTAACTGCTGAGCTGAGGTTGCCACACGGCATTCGATATTTAGCCGCTTATACAGATTAACAAACGACAAAATATTACCAACACCATAATCGACAATGGTAATCATCTTTTGACCGCCCTCTCCATACCCAACATCTGCATGGCTTTCGCACCAAGGTCAAATAAATAACGCTGCGACTTATAATCACGGTACGACTTGTTTGGTAGTTCCATCAACACCTTTAGCTCTTCTACCGACATATCAAGTTTATTCGCAATATATTCGAAATCTTGCTCAATAGTTTCAGGATCGTAGGATGGTTCCTGCAATTTCTCCAGAGCTTCGTTACGAGTCATTTGCCCAGTGAGGATCAAGCTAGAATATTGAACCTTACGAGTGTCATAGCCAAATTTTGTGGGCAGCCAGTAGCCTTCATAAAATTTAGTGAATCGCGACTCATCATGCTTTCGTGGATATGATTTCCAACCGTACTCCCTCGATAAGATTTCAACCGCTTCCGAGCGAATATATGGCACATAATTCAAAGGCTTAACCACTTTCACCCCCTTAAGGAAGCGCAAATAGACCTTATGAAACCAGATACTGCTTAATGGATAGTCTACCAATGGCCGCTCGCCAAATTTATTGTGGATATCCTTAAGCTGCCACATATCTGTACCATAATACATCCACTCCAATGGATTACGGACACATTCAGTCGAGTAATTTCCGCCATTAAGGATATACTTAATACCATGTTTATTGGCAAAATGATAAAGCGTTGCAATAAATGCATGATCCTGAGGAATATCAATATGAGGCACGGAAGCCTTGAAGAATGCACGCTGGAAGTCCTTCATCTCCTCCCAGTTTATAACTTCCGTATACAGATCAAGCCCCAGCTTCTCCACAATAACTTCAATATTATGAACTGCTAATTGGGAGTTCCATCCACCGTCAACATGAAACACCAACGGGCGCAAACCAAATTCCCTGACAGCGATATGCAGCAAGTACGAACTATCCAACCCGCCACTCATGCCCATTATGCAGTCAAATGGTTTCCCTTTACTCTTGGCCTTAATATCCTCGAAAACGCCAACCAGCCGCTGACGCCCCTCCGGACCAGTGTCCCAGTGCGGCTGCACATCGCGATAATAGCCATTACAATGGTCGCACACCCCATTTTCGTCGAAAACAATATTTTCATCAGTCGTATCCATTACACAATTACTACAGACTTGATAAGTTCTTTTACTCATACCGACTCCGAAACCCAAACTTTAAATATACACATATTTTAAAAATTACGAACCACTGACAACCAGCTCAGGATTTCACCGACCTACCACCCCATGACTGCAAGTATTTCTTTAAAATCAAGCAAAACAGAATTATTTCACCCATTACAAAGCTGACAACTGCGCCATAAACCTCATAATAATTCGCCAACACCACACATGCTGTGACCGTGACACAACCAGTCAGAATAAGACTACTTGCAAAATATCTTCTCGCCCCTAAATTATTTAGGCCCGCTGTTCCAAGCATAAAATTAGCGACACCAAAAAATACCCCGACAACCATAACTAAAAACATATGAGCCATAAGCTGCTTCTCTGGATATGAGGCAATAAAACTAATATCATCTTCAAAAAACCACCAAACCAACAGAAACGTCACCAACGCCAATAGAAGCGCCAACAGCTGAACCCAGGTCAGCCTCATAATCTTAAAAAAAACCACCATATCCGGTGTTTTTTTTTCACCAAGAACCTTAATAGATCTAGTATAGAAAAATTGATTAAGCGGACGAATCAACGCCTGAAACGCCTTAATAAATTTCTCAACTACCGAATAGGCACTCAGGGCTATCGGATTTATAGACAACAGATTTAAAATCAGAAGATTTGAATCCCGAAACAATACAACCGATGCATTGCCAAAAAATATTTCCTTACCATCTAACAAGCACTGCAATAGACGCCCAAAAGTAACCGCTCGATACTCTAAACCAAGAATAATCTTCAAGTAGATAGCAGACGCTATGCCACCAATCAGATAACACCCCCCGACGATCAACGGCAACATATATATCGGCATTTCCGGCTTAGATAGTAGAAAAACCCCGATAAGGCAGACCAAGCGGCTAAGCAATGTAAATACTGCCACCGGCATATTACTTTCAATTGCCTGATAAAAGTAAGTCGACTGAAAAATATAGGCTAACGGCACCAGCATCCAGGCCAACAGTGCCAAAAAAAACTGAACCTGCAAAAAAATCCCCGCAACCAAGACAACTAGCAAACATACTGACCAAATAATCATGCGTGAGAAAAACACTTCACAATATATATCAGATGCCGCAACCACACCGCCACTAGAGCATGCATTGACCACTCGAGAAATTCCATTCACCTCAAAACTATAGAGAACAACCGTCAATATAATCAGTGAAATTGCCTCCGAAACAGCAAGACTCGCGTACTTCTCGGCTCCAAACAAGTGCAACATGTAAGGAAAAATGAATATAGGCAAGACTGCATTAGACCCCTGAATACAGGCCAAAGATGCAATGTTTTTTAAATCTTTACGCAACAATCTTGCCTCTCAAATCACTTAACATGCCTATATTCATGCACAGCTTCGCTCTTTCCAACTTCTACTAACTCAACCCCATATCCCTCGCGTGTCGATCATCTTAACTTGCCCAAGACGCGCTTTATCTATTCCCTTAAAGACTTTGTGATCAACCAATAGCAGAACAATATTTGCTCGCTCCAAGGCAAAATCTATCGACTCGAGCTCAACTCGTTTATCTAGGGATTCCGGCAATTCTAATATATTAGGCTCAACAGCGATTAATCGCCCTGGACACTCACGCGCGATACGCTGCGTGATTTCTAGTGCTGGGCTTTCACGCAGATCATCGATATCAGGCTTAAACGCCAAACCAAAGGCAGCTATCGTGACCTCCTTGGCGCTCTTCTCCGGATTGGACAGAAGATAATCGGCGACAAGGAGTTTAACCTTATTGATGACCCACTCTGGTTTCGAATCGTTGACTTCCCGTGCACAGCGAATCAAACGAGCGTGCTCAGGAGTCTTGCTCACAATGAACCAGGGATCCACAGCAATACAATGACCACCAACACCTGGACCAGGCTGAAGCACGCTGACTCGCGGGTGGCGATTGGCAAGACGAATCAACTCCCAGACACTGATATCCAACTTATCGCAGATGATAGACAGCTCATTTGCGAAAGCGATGTTCACGTCCCGGAAACTATTTTCCGTCAGTTTACACATTTCTGCAGTGCGTGCATTTGTAATTATGCATTCTCCAAGTACAAACAACTTATACAACGCTGCCGCTCGCTCGGAGCACTTCGTGGTCAGACCACCAATCACACGATCATTTTGCACCAGCTCTTGCAATACATGGCCTGGCAATACACGTTCTGGACAGTATGCAATTCGGATATCGGATTTTTCACCAAGCTCCTGCGGAAAACTCAAATCAGGGCGAATTTCTGCGAGCCACTTGGCCATTTGCTCAGTAGCACCGACAGGTGAAGTTGATTCAAGAATAACCAGATCTCCCACCTTCAATACCGGAGCTATCGCTCGACAGGCAGACTCAATATAGGACAAGTCCGGCTCATACCCATCTTTGAAAGGCGTCGGCACAGCAATCAGAAATGCATCTGCAGGTTCAGGAACCAAAGTTGCGCGTAAAAAGCCTTCTGTCACAGCAGCATGAACAACAATGTCCAAATCGGGTTCTACAATGTGGATACGTCCCTGATTGATGATATCTACAGCACTACCATTCACATCCACGCCGATCACTTTGATTTTTCTTGACGCAAAAACGGCGGCAGTAGGCAGACCAATGTATCCTAACCCCACAACTGAAACTGAATTAAACATCTCGACCACCTCAAACCGAATAAACTACCAATTACACTTAGATCACTTTATTTTTTATAAGCCGCCAGCACCTCGATAATTCGCTGACTCGCACGCCCGTCACCATAGGGATTATGAGCAAAGCTCATTTTTTCATAAGCCTCTGGCTCAGTTAGTAGCAATTTCAAATTGTCGAAAATAGCTTGCCTTTCAGTTCCAACGAGCCTAACAGTGCCAGCTGCCACCGCTTCCGGGCGTTCAGTAGTTTCACGCATTACCAACACAGGTTTCCCAAGCGAAGGTGCTTCTTCCTGAATGCCACCCGAGTCAGTCAGAATAATCATTGAGCGGCTCATTAGATAAACAAATGGCAGATAGTCCAAGGGTTCAATCAGATGGATATTCTTAATACCAGAAAGCAGCCGATTGATAGGTTCCCTGACATTCGGATTAAGGTGAACGGGGTATACAATTTCTACTTCAGGAAACTCGTGAGCTGTATCAACCAAAGCCTGACAGATACGCTCAAATCCACCGCCAAAACTCTCTCGACGATGCCCGGTAACTAGAACAAGCTGCTTCGTCATGTCGATAAATGAGAATTGCTCATCTAGCTCAGCCTTCAGAGGCTGAGAAGTAGTGAGTTTTTCGACAACCTTGAGCAGAGCGTCGATCACCGTATTACCTGTAATGTGAACGCAGCGCGGATCAATGTTTTCCTTGAGCAGGTTAATTTGTGAGGTTTGCGTCGGAGCAAAATGCAGTGATGCCAAGGCACCTGTCACCTTTCGGTTACCCTCCTCCGGCCAGGGAGAGTAGATATTTCCAGTCCTGAGGCCCGCCTCAACGTGCGCCACAGGTATCTGATGGTAATAAGACGCCAGAGTTGCCACACAGGTTGTTGTGGTATCCCCGTGGACAAGTACGATATCAGGTTTAAACTCGGCAAACACAGCGCTCAACCCTTGCATGATCGAAGAGCTCAGCCCGTTGAGATCCTGCCCTGGCCGCATCACGTTCAAATCAAAGTCCGGTATCAAATCAAATAGATCCAACACCTGGTCAAGCATTTCTCTATGTTGAGCCGTCACGCACACTTTCGACTCGAAACGGCCATCCTCGGCAAGTGCCAACGCAAGTGGCGCCATCTTGATTGCTTCGGGCCTAGTTCCAAAAACAGAAAGTACTTTAAGCGACATTTTTTAACCGTTTTAAATAGGGTTCAATTGACTCGGATAATCATTAACAATACAGATTGGGACTAGCTTGCATTCCGTCTCCGCGCATCCACACATAGCAGAAAGCGGCGCTAAAAAACCACTACAAAGGCCACCATGCGCGCCTTATCATCAAAGCACCTAGAGAGCCCAGACACCAACCAGAAACCCAAGATCTTGTCAAGATAAATCGTACAATGTATTCGTAATCACAACATAACCCCAAAATTTGACATATGGATGCATTGTACCCGGAATACCCCAAACAGCACAAAACGCCTGCATGAGCTCATCTAGCCCCCAAACACATGCTTGGAATCAGCGCAAGCAAGCCCATGAAAGGATAAGGCAATGGAGCCTGCTTCCAATTTTAAAACAGCCCTATATAGCAAAGACAAGAATCAAGCAAGTAAAATCACTGAAAATTATCAAAAGCAAGGCATCGACACTATATATGGATTACGATCAACGCACTCCAGATCGCCCAGCAATAGCATGAACACCCACCGCCAGACAGCAACCAAATATCAAGCCAAAGAAAGCCCCAAAAAATAAAATTAATACTCTATTGGGCCCAACAAATCGTCCTTGAGAGGGAATTTCACCTTCTATTCTATAAACAGCTACTTTTGATCCATCAATTTTTGCATTTTTGTAGAACTGATAATATCGCTGCAACTCAATACTAGCAGCACTATTATCACCGGGTATGCGTGCGCCACCATCTGCGGAATTCTTCTCGACCACTGGCAGACTCAACAAAGCAGCCATAGCATCACGAACCTGGTCAAGCTCATGCTGAGCTCCCGCAATCATCTCTCGTCGGGCAAGATCGCCAACAAATTTCATGTATGCACTTGCATGCTCGGCCACCAAATCTGGATCTGCCCCACGAACCAAAATTGTGTAACGCCCGTCAGCATCCGCAACTGCAGGCACGTAGATGTTTATCCTATCACTCAGAACAGTACGTTTCTGAGAGTTCGCATTTGCACTCTTCATTGCATTCCAAGCAGATTGAAAATCGCGTAAAACCTCTGCAGAATGAAGCCCAACGACAAAAGCTTTATAAACTAGCCTCACTTCATAGCTTTTTAAACCACTAACACCCAGCCGACCATAATTAAGATCGGCGACATCTCGAACCGAAGGAGGCACTACACCAAACTTAACTTCATATATCTCCGGAAGCCTCTTTGCATAATATGCAGAAATAGACGAGAATAATATAAAAACCGGCAGAACCAACCACCATCTTTTAATTATAACAACCACCAAATTAGCGAACCCCATCTCCTCAAAATATCCTGCACGGCTCATCTATTTCGTCCAATAAAAGTCAAAAAACAAAAACGACGAAAGCCGCATATCACGGCTTGCACTCTTAAGATTTGTGTAATATGAAAGACTGGCTTACCGCACCTGTATCACTCATCCTCCTCATTGACCCGATCCCGCAGCTCCTTCCCCGGCTTGAAATGCGGCACAAATTTACCATCCAGGCTCACCGACTGACCGGTCTTCGGGTTACGCCCCACCCTTGGCGCACGGTAATGCAGGGAAAAGCTACCGAATCCACGAATCTCGATCCGATCTCCGGTCGCCAGGCACTGGGACATCTGCTCGAGCATGGTCTTGATGGCCAGCTCCACATCCTTGGACGAGAGCAGGCCCTGATGGGTGACAATTCGTTCGATCAACTCCGACTTCGTCATATTTTTCCCTTCTTTTTCAAGCAGCTAGGAAAAGCATTTCGAAGGTTGTAGCACGGCTGGATGGTTTTGAACAGCCCACCCATTGACTTATCTGCATACAAGATGCGTCGAGGCTCAAGGGCTTATTGTGGCTGGTTGCAGATAACCAGCATGGTTCGGGTAACGGAGCCCGCCGGGTTCCAGCCAAACAGATAATTGTCGTCATCATCCTTGGCGTCACTGGATTTGGTAACGACCTTGTAGCCCTGAGCCTTGCACTCCCGAGCCGCACGCTTGTAGCACTTTTCCCAGCCGGAACCGAGCCCTGAACAATCGATCTCGATACCACTCACCCCATGCCTGACGTGAGTCTTGGCATTGGTGGCGCACCCGGCAAGCAATGCCAAGAGGATTACAGCCATGAGCTTGCTCATTCACTTCCTTATCAAGGCAACACCCTGAGAAAAGCCTCTGACAACGAACAACGACCGCCTCAGACAGCTACATCTTTACACTTCCAAATATGACAGCTGCAAGGCCAATTTTGTTTCGCTACTGATACAGGCAAATTTCAGGCACAAAAAAGGGCGACCGAAGTCGCCCTTTCTTTCAACAGTCAGACAGAACTCAGTTCTGCTTGGCCATTGCTTGACGCAGCAGAGCAGCCATGGTGGTGTCAGCTGCTTCACCTTCCGGAGCGGCTTTCAGGCTCTGGATGGCTTCTTTCTCGTCTTCAACGTCTTTCGACTTGATCGAGAGCTGGATTACGCGGCTCTTACGATCAACGCTGATGATCTTGGCTTCTACTTCTTCGCCTTCTTTCAGGACGTTACGCGCGTCTTCAACGCGGTCACGGCTGATTTCGGAGGCTTTCAGAGTCGCTTCGATATCGTCGGCCAGAACGATGATGGCGCCTTTGGCGTCAACTTCTTTCACAGTGCCTTTGACAACAGCGCCTTTGTCGTTGACCGAGACGTACTCGGAGAACGGATCGCTTTCCAGCTGCTTGATGCCCAGGGAGATGCGCTCACGCTCTGGGTCAACCGACAGGATGACGGTGTCCAGCTCGTCGCCCTTCTTGAAGCGACGTACGGCTTCTTCGCCGACTTCGTTCCAGGAGATGTCCGACAGGTGAACCAGGCCGTCGATGCCGCCGTCCAGACCGATGAAGATACCGAAATCGGTGATCGACTTGATGGTACCGGAGATCTTGTCGCCCTTGTTGAACTGTCCAGAGAAGTCTTCCCATGGGTTCGACTTGCACTGCTTGATGCCCAGGGAGATACGACGACGCTCTTCGTCGATGTCCAGAACCATGACTTCCACTTCGTCGCCGACTTGTACAACTTTCGAAGGATGGATGTTCTTGTTGGTCCAGTCCATTTCCGAAACGTGTACCAGGCCTTCAACGCCTTCTTCCAGCTCAGCGAAGCAGCCGTAGTCGGTCAGGTTGGTAACACGCGCGGTCACGCGGGTGCTTTCTGGGTAGCGAGCCTTGATAGCAACCCATGGGTCTTCGCCCAGTTGCTTCAGGCCCAGGGAAACACGATTGCGCTCGCGATCGTACTTCAGAACCTTGACATCGATCTCGTCGCCAACGTTGACGATTTCCGATGGATGCTTGATGCGCTTCCAGGCCATGTCGGTGATGTGCAGCAGGCCATCGACGCCGCCCAGATCAACGAATGCACCGTAGTCGGTGAGGTTCTTGACGATACCCTTGACCTGCTGACCTTCCTGCAGGGATTCCAGCAGAGCTTCACGCTCGGCGGAGTTCTCGGCTTCCAGGACGCTGCGGCGGGAAACGACAACGTTGTTGCGTTTCTGGTCGAGCTTGATGACCTTGAACTCGAGCTCTTTGCCTTCCAGGTGCGTGGTGTCGCGCACTGGACGGACGTCAACCAGGGAACCTGGCAGGAACGCACGGATGCCGTTAACGTCGACAGTGAAGCCGCCCTTAACCTTACCGTTGATAACGCCCTTGACCACTTCCTCGGCTGCGAAGGCTGCTTCCAGAACGATCCAGCATTCAGCGCGCTTGGCTTTTTCACGGGACAGCTTGGTTTCACCAAAGCCATCTTCAACCGAATCCAGCGCCACGTGAACTTCGTCACCGACGTTGATGTTCAGTTCGCCAGCATCGGTGTAGAACTGTTCCAGCGGGATCAGAGCTTCAGACTTCAGACCAGCGTGGACAGTTACCCAACGAGCTTGGTAATCGATATCAACGATAACACCGGTGATGATCGAACCAGCCTGAAGATTCAGGGTCTTCAAGCTCTCTTCAAAGAGTTCCGCAAAGCTTTCGCTCATTTTAATTCCTGTTGATGAGGGCGAAGAATACGCCCATCTGCCACATCCCAGACGATGTGGGTTACGTTCATATAAAGAGGCCATGCAGGACTATGACTGGTCCCCTGCACCCCTCTTGGTCACCCGGCGATATCGCGAATGGCGATCTCGCTCATGATGCGTTCCAGCACCTGCTCGATGGACAACTCCGTGGAATCCAGCTGTATGGCGTCGGCCGCCGGCTTGAGCGGGGCCACCGCTCGCTGGGTATCGCGCTCATCGCGCGCACGGATCTCATCCAGCAGACTCGACAGACTAACATCATCGCCCTTGGCCTTCAACTGCAAGTAGCGACGGCGAGCACGCTCCTCGGAGCTGGCGGTGAGGAAGATCTTCAACGGCGCATCGGGAAACACCACGGTGCCCATGTCGCGACCGTCGGCCACCAGCCCCGGCGCCTCGCGAAACGCCCGCTGGCGCTGCAGCAGTGCATCACGCACCGCCGGCAGGGAGGCGACCTGGGAAGCACCGGCACCGATCGACTCGTTGCGGATGTCCTGGGTGACGTCATCCCCTTCCAGGATGATGCGTTCCGGCTGACCGTCGGTCGCACCGATGAACTGTACGTCGAGGTGCGCAGCCAGCAGCTTGAGCGATTCCTCGTTGGTCAGGTCGACACCATGGTTGCGCGCGGCAAAGGCCAGCAAGCGGTACAGGGCACCGGAGTCCAGCAGGCACCAACCCAGACGCTTGGCCAGCAAGCCGGCGATGGTGCCCTTGCCCGATCCGCTAGGCCCGTCGATGGCGATGACTGGAGCTTGAATATTCACGACTGAGCCTCTTTCTGATCATCGTTGACGTTCATTGTGTCCTTGCGGGCCCGTCGGGCCAAGATCCTGCCGAAATATTCGCGAGCCGACTGGGCACGCTTGAACACATCCAGCAGTTGATGCCCGTCACCGGCATCGACGGCATCGCGCAGGACATCCAGGTCGCTGCGGAAGGTGTCCAGCGCACGCAGGACCGCATCGCGGTTGGCCAGGAAGATATCGTGCCACATGACCGGGTCGCTGCCGGCGATTCGCGTGAAGTCACGGAAGCCACCCGCCGCATAACGGAAAATTTCCAGGTTCTCGTTGCGCTTGGCCAATGAATCGACCAGGCCGAAGGCCAGCAGGTGCGGCAGGTGACTGGTCGCCGCCAGCACTTCATCGTGGCGCCCGACATCCATCTGCTCGACATCCGCACCCAGCGCCCGCCACAACGCATCGACCGTCGCCACCGCATCCGCGTCGGTTCCTTCCAGCGGCGTAAGGATCACCTTGTGGCGCCGGAACAGCCTGGCGTTCGAGGCTTCGACCCCACTCTGCTCGGAACCGGCGATCGGATGCCCGGGCACGAAGCGCGCCGGCATGGCGCCAAACGCCTCGCCAGCAGCCCGCACCACATTCCCCTTGGCACTGCCGACATCGGTCAGGATCGCCTGGCCGAGGTCCAGGCCCGCCAACAGGCCGAGCATCTTTTCCATCGCCAGGATCGGCACCGCCAGCTGGATGACATCAGCCCCCTGGCAAGCCGCCGCCAGGTCTTCCTCACAGCGATCAACCACGCCCAGCTCAACCGCCAAGCGGCGCGACTGCGGATTGAGATCAACCCCTACCACTTCCTGGCACAGGCCACTTTCACGCAGCCCCTTGGCGAAGGAACCCCCAATAAGCCCAAGACCGACCACCACCAGGCGGCCGATCATAGGCGTCACAGATTGCATCGGCATGACATCAACCACGAGCCAGAACCTTGCCCAGCGCCTCGAGCAAACGGCTGTTTTCACTGGCCAGGCCGATACTGACCCGCAGGTGCCGCGGCATCCCGTAGCCACCGATCGGACGCACGATCACACCTTCGCGCAGCAGCCCCTGGTAGACCGGAGCGGCATCGCGACCGACATCGACGGCGATGAAGTTGGCCCGCGAAGGAATCCACTCCAACCCCAACTGGCGGAAGCCTGCCTCCAGCTGCTGCATGCCCGCCTCGTTCAGCTCGCGACTGCGCGCCACGTACTCGACGTCATCCAGCGCGGCACAGGCGGCCACCAGGGCCAGGCTGTTGACGTTGAACGGCTGGCGCACCCGGTTGAGGATATCCGCCACCGCCGGCGACGACAGCCCGTAGCCGACCCGCAGCGCCGCCAGGCCATAGGCCTTGGAGAAGGTCCGCGAGACCAACAGGTTCGGGTAGCTCGCCAGATAGTTCAGGCCATTCGGCAGATCATCACCCTCGGCGTACTCGATGTAGGCCTCGTCCAGCACCACCAGCACCTGCTCGGGCACCGCAGCCAGGAAAGCTTCCAGCGCCTGCGGACCAAACCAGGTCCCGGTCGGGTTGTTCGGGTTGGCGATGAACACCACCCGGGTATTCTCGTCGATCGCCGCCAGCATCGCCGGCAGGTCATGACCGAAGTCCCTGGCCGGCGCCACACGGGCGTCGGCCGCCACGGCCTGGGTCACGATCGGGTAGATCGCGAAGGCATGCTCGCTGAACACCGCATTCAGGCCTGGCGCCAGGTAGGCCCGCGCGACCAGCTCGAGAATGTCGTTGGAACCATTGCCCAGGGTCACCTGGCTGGCCTGTACGCCACATAGCTCGGACAGGCGCTGCTTCAGGTCGAAGCCATTGCCGTCCGGGTAGCGGGTCAGTTCGGCCAGCGCGTCGGCAATGGCCGACAGCGCCTTGGGGCTGGCGCCCAGCGGGTTTTCGTTGCTCGCCAGCTTGATGATGTTCGCCGGATCGATATCCAGCTCACGCGCCAATTCGTCCACGGGCTTGCCCGGAACGTAAGGCGAAAGTTTTTGCACGCCCGGCTGCGCCAGGGCGAGGAAGTCGCCACTCATGTTCACGCCCTTAGAGAACCGCTTTCGGGTAGGAGCCCAGCACCTTGAGCGCTACCGCCTCCTGACTGATCTTCTCCAGCACACCCTTGACCAGCGGGTCGCGGTGGTGGCCGACGAAGTCGATGAAGAAGACGTAGGTCCACTTGCCGCTGCGCGATGGCCGGGTTTCGATGCGCGTCAGGTCGATACCGTTGTCATGAAACGGCACCAGCAACTCATGCAGCGCACCCGGCTTGTTACTCATGGAGACAATGATCGACGTCTTGTCGTCGCCAGTCGGTGGCACTTCCTGGTTGCCGATCATCAGGAACCGCGTGGAGTTGTCCGGACGGTCCTCGATTTTCTCGGCCAGGCGGGTCAGGCCGTACAGGCCAGCCGCCATATCACCGGCGATCGCCGCCGAGTTCCACTCACCCTTGACCCGCTTGGCCGCCTCGGCGTTGCTCGACACCGCCACGCGCTCGACATTCGGGTAATGGGCGTCCAGCCACTTGCGGCACTGGGCCAGGGACTGGGCATGGGAGTAGATACGGCTGATGCTGTCGGTCTTGGTGTTCTCGCCCACCAGCAGGTGATGATGGATACGCAGCTCGACTTCGCCACAGATCACCATGTCGTGTTCGAGGAAGCTGTCGAGGGTGTGGTTGACCGCACCCTCGGTGGAGTTTTCCACCGGCACCACGCCGAAGTTCACCGCACCTGCGGCGACCTCGCGGAACACCTCGTCGATGGCCGCCATCGGCTTGCTGATCACCGCATGGCCGAAGTGCTTCATCGCCGCGGCCTGGGTGAAGGTCCCCTCGGGGCCCAGGTAGGCCACTTTCAGCGGCTGCTCCAGGGCCAGGCAGGAGGACATGATTTCACGGAACAGCCGCGCCATCTCCTCGTTACCCAGCGGGCCCTGGTTGCGGTCCATGACGCGCTTGAGCACCTGCGCCTCACGCTCGGGGCGATAGAACACCGGTACTTCGCCCTCGGCCAGCGAGCCCATCTTGACCCGTGCGACTTCCTGGGCGCAGCGGGCGCGCTCGCTGATCAGCTCGAGGATCTTCTCGTCGAGACTGTCGATGCGCAGGCGCAGCGCCTTGAGTTCCTGTTCAGCCATCAGCCGTGTTCCTTCTCGAACTCTGCCATGTAGGCGACCAGTGCGTTGACCGCATCGATACCCACGGCGTTATAGATGGAGGCACGCATGCCACCCACGGAGCGGTGCCCCTTGAGGTTCAGCAGGCCACGAGCGTCGGCACCAGCCAGGAACGGCTTGTCCAGGCGATCGTCGGCCAGGCGGAACGGCACGTTCATCCACGAGCGGTTGCTCTTGTTGACCGGGTTGCTGTAGAGGCCGCTGGCGTCGATGAAATCATACAGCGTGCGCTGCTTGAGATCGTTGAGCCTGCCGATCGCCTCGACACCGCCCTGCTCCTTGAGCCACTGGAACACCAGGCCCGACAGGTACCAGGCCAGGGTCGGCGGGGTGTTGTACATCGAACCGTTGTCGGCCGCGACCTTGTAGTCGAGCATGGTCGGGCAGATCGAGCGTGCACGCCCCAGCAGGTCTTCGCGCACGATATTGACGACGATACCGCTCGGGCCAATGTTCTTCTGCGCGCCAGCGTAGATCATGCCGAAGCGGGAAACGTCCACGGCACGCGAGAGAATGTTCGAGGACATGTCGGTGACCAGCGGCACGTCGCCAGTTTCCGGGATCCAATCGAACTCCAGGCCGCCAATGGTCTCGTTCGAGACATAGTGGACATAGGCCGCGTCTTTCGACAGCTTCCACTCGTTCTGGCCCGGGATGGCGAAGTAGTCATAGGGCTTGGCGCTGGCAGCGACGTTGACGTTACCGAAACGCGAAGCTTCCTCGATGGCCTTCTTCGACCAGATACCGGTCTCGACATAGTCGGCCTTGCCGCTTTCCGGCAGCAGGTTCAAGGCGACCTGGGCAAACTGCTGGCTGGCGCCGCCCTGCAGGAACAGCACCTTGTAGTTCGAGGGGATATCCAGCAGATCGCGCAGATCCTGCTCGGCCCGCTCGGCGATGGAGACGAACTCATCGCTGCGATGGCTCATTTCCATGACCGACAGCCCCTTGCCTTGCCAGTCCAGCAACTCCGACTGGGCACGCAACAGGACAGCTTCAGGCAGCGCAGCAGGACCTGCGCAGAAGTTATAGGCTCGTTTGCTCACATCCACTCTCGCTATGCTTGAAGATATACACGCCGCCAGGCCTGTCCGGCACCCTGCAGGATCGATCCGCCGATTCCAGCGAATCTCGATACTCCTGACACGACAAAGCGGTCCGACAACGACCGCTTCGCGTTCGATCACAGCCGATCGCATCACGATCGGCCGCCCTACAGTGCTACAACGTCAGGCGCAGGCGTTTAATTAATCCTGCCGCTCAACTTCATCGGCTGCATCATCCGCCGCCGACTCATCGGCGACACCGTCGATCGGCATTTCGCCCTCGAACTCGGCGTCCACACCCATCTCCAGCTCCTCACCCTCGACTTCCGAAGGCTCCTGGACCCGCTCAAGCCCCACCAGCGTTTCATCATTGGCCAGCTTGATCAGGGTCACGCCCTGGGTGTTACGACCCAGGCTGGAAACTTCGTCGACACGGGTACGAACCAGGGTGCCCTGGTCGGAAATCAGCATGATTTCCTCACCTTCCTGCACCTGGATCGCACCGATCAACTGGCCGTTGCGCTCCTTGGTGACCATGGCGATGACGCCCTGGCCGCCACGCCCACGACGCGGGAACTTGCTCAGTGGCGTACGCTTGCCGAAACCACGCTCGGAGGCGGTGAGGATCTGCGCGCCCGATTCCGGAATCAGCATGGAGATCAGCTTCTGCCCCTTGCCGATCCGCATGCCGCGGATACCACGGGCGCCACGGCCCATTTCGCGAACCACGCTTTCAGCAAAGCGAATCACCTTGCCCGCATCGGAGAACAGCATGACCTCCTTGGCACCGTCGGTGATCGCGGCGGCGATCAGGGTGTCGCCTTCCTTGAGCTTCAGGGCGATCAGGCCACTGGTACGCGGACGGCTGAATTGCGACAGCGGGGTTTTCTTGACCGTACCGAAAGCGGTGGCCATGAAGATATAGGCGCCGGTCGGTTCGGCCACCAGCTCAGCAGTGTCGCCGTCGACCTCTTCAGCAGCATCGCCAGCGTCATCGGCCTCGATCACTTCGCCTTCGATCACCGCATCATCGGCATCGTCCAGCTCGTCATCGGCACCGGCGCTCTGCTGCAGGGCCTCCAGGTCGATCTGCAGCATGGTGGTGATGTACTCACCCTCATCCAGCGGCAGCAGGTTGACCAGCGGACGACCGCGCGCAGCACGGGAAGCCTCGGGAATCTCGTAGGTCTTGAGCCAGTAGACCTTGCCCTTGCTGGAGAACAGCAGGAGCGTGGCATGGCTGTTGGCAACCAGCAGGTGGGAGATGTAGTCCTCATCCTTGACGCCGGTCGCCGACTTGCCCTTGCCGCCACGGCGCTGGGCCTGGTAGGCCGACAATGGCTGGGTCTTGGCGTAGCCGCTGTGGGAAATGGTCACCACGCGCTCTTCTTCCGGAATCATGTCGCCCAGGGTCAGGTCGAGGCGCGCATCGAGGATCTCGGTGCGACGCGCATCGCCGTACTCGGCACGGATCACTTCCAGTTCTTCGCGGATCACTTCCATCAGGCGCACGGAGCTGTTGAGGATACGGATCAGCTCGCCGATCTGGTTGAGGATCTCCTGGTACTCGGCCAGCAGCTTCTCGTGCTCCAGGCCGGTCAGGCGGTGCAGACGCAGCTCCAGGATGGCCTGAGCCTGCTCCGGCGACAGGAAGTACTTGCCATCACGCAGGCCATACTGCGGATCGAGGTTCTCCGGGCGGCAGGAATCAGCCCCGGCACGCTCGACCATGGTCATCACCGCGCTGGACTCCCAAGGCGTGCTGATCAGCGCCTCCTTGGCTTCCGACGGCGTCGGCGAGGCCTTGATCAGGGCGATCACCGGGTCGATGTTCGACAGTGCAACGGCCTGGCCTTCGAGGATATGGCCACGTTCACGCGCCTTGCGCAGTTCGAACACGGTACGGCGGGTCACCACTTCGCGACGGTGACGAACGAAGGCTTCCAGCAGGTCCTTGAGGTTCAGGACACGCGGACGACCGTCGATCAGCGCGACGATGTTGATACCGAAGACGCTCTGCAACTGGGTCTGGGCGTAGAGGTTGTTGAGGATCACCTCGGGCACTTCACCACGGCGCAGCTCGATTACCACGCGCATGCCGTCCTTGTCGGACTCGTCGCGCAGCTCGCTGATGCCCTCGAGTTTCTTCTCCTTGACCAGCTCGGCGATCTTCTCGATCAGGCGAGCCTTGTTCAGCTGGTAGGGCAGCTCGGTGATGACGATCTGCTGGCGGCCACCGACCTTGTCGATATCCTCGACGGTCGAGCGGGCCCGCATGTAGATGCGGCCGCGACCGGTGCGATAGGCCTCGATGATGCCGGCGCGACCGTTGATGATCCCCGCGGTCGGGAAGTCCGGGCCCGGGATGTACTGCATCAGCTCATCGACGGTGACATCGGGGTTGTCGATCAATGCCAGGCAACCGTCGATCACTTCACCGAGGTTGTGTGGCGGGATGTTGGTCGCCATGCCCACGGCGATACCGCTGGAGCCGTTGACCAGCAGGTTGGGGATGCGGGTCGGCATGACCGCCGGGATCTGCTCGGTGCCGTCATAGTTCGGCACCCAGTCCACGGTTTCCTTGTGCAGGTCGGCCAGCAGCTCGTGCGCCAGCTTGGTCATGCGCACTTCGGTGTATCGCATCGCCGCGGCGTTGTCGCCGTCGACGGAACCGAAGTTGCCCTGGCCGTCGACCAGCAGGTAGCGCAGGGAGAATGGCTGCGCCATCCGAACGATGGTGTCGTATACGGCCGTATCACCGTGCGGGTGATATTTACCGATCACGTCACCGACCACACGGGCAGATTTCTTGTACGGCTTGTTCCAGTCGTTACCCAGTTCGCTCATGGCGAACAGGACACGCCGGTGCACGGGCTTCAAGCCATCACGCGCATCGGGCAGTGCCCGTCCGACAATCACGCTCATCGCGTAGTCGAGGTAGGACTGTTTCAGCTCGTCTTCGATATTGACCGGGAGGATTTCTTTGGCCAGTTCGCCCATGAGAAGCCTGATTCCTTTTTCTGGTGAAACTTCGTCACATCCATATGGGACGAACGAAGCTTGCCGCTGCCGACCTGATGCCTGGCAGCGACTTACGACAAATCAACGAGTTATGCCATGGATCTGCGCAGTAAGGGCAGCCGGTTCGGGCAACCCTGGAAACCGCCGGATGTTATCACAATCGCCGCCACGCACCTATCCCCGGATACACAAGGAACCAGACAGGCGACCAACGAAACCCTCCGAGAGCGCATCCGGAGGGGCTTAGAAGCAAAATGCCGGGATTTGTAGCGCGAAAAAGCCAGTTGGCCGGAAAAAAACCGGATCAGTGCAGGCGCTTGCGACACATCAGCTGGGCCAGCTTGGCGGTGTCCGGTCGCTCGATGATGCCTTTTTCGGTCACGATGACATCGATCAGGTCCGCCGGAGTCACGTCGAAAATCGGGTTGAAGGTATCGATCTGGACATCGAGACGCTTCCCGCCAGCCCCCAGCAGTTCGTCCCCTTCATGCTCCTCCAGGACGATTTCATCGCCACTGGCCAGTTCCAGGTCGATAGCCGAGCTCGCCGCCACCACCATGAACCGCACGCCGTGATGCATGGCACAGACGGCCAACTGATAGGTACCGATCTTGCTCGCCACATCACCATTGGCAGCGATGCGGTCGGCACCGATGACCACCCAGGTCACGCCCCTGGCCTTCATCACATGGGCCGCGGCGGAATCGGCACTCACCGTCACCGGGATACCTTCGCTGGCCAGCGCCCAGGCGGTCAGGCGCGAGCCTTGCAGCCATGGCCGGGTTTCATCGACATAGACCCGCTCGACCATGCCCTCGACGAACGCCCCGCGGATCACCCCCAGCGCGGTGCCAAAGCCACCGCTAGCCAAGGCCCCGGTGTTGCAATGAGTGAGAATCGCCTGGGCATTGCCCTGGTGCTTGCGAATCAGCTCGACGCCCAGTTGCGCCATGGTCAGGTTGGCTTCGCGATCGCTGTCATGGATGGCGACAGCCTCGGCCTCCAGCGCCGCAAGCGGATCAGCGGCATCGCGCACCCGCGCCAGCCGCTCGCGCATCCGCCCGAGAGCCCAGGACAGGCTGGCCGCTGCCGGGCGCGCCGCCGCCAGCAAGGCGAAATCCTCCTCCAGCGCCGCCGCCCAGTCACCGCCTTCGGCAAGCCGCGCACGCGCCGCCAGCACGACGCCATAGGCCGCGCAGATACCGATGGCCGGCGCGCCACGCACGGCCATCGCACGAATCGCCTCGGCCACCGCCCCGGCACTGCCGCAGGCCAGCCAACTCTGCTCGAACGGCAGGATACGCTGGTCGAGCAGGCACAAGGTCCCCTGGCGCCAATCGATGGCCTTGACCTTTTCCGCTGCCAACAACCGATCGCGCATGACTCACTCCGCACTCAAGGAAAAAAGCCGTCGATTATAGCGATCACCCCGCCAGGGCGCTCGGGTATACTTCGCCGTCCCGAATATATGCATGAAGCCTGGAAGCCGTCCTCGATGCCACACATCGCCGCCCCGCTCGACCTGCTGTTGCTGCCCACCTGGCTGGTGCCCGTGGAACCTGCCGGCGTCGTGCTGAGGGAGCATGGCCTGGGCATCCGCGACGGACGCATCGCCTTTATCGGCCCGCGCACCGAAGCCTTGAAGCGGGTGGCCGGCGAAGTCCGCGAACTGCCGGGAACATTGCTCGCCCCAGGCTTGGTCAACGCCCACGGGCATGCCGCCATGACCCTGTTCCGCGGCCTTGCCGACGACCTGCCACTGATGACCTGGCTGGAGAAGCACATCTGGCCGGCCGAGGGCAAATGGGTCAGCGAGGACTTCGTCCGCGACGGTACCGACCTGGCCATCGCCGAACAGATCAAGGGCGGTATCAGCTGTTTTTCGGACATGTACTTCTACCCGAAAGTTGCCAGCCAATGCGTGCACGACAGCGGCATCCGCGCGCAGATCGCCATGCCCATCCTCGATTTCCCGATTCCCGGGGCCGCCAGCGCCGATGAAGCCCTGCGCCAGGCCATCGAGCTGTTCGGCGACCTCAAGCATCACCCACGCATCAGGATAGCCTTCGGCCCGCATGCGCCCTATACCGTTGGTGATGAAAACCTGGAGAAAATCCGCGTCATCGCCGAAGAACTCGACGCCGCGATCCACATGCACGTGCATGAAACCGCCTTCGAGGTGCAGCAGGCGCTCGAGCAGCACGGCGAACGCCCGCTGGCCCGCCTGGCCCGCCTCGGCCTGCTGGGACCACGCCTGCAAACCGTGCACATGACCCAAATCAGCGATGACGACCTGGCTTTGCTGGTAGAAAGCAACACCAGCGTGATTCACTGTCCAGAATCGAACCTGAAACTGGCCAGCGGTTTCTGCCCGGTGGAACGCCTATGGCAGGCCGGCGTCAATGTGGCCATAGGCACCGATGGCGCGGCGAGCAACAATGACCTGGACCTGCTCGGCGAAACCCGTACCGCCGCCCTGCTGGCCAAGGCTGTCGCCGGCTCCGCCAGCGCCCTGGATGCCCATCGCGCGCTGCGCATGGCCACCCTCAACGGCGCGCGGGCCCTGGGCCTGGATAGCGAAATCGGCAGCCTGGAACTGGGCAAGGCCGCGGACATCGTCGCCTTCGACCTCGGTGGCATGGCCCAGCAACCGGTCTACGACCCGATCTCCACGCTGATCTACGCCGCCGGACGCGATTGTGTGCAACACCTTTGGGTGGGCGGCAAGCAACTGCTCGACGACCGGCGCCTGACCCGCCTGGATGAACAGAAATTGACCGCGACGGCCCGAACCTGGGGCCAGCGCATTGGCGGACACGCCCATTGAATGATCGTCCCGGGCACCCACAACCCGGGATCACCCTGATTTTCAAGCTTTAGAGGATAGCCCCATGAGCAACGTCGACCACGCCGAAATCGCCAAGTTCGAAGCCCTGGCCCACCGCTGGTGGGACCGCGAGAGCGAGTTCAAGCCACTGCACGACATCAACCCGCTGCGGGTCAACTGGATCGACGAGCGCGTCAAGCTCGCCGGCAAGAAGGTGCTCGACGTCGGTTGCGGCGGCGGCATCCTCAGTGAAGCCATGGCCCAGCGCGGCGCCACGGTGATGGGTATCGACATGGGCGAAGCGCCGCTGGCCGTGGCCCAGCTGCACCAGCTGGAGTCGGGTGTAGACGTCGAATACCGGCAGATCACCGCCGAGGCACTGGCCGAGGAAATGCCCGAGCAGTTCGACGTGGTCACCTGCCTGGAGATGCTCGAGCACGTACCCGATCCGTCGTCGGTGATCCGCGCCTGCTTCCGCATGGTCAAGCCTGGCGGCCAGGTGTTCTTCTCCACCATCAACCGCAACCCCAAGGCCTACCTGTTCGCCATCGTCGGCGCGGAATACATCATGGGCCTGCTGCCACGCGGCACCCATGACTTCAAGAAGTTCATCCGCCCATCCGAACTGGGCGCCTGGAGCCGCGACGCGGGCCTGGCGGTCAAGGACATCATCGGCCTGACCTACAACCCGCTGACCAAGCACTACAAACTGGCAGCGGACGTAGGCGTGAACTACATGATCCAGACCCTGCGCGAGGAGTGACCGATGCGCTTGAGAGCGGTTCTTTTCGACATGGACGGCACCCTGCTCGATACCGCGCCGGACTTCATCGCCATCTGCCAGGCCATGCTGGCTGATCGTGGGCTGCCGCCGATTGCCGACAAGCTGATTCGCGACGAGATCTCCGGCGGCGCCCGGGCGATGGTCGCGGTGACCTTCATGATGGACCCCGAGTCGCCAGGCTTCGAGGAACTGCGCCAGGAATTCCTCGAGCGTTACCTCAAGGCCTGCGCGGTGCACAGCAAGCTGTTCGACGGCATGGGCGAGCTGCTGGAGGATATCGAGAAGGCCAGGCTGGTCTGGGGCGTGGTCACCAACAAGCCGGTGCGCTTCGCCGAACCGATCATGCAGCAACTCGGCTTGGCCGAGCGCTCGGCGCTGCTGATCTGCCCGGATCACGTCACCCGGAGCAAGCCGGACCCCGAGCCGCTGCTCCTCGCCTGCAAGATGCTCGACCTGGACCCGGCCAGCGTGCTGTTCGTCGGCGACGACCTGCGCGATATCGAGTCGGGCCGCGATGCCGGCACCCGTACTGCCGCGGTGCGCTACGGTTACATCCATCCGGACGACAACCCCGATCACTGGGGCGCCGACGTGGTCGTCGACCATCCACTGGAACTGCGCCGGGTGCTGGATCAAGCCCTGTGCAGTTGCTGACCTTGTGGGAGCCGGCTTGCTGGCGATCCAGGCGACGCGATCGAACAGCCACACCGCATCAATCGATCGCCAGCAAGCCGGCTCCCACGGGCAGCGCCCCTCCCCCATCCGTTGAGGTTTAGCCATGTTTGATTATTCCGCCCGCCCCGAACTGCTCAAGGACCGGGTGATTCTGGTCACCGGCGCCGGTCGCGGCATCGGCGCAGCCGCCGCCAAGAGCTACGCCGCCCACGGCGCCACTGTCCTGCTGCTTGGCAAGACCGAAGCCAACCTGACCCAGGTCTACGACGAAATCGAAGCCGCCGGTCATCCGCAGCCGGCCGTGATTCCCTTCAACCTGGAAACCGCCCTGCCCCACCAGTACGACGAACTGGCGGCGATGATCGAGAACGAATTCGGCCACCTCGACGGCCTGCTGCACAACGCCTCGATCATCGGTCCGCGCACGCCGCTGGAGCAGCTCTCGGGCGACAATTTCATGCGGGTCATGCAGGTCAACGTCAACGCGATGTTCATGCTCACCAGCACCCTGTTGCCACTGCTCAAGCTGTCCCGGGACGCCTCGGTGATCTTCACGTCCAGCAGCGTCGGCCGCAAGGGCCGCGCCTACTGGGGCGCCTATGGCGTGTCCAAGTTCGCCACCGAGGGACTGATGCAGACGCTCGCCGACGAACTGGATACCGTCGCCCCGGTACGCGCCAACAGCATCAACCCGGGCGCCACCCGCACCAGCATGCGCGCCCAGGCCTATCCCGGCGAGAACCCGCTGAACAATCCGACCCCGGAAGAAATCATGCCGGTCTATCTCTACCTGATGGGGCCGGACAGTGCCGGCATCAACGGCCAGGCCTTCAACGCCCAGTAACTTCCCTTGCTGTTGCGCCGTGCCGGATTACTGGCACGGCGCGCGTTAAATCTCAAAAAGCCATCACGGCAAGTCAAACTATTGCCGCTCCTGCGCGCTTTTCCTTTCACCAAAAATACAAGCCACTGAATTTCAAAGACTTATATTTTAGTGAACTGGTTGGCACGACTTTCGCTCTAACTTGCCTCAGACACGCTGTGTGAAAGCGATGGGGCGTTCCATCGGCCAGCCTCACCAGGCTCGGCCCAAGCGACTAGACTGATGTCAAAGGTCCTACGGGACTGAGGGATCAGTACGATGCGCAGCCCCAAGCCGCATTCGCCAGCCTGTAAGACTGCATGCTGCGCCCAGGGGGCCCGTCACCATGAAGACACCGATCCAGACCAACTCCGTTGACTTCGATAGCGCCAAGTTGCAGCGCCTGGGTTTCGGCCAAGCCCCTTCCCTGTTCCATCGCCCGACCACGCTGACCCAACTGCGCCAGCAACTGATGCTGCAACTGCAGACCAGCCTGGAGCCGGAACGCATCATGGGGCTGTTCTTCCGCGAGATTCAACGCCTGGTGCCGCTACAGTCGCTGGTCTACGTGCACCAGCCGAGCGACCTGCGCCTGGAGTTCGGCCAACGCGGACACCATTCGGTGAGCTACAGCCTCAGCCATGAAGGCGAACACATGGGTGAACTGCTGTTTCGCCGCAGCCAGCGCTTCACCGAACAGGAACTGGGCAACCTTGAATCGCTGCTGTCCTGCCTGCTCTATCCGATGCGCAACGCCCTGCTCTATCGGGCGGCGACCCAGAGCGCATTGCGCGATCCACTGACCGAAACCGGCAACCGCATTGCCATGGACCAGACCCTGCAGCGGGAAATCGACCTGGCACGCCGCCACAGCCAGCCACTGTCGCTGCTGATGCTGGATATCGATCATTTCAAGCGGATCAACGACAGCTATGGCCACACGGCCGGCGACCAGGTACTCAAGGCCGTCGCCAACTCGATCAAGGAACAGTTGCGCAACATCGACATGATCTTTCGCTACGGTGGGGAAGAGTTTCTCATCGTCCTGTCCAACACCGGCCGGGAAGCCGCGGCCATGGTGGGCGAGCGCCTACGCCATGCCGCACAGTCCCGGGACTATGCCGCGAACGAGCAGACCATCGCGCTGACGGTAAGCCTGGGCTGCGCCACCCTGCTACCCGGCGAGTCGCTGCAAAGCCTGCTGCGCCGCGCCGACGGTGCCTTGTATGTAGCCAAGCGCGAAGGTCGCAACCGACTGGCGATGGCGGGCTAGCCGACGGCCCTGGCCGCAGGAACCGCCCGCCACGTTCTGATCAACTCAACTTTCGACCAGTTCCGCCAGGCGCTCACGGGCGACCGGAGCCTTTTCCAGCTGCATGCAACGTTCCAGGAACAGGTACATGTAGTCATAGCTCTTGCAGATGGCCTGGCGCAGTTCGGCCTGCAAGGCCTTGCTCGGGTTCATCCCCGCCAGGGTGCAGACGATCTCCAGCGCTTCCCACGGATGCGCATCATCGTACTGGGCATGCATCTTGAGCCACTTCATCGCCCGCTTGCGCTCTTCCTCGGGGAAAGCCGCGGCATAGACGCCAGTCGAGCAGACCAGTGCCGACCATTCGCCGGTTGCGCCTTCGATGGCATAGTTGGTCGCGGCGACCGCCACCACCAGCGCATCCGCCGAACTGGTATGCCAGCACCAATGGCTCAGGGCGTGCAGCTCGGGCGGTACCTGCTGTGCCTGCAGGTCTTCCAGCGTCACGCCGTGGGCCCGGCTCCAGTGCACCCAGTAGTCGGCATGGTTCAGCTCCACGCGAATGTTGCGCATCAACCAGCGGCGCGCCATGTCTTCACCAGGATGACGCCCAAAGCGGGTCTTGGTGAGGTTCTGGGCCATGTACAACGCAAACTGCTCGACCACCGGCCAGCCACCGATCAGGTACTGGCGCATGGTTTTCGCACTCAGCTTGTTATCGCGCATCCGCTGGTACAGTTCGTGTTCGACCACACGGCGCTTGCTCTCGCTACAGTCCCGAATGAGCTGTTGTGCCCAGGCCGGATAGCTGGTGGCTTCCATGAGCGGGCCGGTTCTGCTGAATGCGTCGATCACTGTTTAAGCTCCTTTCCTTTTGAGTTTTGATTGTGCAGATCCGGAAGGGTTTCAGCGGAATGTGCCGGGCGCCTTGAACAGCAGCGGACGCGGCCTCGAGGGACGGCGCAGCAGGCTGTCGCAAGTGAACAACTGCGGGCGCTCGATCAGATAGCCCTGGGCATAATCGACGCCGATCTCCAGCAATGCCTGCTCGATCTGCGGCGTTTCGACAAACTCGGCAATCGTTCGCTTGCCCATCACATGCCCGATGTGGTTGATCACTTCGACCATGGCGCGGTTAATCGGGTCGTCCAGCATATCCTTTACAAAACTTCCATCGATCTTCAGGAAGTCTACAGGCAAATGTTTGAGATAAGCGAATGAAGACATACCCGCGCAGAAGTCATCCAGCGAGAAGTGACAACCCAAGCCCTTGAGCTCGTTGATAAAACGAATCGCACTCCCGAGATTGGAGATGGCGCTGGTCTCGGTGATCTCGAAGCAGATCAGCTTCGGCGAAATACCGTGCAACGCAAATTGTTCATGCAGGAACTCCAGGAAACCCTCATCGCCGATCGTGGCGCCTGACAGATTGATCGCACACATGGCCATCGGCTCCGGACGCCCCAGCGCACTGCATTCGGCGACCACCTTGAACACGTTCTGCACCACCCAGCGGTCCAACTGGCTCACCAGCCCGTAACGCTCGGCGGCCGGGATAAAGCTGTCGGGCAGGATCATGCGACCGGCCTCATCATGCAGGCGCAGCAGGATCTCGACATGCCCATGCGCCTGATCGGTCTGACCCAGCGGGGAAATTTCCTGCGAATACAGGCAAAAACGGTTCTCCTCCAACGCCATGTGCAGGCGCTGGACCCAGGCCATTTCGCCGAACCGCAGGGACAACTCGGAGTCGTCGGCGTGATACACCTGAATCCGGTTGCGCCCCTTTTCCTTGGCCATGTAGCAGGCCATATCCGCGGCCCGTAGCGAGGCCTCGAGGGTCGCGGGCATCTGGTGCAGGTGTACCAGGCCAATACTGACCGTGGTCACGAAAGGACGACCCTTCCAGACGAAGTGCAGGTTCTGCACGGTCTGACGCAGGTTTTCCGCAATTTTCTCAGCCGCGTCTGGCGGACAATTCTCAAGCAAAATTCCGAATTCATCCCCACCCAGGCGCGCCAGGGTATCGCCCTCACGCAGACCCGACTGCAGCAGCGCGCAGATATGCCGCAGCAGCTCGTCGCCTGCCGCATGCCCGCAGGTGTCGTTGACCAGCTTGAACTGGTCCAGGTCGAGGAACATCAGCACGTGCCGGGTTGGCTGGCGGGCCAGCTGGTGCAAGGCCTGCTCCAGCCGGTATTCGAACTCGCGACGGTTGGCGAGGCCGGTCAGCGCATCATGGGTGGCCTGCCAGGACAGGTTGGCGATGTACTGCCGTTCCTGGGTCATGTCATGCAGGACCAGCACCGCGCCACTGACCTTGCCGGCGTTGCGGATCGGCGCACCGACCAGGGTCACCGATACCGTGCTGCCATCCAGGCGCTGGATCAACTTGGAATGTTCACTGCCACCACCCAGGTGCCCGCTCAGGATGTGCTCGATCAGCGCGAAGCCTTCCTCCTGGGCGTTGTCGTCGAGCAGGTTGAACAGCGCCCCCAGCGGCAAGCCGTAGGCCTGCGCGGCCTTCCAGTGAGTCAACTGTTCCGCGGCAGGGTTCATGTAGACGATAGCCCCACTGACATCGGTGGTGATCACCCCATCGCCGATGGACTCCAGGGTGATCTGCGCCCGCTCCTTTTCCACCTGTAGCGCGTCGGCAAAGGCATGGCGCTGGGCCAACAGCTTGTGGGTACGCAGCAGGGCCAGGGCGATCAGCACCAGGGCGGTGGTGACGTTGGTGGCCAGCAACAGGCGCAGAATCACCCGCGAACCCTCGCCCAGGGCATCGCTGAAGGCTTTCGCGGCCGGGGTCACGCCGTCGTTGATGGCGAAGATATGGTTTTTCCAGCGCCTGATATCGGCGCCGGTGGCGGCATTGCTGGAGATCGCCTGGTGCATCTGCCGCGCGACCTCATCCAGCTGCACCAGGTAGCTGTCCCCCACCGTCCACTTCTCCACCGCCCGCTCGAGGTAGCTGAAGTGCCGGAAATTCAGGTACAGCCAGATGATGCTGGAGACATCGTCAGGATGGTTGCCGCCCTGCAGGATACCCTGGCGGGCCGCCTCCAGGTCCGGCGTTGGTGCATCCAGGGCAATACGCAATTCATGCCCGCCCTGGGGCACGGCGATAGCCTGCTGGTACTTGAGGTAGATCGCCTCGTCGCGGCTGTCGGCATAGAGGTTGAGGTAATAGATAGCGTCTTTCTGGCCCTTGGACCAAAGGCTCTCACCGGCGACGTAGCTGCGCACCGCCGACAGCACATAGAGACTGAGGCAGCCCAGCAGGGCCTGAAACAGGACCACCGCGATAAAAGGCCAGACAATGCCCAGCAGCCGTGGCGTTCCGAGAGTCTGCTTGCGCTTCATGAATACCCTTGCACCCGTGCCACTGGATGAACAGCCGAGAGATTTGAGCCCCTGAAAGCACAGCCTAGGCTAATTTCCACAACCTCGGATGGATTGTTGAGCAGCCCTGGGGCCGTGCTTTTGACCAGATACGCGACCATATCGGGAAAAACTCATTTCTTGTAATTAATTCAACCACTAAGCACAGAAAACAGAGTCAAACTCAAGCGCGTCAAATTTTTTGCAGGTGCCCGTACAACTTGGCATAGAGGCCACCGTCGGCAATCAGTTGCTGGTGGTCCCCATCCTCGGCAATCCGCCCGCCATCGAAGACCAGCACCCGATCCGCCTGTTTCACCGCCGACAGCCGATGCGCAATGATCAGCGTGGTACGGCCACTGAGAAAGCGGCCCAGGGCCTGGTGCAGATTGTATTCGGTCGCCGCGTCCAGCGCCGAGGTCGCCTCGTCGAGAATCACCACCTTGGGCTCGGCCAGCACCATCCGCGCAATGGCCAGGCGCTGGCGCTGGCCGCCGGACAGGCGTACGCCGGATCGCCCGACAATGCTGTCCAGGCCCTGCGGCAGGCTCCGGATGGTGCTTTCCAGCTGAGCGATCTCCAGCGCCCGCCAGCAGGCCTCGTCACTGCGCTCGCGCCCCATGGTGAGATTGGCGCGCACCGTGTCATTGAACAGCGCCGGATGCTGCAGAACCACGGCGACATGCTCGCGTACGGTTTCCAGGCCGATCTCGGCCTGGGTCGAGCCACCGAAACGGATAGTCCCGGACTGCGGCACGTAGAGCCCGAGAAGCAATTGCACCAGGGTGCTCTTGCCACCGCCGCTGGCACCGACGATCGCCACCTTCTCGCCGGGGGCGATAGACAGATCGAGCTGGTCGAGCACCGGTTCCTCGGCATAGGCGAAGCTCAGGCCGCTCACCTCGATACCCACCGTTTCGCGCCCCACGAAGGGGTCGACGCCGCCTGGATACGCCGGCTCATCGGCGCGTGCCAGCAACTCGTTGATGCGTGCCAGCGCGCCGCCGGCGGCGTAGTAGGCGTACTGCAGGTTCAGCAGTTGCTCCACCGGGCCGATCATGAACCACAAGTAGCTGAACACGGCGAGCATCTGGCCGATCGACAGGTCCGAGAACAGCACGGTGAGCATGGCGGCGGCGCGGAAGATATCGATGCCGAACTGGAACAACAGGCCGCTGGCACGGCCCGAGGCATCGCTTTTCCACTGTGAGGCCACCGCATAGTCGCGCACCTCTCGCGCCCGCTGCCCGAGCCGACCGAGGAAAAACCCCTGGCGGTTGCCGGCACGCACCTCCTGGATGGCATCGAGGGTTTCCGTCAGCGCCTGGGTGAACCGCGAGGTGCTGTCGTTTTCCAGCTTCTTCAGGTGTTTGACACGCTTGCCCAACTGCACCGTGAAGTAGATCACCAGCGGGTTGAACAGGAGGATCAGCAGCGCCAGCTTCCAGTGCATCCAGACCAGGATGGCGGAGGTGCCGAGCAGCGTCAGCATCGCCACGAGGAAGCGGCTGAGGGTCTCGCCGACGAACTTGTCGAGGGTGTCCAGGTCAGTGACCAGGTGCGTGGTCACCGTGCCGCTGCCGAGGCTTTCATACTCTCCGAGGGAAATACGCTTGAGGCGCTCGATCAGCCGGGTGCGGATGCGATAGACGATGTCCTTGGCCAGGCCGGCGAACAGCCGCGCCTGCAAGACGTTGAACAGCAGCGCCGCACAGCGCAGGCACAGGGTCGCCAGCAACATCAGGCCGATGTAGCCGACGGCCGTCTGCCAGGTGCCGGGCAAGAGGTGGTTCATCACCCGCAGTGCCGCATCACCATGCTTGAGCAGCACCTCGTCCACCAGCAACGGCAGGAGCAACGGGATGGGGACACTGCACAGGGTCGCCAGCACGGCGACCGAGTTGGCAATCCACAGGGCTTTGCGGTGCTGCAGCGCCAGGCGGCGAATTTCCGCCCAGCTCAGGCGGTCCCGAGGGGCCTCGGGCTCAGGCACAGGCAGCACGCTCCAGCCAGCGACCCAGCAACGGCGACAGCTCGGAGAGCGGCTGGTAGCCGTTGGTCAGCAGGGCCAATTGACCATTGCGCTCGGCCAGCAGTGTCGGGAAGCCGGCGATCCCCAGGTCCTGGACCCAGGTGAAGTCGGCGGAGGTGGCCGCATGCTGCTCGGCGGTGTCGAAGGCACCAGCGAACTCGATGCGCGGCAGGCCGGCCTTTTCCGCCAGTTCCACCAGCACAGAGGCTTGCGTGACATCACGGCCCTCGACATAAAAGGCCCGCTGGATCAGCCCCACCAGCGTCCATGCGCAGTCCGGCGCCAGGCTGCGGGCGGTGACCACCGCCCGACAGGCCGGCTCGGTGTCGTAGACGAAACCGTCCGGCAGCGCCCCCTCGAGCTTGAACGGCTGGCCAGTGGTTTCGGTGACCGCCTGCCAGTGCTCGAGGATATAGCGCCGGGTGTTGGGTTCCAGCGCGGCACCGCTGCCGGTGCGCAAGCCGCCCATCACCAGGTGCAACTCGACACCGGCCGCCTGCGCCTGCCTGACCAGCGCCTCGGCCACCGGAGCGAAGCCCCAGCACCAGGAGCACATCGGATCCATCACATAGAGCAGGCGCGCAGACATGGTTCAGGCCTCGGGAGCTTGACGATAGTTATAGCCGATAGGATGCGGTTGGTTGCGGGCCTTGGCCAGTTCGATCTGTTTCTGCCGGTCGATAGCGCTACGGCGGGTCTTCTCGCTCAAGGTATCCCAGCAATGCGGGCAACTGATACCCGGCACATAGTGCTCCGAAGCACGGTCCTCGACGCTGACCGGGGTACGACAGGCGTGGCACTGGTCGTAGTCACCCTCGCTCAGGTCGTGGCGCACGGTCACGCGGTTGTCGAACACGAAGCAGTCGCCACGCCACTGGCTTTCTGCCTGGGGCACTTCCTCGAGGTACTTGAGGATGCCGCCCTTGAGGTGATACACCTCCTCGAAGCCTTCGCCCAGCATGTAGCTCGAAGCTTTTTCGCAACGAATGCCACCGGTGCAGAACATCGCGACCTTCTTGTGCCTGGCCGGATCGAAGTTGGCCCTGATGTAGTCGGGAAACTCGCGAAAGCTGGTGGTCTTGGGATCGATGGCGCCTTCGAAGGTACCGATCGACACCTCATAGTCGTTGCGGGTATCGATCAACAGCACTTCCGGATCGGCAATCAGGGCGTTCCAGTCCTGCGGGTCGACATAGGTACCGACCTGCTTGTTCGGGTCCACGCCCTCGACGCCCAGGGTGACGATTTCCTTCTTCAGCTTGACCTTGGTCCGATAGAACGGCTGCTCGTCGCAGTAGGATTCCTTGTGGTCCAGGTCCACCATCCGTGGGTCGTTCTTCAGCCAGGCCAGCAGGCCGTCGATGCCTGCGCGGCTGCCGGAAACGGTGCCGTTGATGCCTTCTTCGGCGATCAGCAGCGTGCCCTTGATACCGTTGGCGAGCATCGCCTGCAGCAGCGGTTCGCGCAGGGCGACGTAATCTTCGAGGGTGACGAACTTGTACAGTGCCGCCACGACGACAGGTTGGGTCATGGTTGTTTCTCTCCAGGTGGCTGCCCTCGCAAAGGGCGAACCGGATGCAAAAAAAACGCGCCGACTGAGCGGCGCGTTGCGGATTCTAACAAAAGGCGAGCCTAGTGTCCTCCGCCGGCGCAAGTCGGCGATGCCGGTGCCACGCCGATTTTCACCCACTCTTCAGGGGTGTAGGTATGCAGGGCCAACGCATGGAACTGCCCCATCAGGTCGCCCAGGGTGGCATAGACCTTCTGGTGGCGTTTGACGCTGTTCAGCCCGGCAAACTGCTCGCTGACCAGCACCGCCTTGAAATGGGTCTGCAGCCCACGGCTGTGCATGTGGCTTTCATCCAGCACCTGCAGATGCTCGGGGTGCAAGGCGCCCAGGGCGGTCTCGATACGTTGTTGCATGCTCATCACGGGCCCCGCTTACTTCTTCTTGGCAGGAGCGGCAGGCTTGGCGGGTGCCAGCTCGTTGGTCATGTCTTCCAGCAGCTTGTTGACCACCGGTACCGCGCTCTCCAGCTTGGCCTGGGTCATCTGGGCCGATTGCTGGGTCAGCTGCGGCATTTTCTCCAGGACTTTCTTGCCCAGCGGCGACTGGTAGAACGCCACCAGGTCCTTGAGCTCCGACTCGCTGAAGTTGCTGGTGTACAGCTTGACCATGTCAGGCTTGAGCTTGTCCCAGCCGATCGCCTGGTCCAGGGCGGCGTTGGCCTTGGCCTGGTAGGTGTCGAGCAGCGGTTTTTTCGAGTCCGGCGCCTGGGTCTGGGCAAAGCGCTGGGCGAACATCTGCTGCACCTGCGCGTAGACCGGGGTCCCGAGCTTGTCGGCATGGGCCAGCGTCAGGAAAGCTTCGGCACTGGCGTTGTGGCTGGCGGTATCGGCGAAAACCTGGCCGCTGGCGCACACCAGAACAACCGCGGTACAGAGGGCACGAAGACGGGTCATCGAGTTTCCTTTCTAGCTGGCGAGGTTAAACCCCAAGAACGCCCATTCTGCGCCTAACAAAGTGTGTCACTCAACCCCGACACCGATTGTGACAGTTTCAAGTCACCCGGCAGCGACAAAAACCGGTAAGGGGAACCTGACCGGCAGATCAGGGCCTAAACTTTCCCAATCCGTCATTTAAGGAAGAGCGTGTCCGATGAGCCGTATCGAAACCGACAGTCTTGGCCAGGTGAATGTCCCGGAAGAAGCCTACTGGGGCGCACAGACCCAGCGTTCGCTGATCAACTTCGCCATCGGTAGCGAAAAGATGCCGCTGCCGGTGATGCACGCACTGGCCCTGATCAAGAAGGCCGCGGCGCGGGTCAACGACCGTAACGGCGACCTGCCCGCCGATATCGCCCGGCTGATCGAGCAGGCCGCCGACGAGGTGCTTGCCGGCGAGCATGACACCCAGTTCCCGCTGGCGGTCTGGCAGACCGGCAGCGGCACCCAGAGCAACATGAACGCCAACGAGGTCATCGCCGGACGTGCCAACGAACTCGCCGGCAAGGGCCGCGGTGGCAAGTCGCCGGTGCACCCGAACGACCACGTCAACCGCTCGCAGAGTTCCAACGACTGTTTCCCCACGGCCATGCACATCGCCGCCGTCCAGGCCGTGCACCAGCGACTGTTGCCGGCGATTGCCGAGCTGTCCGGCGGCCTTGCGGAACTGGCGGCGCGCCACATGAAGCTGGTCAAGACCGGACGTACCCACATGATGGATGCGACGCCGATCACCTTCGGCCAGGAAGTCTCCGCCTACATCGCCCAGCTCGATTACGCCGAGCGGGCGATTCGCGCCGCCTTGCCGGCCGTCTGCGAGCTGGCCCAGGGCGGTACGGCGGTGGGCACCGGGCTCAACGCCCCCCACGGTTTTTCCGAAGCGATCGCCGCGGAGATCGCTGCGCTGGCCGGCCTGCCCTTCGTCAGCGCGCCGAACAAGTTCGCCGCCCTCGCCGGCCACGAACCTCTGACCAGCCTGTCCGGCGCCCTGAAGACCTTGGCCGTGGCCCTGATGAAAATCGCCAACGACCTGCGCCTGCTCGGCTCCGGGCCGCGTGCCGGGTTTGCCGAGGTGAAGCTGCCGGCCAATGAGCCGGGCAGTTCGATCATGCCCGGCAAGGTCAATCCGACCCAGTGCGAAGCCCTGTCGATGCTGGCCTGCCAGGTGCTGGGCAACGACGTGACCATCGGTTTCGCAGCCAGCCAGGGCCACCTGCAGTTGAACGTCTACAAGCCGGTGATCATTCACAACCTGCTGCAGTCGATCCAATTGCTGGCCGACGGCTGCAGCAACTTCCAGGCCCACTGCATCGCCGGGCTGGAGCCGGATCCGCAGCAAATGGCCGCGCACCTGGAGCGCGGGCTGATGCTGGTCACCGCGCTGAACCCGCATATCGGCTACGACAAGGCGGCGGAAATCGCCAAGAAGGCCTATGCCGAAAATCTCACGCTGCGTGAGTCGGCGCTGGCGCTGGGCTATCTCACCGACGAGGAATTCGACGCCTGGGTCCGCCCGGAAAACATGCTGGAGTCGGGCAAGAACGGCTGATGCAAGGTCTAGCTCTGTGGTAAGTCCTGCATTGTGGCGAGCGGGCTTGCCCGCGTTCGACTGCAAGGCAGTCGCAAGACCTGCAGGCAAGGTATGCCTGGCACAACGGGCAGGCAGGTTCTGGGGCCGCCTGGCGGCCCCACGCGGGCAAGCCCGCTCACCACACCCTGCTCGCCAGACAGAGGGTGACCCGATCAGGCCAGGCGTATCCGCCGCGCCTTGAGCCCGGCGATCAACGAAGGCCCCAGGGCCACCAGCGCCGAGCCGAGCACCACCAGCACCGCCCCGCCGTAGCCCAGGCCGTTGATGTCCTCGGCATGTACATAATCCGGCCAGATCCAGGCCGCCAGGGCCACCGAGCCAAACGTGACCAACGGCGTGATCGCCAGGGTCGCACTGACCCGCGAGGCCTCCCAATGCGCCAGCGCCTCGGCAAAGGCGCCGTAGGCCACCAGCGTATTCAGGCAACAGCCCAGCAACATCCAACCCTGCAACGGGCTCAGTTGCAGTATCTCCATCGGATGCGCCCAGGGCGTCAGCAACAGGGCGCAACACAGGTAGATCACCATCATCACCTGCAATGAATTCCAGGCCGTCAGCAACTGCTTCTGGCTCAGGGCGTAGAAGGTCCAGACCGTGGACGCCAGCAACACCAGCAGTACCCCGGCGGTGTAGTTGCCCAGGGACGTCAGCAACTCCTCCAGCCGCTGGTTGAAGAACAGCCCGAAGCCGACCAGCAACACCGCCAGCCCGATCCCCTGTCCGAGACTGAAACGCTCCTTGAACACGAACACACTGGCGATCAGCAGGAAGATCGGCCCCATCTGCACCACCAGTTGTGCCGTACCGGGACTCAGAAGATCGAGCCCCATCAGGTACAGCACATAGTTGCCCACCAGCCCGAACACCGCCAGCAGCACCAGCCAGCCGCCTCGCGGGCCCAGCGCCCGCCAGCTCGGCAGGCGCCGGCGGGCGGCCAGGTAGACGAACAGGCAACCACCGGAAACCATCAGCCGGGACCAGGTCACGCTCACCGGATCCATCACCTGCAACACCTGCTTGAGCTTGATCGGCAGGATGCCCCAGAGCACGGCAGTGAGCACGGCCAGGAACAGTCCGTAGCCCCAGCGCCCGGATGAAATATGCATGGAAAGTCTCATGAAACGATGGATTCGAGCCGCCATTCTAAGCGGCTCGCCCCCTGTCCCGCAGCCGCCCTCAGCGATGAAAAGCGACATTGGGCAACGTCAAAGCGTCGCCAAGAAATTGACCCGAACCGTTGATCACCCCATCAGGCATCGCATCCTCACAAGACTTATGATGATTATCTGACACCTACCCTTATCGGAGTTTTTCTCCATGTTCGGCAAACGCGCCCAGGACAGCACCGAAGCCACGCACTTTCGCAGCGACCGCGTCAGTGCGATCAATGGCCTGTTTTTCTTCAGCACCCGGGAGAACACCCTGGAAGGGCCGTTTTTCAGCCGCATCGATGCAGAGCGCGGAAGCCAGCTCTACATCAAGCGCATGCAACTGGCGCAGGATATCCAGGATTATCTCTGATCAGCGGGAGCCACCTGGCTCCCGCCCTGGAGGGATCAGCGCACGGCTTCGAACAGCCCCGTCGCGCCCATCCCGCCGCCCACGCACATGGTCACGATGCCATAGCGCAGGTTGCGCCGCTGGAGCTCGCGTACCAGGTGCCCGACCTGGCGTGAACCGGTCATGCCGAACGGGTGACCGATGGAAATCGAACCGCCGTTGACGTTGTATTTTTCATTGTCGATTTCCAGCCGGTCTCGGCTGTAGAGGCACTGCGAGGCGAAGGCTTCGTTGAGCTCCCACAGATCGATGTCCGCCACCGTCAGCCCCTTGGCCTTGAGCAGCCTGGGTACCGAGAACACCGGGCCGATGCCCATCTCGTCCGGCTCGCAGCCGGCCACGGTGAAACCACGGAAGAACGCCTTGGGTTTGAGTCCCAGGGCCAGGGCTCGTTCCAGGCTCATGACCAGGGTCATCGAGGCGCCATCGGACAGTTGCGACGAGTTGCCCGCCGTCACCGAACCGTCCTCGGCGAACACCGGTTTCAGGCCAGCGAGGCTTTCCAGGGTGGTGTCCGGGCGGTTGCAGTCATCGCGGTCGACCACGCCCTGCACCTGCTGGATCTGCCCGCTGGCCTTGTCCTCGACCGCATAGGTCACCGCCATCGGCACGATCTCGTCGACGAACAGCCCGGCGGCCTGGGCCGCAGCAGTGCGCTGCTGGCTTTGCAGGGCATAGAGATCCTGCTGCTCGCGACTGACCTGATAACGCCGGGCAACGATTTCCGCAGTCTGTCCCATGGGGAAGTAGATACCCGGCACCTGCTCCTTGAGCAGCGGGTTGATCAGGTTGTCGGTGTTGACGCTTTTCAGCGTCAGGCTGATGGACTCGACACCACCGGCCACGATGATATCGCTGCAGCCGGAGGCGATCTGGTTGGCGGCAATGGCGATGGCCTGCAGCCCCGAGGAGCAGAAACGGTTGAGGGTCATTCCGGCCGTTCCGGTCCCCAACTGCGACAGTACCGCCACATTGCGCCCGATGTTGTAGCCCTGCGCGCCTTCGTTGGAACCGGCGCCGACGATGCAGTCCTCGACACTGGCCGGATCGATACCGTTGCGCGCCAGCAGGGCATTGACGCAATGGGCGGCCATGGCGTCGGGCCGGGTCTGGTTGAACTTGCCGCGAAACGACTTGGCCAGGCCGGTACGTACGCTATCGACGATCACCACTTCACGCATGGGACACCTCATTGTCATTTCGGTCCAGGAAAGCCTGAGCATAGGCTCGACTGATCCGGGACTGCGACAATCATTCACTGGGCGTATGCGTCGTCATCGTCCTACTTCGATTTCCTGTTCTTCCTATCCTTCTTCTCGTGCTTGTCCCGCTTGGCGAAGGCCTCCTCGATCGCCTGGTTGATCGTGCGCAGGACCTTGACCCGTGCCCAGCGCTTGTCGTTGGCCTCGACCAGGGTCCAGGGCGAAATCTCGGTGCTGGTGCGGTCGACCATGTCGCCCACCGCGGTGCGGTAGAGGTCCCACTTTTCCCGATTGCGCCAGTCATCCTCGGTGATCTTGAAGCGCTTGAAGGGGATGTCCTCGCGCTGCTGGAAACGCTCCAGCTGGGTCTGCTTGTCGATGGCCAGCCAGAACTTGACCACGATCACCCCGGCATCGCTCAACTGTTCCTCGAAGTCGTTGATCTCGCCGTAGGCCCGCATCCAGTCATCGGTACTGCAAAAGCCCTCGACCCGCTCCACCAGCACCCGGCCGTACCAGGAACGGTCGAACACGGTGAACTTGCCACGCGCCGGGATCTGCCGCCAGAAGCGCCACAGGTAGGGCTGGGCACGCTCGTCCTCGGTGGGTGCGGCAATCGGCACGATGCTGTACTGGCGCGGGTCGAGGGCGGCGGCCAGGCGCCGGATCGCCCCGCCCTTGCCCGCCGCGTCGTTGCCCTCGAAGACGGCGACCAGGGCGTGCTTGCGCATGCGCTTGTCGCGCATCAGGCCCGACAGGCGCGCCTGTTCGGTGATCAGTTGTTCCTCGTAGTCGGCCTTGTCCAGCGCCAGGCTCATGTCCAGGCTGTCGAGCAGGCTCATCTGGTCGACGGCCGACGGCAGCGGCGCAACGTGCCCCGGCGACGACTGGGAACGGGATTTCTTCAGGGCGGCCTGCAGGCCCTCGAGCAGGATCTTGCCCACGGTGAGACTACGATAGTGCGGATCGACGCCCTCGATCACATGCCACGGCGCGTAGTCGCGACTGGTTCGACGCAGTACCCGCTCGCCGAAATGCACGAAGGTGTCGTAGGTCTGCGACTGCTGCCAGTCCAGCGGACTGATCCGCCAACTGTGCAGCGGGTCGTCCTGCAAGGCCTTGAGCCGGGCCTTCATCTGCTTCTTGGAAAGGTGGAACCAGAACTTGAAGATCAGCGCGCCTTCGTCGCAGAGCATCTTCTCCAGACGCTCGGCACCGGCAATCGCCTGGTCCAGCACCGCGTCCTTGAACAGCCCGTGGACCCGCCCCTGCAGCATCTGGCTGTACCAGTTGCCAAAGAACACGCCCATCCGCCCCTTGGCCGGCAGCATGCGCCAGTAGCGCCAGGCCGGTGGATGGGCCAACTCCTCGTCGCTCTGCTGGTCGAAGGTGCGCACCTCGATCAGGCGCGGGTCCATCCATTCGTTGAGCAGCTTGACCGTCTCGCCCTTGCCGGCGCCCTCGATGCCGTTGATCAGCACGATCACCGGAAAACGCTTCTGCTGCTGCAATTCGAACTGGGCTTCGAGCAGCGCCTCACGCAGCGCGGGCACTTCGGCCTCGAAGGTGTCTTTGTCGATGGCGTGACCGATTTCAGCGGATTCGAACATGGATGGCTCCTTCCAGAATGACCCAAGGTTAACGGATCGGACCACGCCGTGGGCGATGAAGTCCCCGACATTTGTCATGGATCAATCCGACACCGGGCAATCGGCTAGAATGGCCGACTGTTTGCCGATGAGTTGCTCCATGAACCGCGTACCACCGCACGCCCAGATCGACTGGGATGACCAGGGACTGCCCCGCTCCCGGGTGTTCGATGACGTGTACTTTTCCGATGGCTCGGGCCTGGAGGAAACCCGCTATGTTTTCATCGAACAGAACCGCCTGAAGGAGCGCTTCGAGGCTCTGCCAGCCAATGGCCGGCTGGTGATCGGTGAAACCGGATTCGGCACCGGGCTGAATTTCCTCTGCGCCTGGCAGTTGTTCGAACAGCATGCGCCAAAGGACGCACGGCTGCATTTCGTCAGCGTGGAGAAATACCCGCTGAGCCACGCCGACCTGCAGCGTGCCCTGGCGCTCTGGCCGGAACTGGCGCCCTTCGCCAGCGCCCTGCTCGAACAGTACGTGGCAATCCACCCGGGTTTCCAGCGCCTGCTGCTGGATAACGGTCGGGTCAGCCTGACGCTGCTGGTCGGCGACGCACTGGAACAGTTGCCACAACTGGAGGCCCGGGTCGACGCCTGGTTCCTCGACGGTTTTGCGCCGGCGAAAAACCCTGAGATGTGGACGCCGGAACTGTTCGCCGAACTGGCCCGCCTGGCGGCCCCCAGCGCGACCATCAGCACCTTCACCAGCACCGGCTGGGTCCGCCGCTCGCTGAACGCCGCCGGCTTCAAGATGAAACGCACGCCGGGCATCGGCCACAAGTGGGAGATCCTGCGCGGTGAATTCATCGGCTGGCCGGAGGAGGTCCCGGTGCCTGCGCCAGCACGGCCCTGGTTCGCCTACCCCGGCCAGCGGGTCGAGGTACGTCGGGTCCTGGTGATCGGTGGCGGCCTGGCCGGTTGCGCCAGCGCCGCCAGCCTGGCCGCCCGTGGCTGGCAGGTGACCCTGCTGGAGCGCCATGAAGCCCTCGCCCGGGAAGCCTCGGGCAATCCCCAGGGCGTGCTGTACCTCAAGCTGTCAGCCCACGGTACGGCATTGTCGCAACTGATCCTCAGCGGATTCGGCCATACCCGACGCCTGCTCGAACGCCTGCACAGGGGCCTGGACTGGGACGGTTGTGGTGTCCTGCAACTGGCCTTCGACGAGAAGGAAGCCGCACGCCAGGCGCAATTGGCCGCCGCCTTCAGCCCCGACCTGTTGCACGTGCTGGAGCGCCCGGAAGCGGAGGCCCTGGCCGGTATCGCCCTCAAGCAGGGTGGGCTGTTCTTCCCCGAAGGTGGGTGGGTGCATCCACCAGCGCTGTGCGCCTGGCAGGCCCGCCACCCGAACATCGACGTACGCCCCCACAGCGAGGCCCTCGAACTGCGCCGGGTCGACGGCCAGTGGCAGGCCTGGGACGCCAGTACCCTGCTCGGCAGCGCCCCGGTAGCGATCCTCGCCACGGCAGCCGAAGTGAAGCGTTTTGCGGCGACCGCACAACTGCCACTCAAGCGCATTCGCGGACAGATCACCCGCCTGGCACAGACTGCAGACAGCAGCGCCCTGCACACCGTGGTCTGCGCCGAAGGCTATGTCGCTCCGGCACGTCTCGGCGAACATACCCTGGGCGCCAGCTTCGCCTTCAACAGCGAGGACCTGCTCCCGACCACGACGGAACACCTCGGCAATCTGGAACTGCTGCAGGAAATCTCACCCGACCTGGCCGAGCGCCTGCAGGTCGCAACGCAGGATCCCGAACGACTGCAGGGTCGCGCCGCCTATCGCTGCACCAGCCCGGACTACCTGCCGATCATCGGCCCGCTGGCCGACGCCGCAGCGTTCGCCCAGACCTATGCGGTACTGGCCAAGGACGCCCGCCAGATACCGCAGCAGGCCTGCCCCTGGCTGGAGGGCCTGTATGTCAACAGCGGCCATGGCTCACGGGGACTGATCACCGCGCCGCTGTCAGGTGAGCTGCTCGCCGCCTGGCTGGACAATGAGCCCCTGCCTCTGCCGCGAGCCGTCGCCGAGGCCTGCCACCCGAGCCGCTTCGCCTGGCGCGAGCTGACACGTGGCAAGTCGCGCCCCGGTTCCTGATCAGGTACCGGGCAACGGCGCGGGATGCTCGTACATTTCCTGACGGGTCAGGCTGGTGAGAAACATCTGTTCCTCGGCCCTGTGGCTGTCCATCAGGCTCGACAGGTGCCGGAAGTAGCGCTCGCTGTGCATGGTGGGTGATTCCCTGAGCAATTGCTCTTCCTGGTCGTGGAAGGGCTGGTTGAACCGGGAGAAATCCCGTGGGTATTTCCTTTTCAGGTAGTCGATCCAGAAGTCGCGCCCGGCGATGAAGGCGGTCAGGTTCGGCGTCTGCTCGGCCTGCAGGATGCGTACATGCGCGGCCTGGATCTGCTCCTCGGTGACATGGGCAATGGACCTGAACATCATTTCCCTCGGCTGCCCGGGCAGGTACATCAATCGCGCCAGGCCGACCCGGTAGGCCAGGTTCACTTCGATCTCGTCGACCGCTCTCGACGAGGGCACCTCGGGGTTTTCGGCCAGTGCCCGGACATGGTTGCGGGCGATCCCATCGATCTGCTCCAGTCGGAACAGGCCCCGCGCCAACTTCAGCAACTGGACCGGTTCATCGCCTTCTATCGCCAGTGCACGAGCCTTGGCCAGCAAGACCCGGACCTCCAGATGACTGAAGCTTTGTGCCGCACTGTCGACACAGGTCAACGGATTGGCAGCCAGGTCGAACAGTTCCCGGCGCAGCGCACCGTTCTCGCCCGCTGCCGCGAGCACCACCCAGACCCGCCGTGTCAGGTCGCTGCGGGTCTTCATGTAGTCCGCGCTCCCCCCCAGGCGTCCCAGCAGATCGAACAGCTCCTGGCTTCCCGGCTCGTGCCACAGCCCCTGCCACAGTGACTGCAGCTGGGCACGCCCTTCCCCCTCGATATCCGCCAGCCAGCGCCGACGTGAACTGTACTCGTCGAGCGCCAACTCCGCCTCGGGTATGCCGAAGGTGATACCGGTACGCAGACGATAGGCCGCCAGCGGACTCTGGTTGGCAGGCGCCAGCGGGTTGTGGCGCAGGACGATCCGCCGGGTGATCGGCGACGGTGCGTCGTAGAGCGCGGCGGGCAGTTGCTGGATCAGGTTGCCACGCAAGTCCGCTGCGGACAGACTGGTACGGGTCAACAGCCCCTCCGGCAAATGGTCGATACCCGTGCCACGCAGGAACAGTCGGCGCAGATGCGGCATCCGCCCGACATCCAGCAGGCGAACATCCGAGTTGCCGTTGAGGTTGAGCACTTCCAACTGGTGCAAGGTGGAGAGCTGGGCCACCGCCTCCCGATCGAGTACGATCCGATTCTCCTGCAGGTGCAGTTCGCGAAGCTCGTCCATTTCCGCAATCGCCGCCGGCAGGCTACGCAGCCGGTTGTTGGCCAGGTCCAGCTTGCGCAGCTTGGGAAAGAGCCTCAGGAAGTTGCCGGGAATGACGCTCAGGTCCATGCTCTTGAGCGACAGTTCGGTGACATGCTCGAAACCGATCGAGCTGGGCAGATCGGGCAGGCTGACCACCCGCAGGCCTTCCAGGCTCAGACCATGACCGATCACCACGCCATCATTGTCATAGGTCCTGGGAGTTTGCCGCCGCCAGCAGCGCTCGAGAATCTGCGAAGCCTGCATGCGGCCCTCCTGCATACCCCCGAGCCAGATGGACTGCCCTCGTTGCTCGAACGACCGGCCGTACCAACTGCTCAGTATCGAGCGCAACAACTCCAGCTCCAACTCCAGCGAGCGGATCCGGTTACGCACCAGTGCCGAATCATCGCCCAGTTGCAACAGCAAGGTGCGCGCTTCGGCCTCGCACAGATCGGGGTACAAGCGGGTCAGCCGAGTCAATCCGCGGCGTGTCGCCTCGACACCACCACGCTTGGCACGCGTACAGCCGGCCAGGTCCATGCGGCGCCACGAGGCCGGTTCGTAGTTCGGTTTCCTCGGCGCAAGACCCAGTGTCGACTCCAGCTCCCGACGAGGACGGGGCAGCGCCGTGCTGAGCAACATCTTGTGCAACTGGGCCTCCTCTCCCAGCCGGATTCCCATCGCCATGCGCTCGCCAACACTCAATGATTCAAGCAATGCCGCGCACAAGGCGTCGTGCCCTGTCGATCGTGAGCCGAGCATCCTGCCGCCCGCATCGAACGCCTGATAACCGCCCTCGGTCCTGACCATAATCCTCCGCCTGGGCAGCTTGAGGTCGCCCAGCTCGGCCAGCAGTGGGCCGCTGACGCTGTCCTGGCGCAGCTCGATACGCAGATCGGTCGGCCAGCCCAGCATCCTCCCCAGCGTGGGCAACTGCAGCCGGGCGGTATCGGGATTCCTGGCCGATTGCAGGAAGCCGTCTTCCAGGGCCCGATTGATGCGCACCTCCCGGGCAACGTCGGTCAAGTCTTCGACCAGTTGCAGTGGCAGCCCCGAATCGAGCAGTAACCGGTCCTTCACATCGACACTGGATTGCGCGACCACCTCGCGCAGTACATTGCTCGGCAACTGGGGAAAACCTTGGCGCACCTGCGCCGGCAAGCCGTCATCCAACAACCAGCGCAGCCTGTAGACCCGCTCGAACAACGCCGGGCGATGCGTACGGACATGCTGCTGCAACGCCTGCTCAAGCCGAGGCAATTCAGTGCCCGGCTTCACTGCGTCACCCAGGATGGCTTGCCTGTGCGGCGGTTCGAGCACGTCGATCAGAGCCTGCAGACCGTGTGCCTCGATATCCGTGGCCGCGACCTTGAAGGCTGTCGGTTGTGAGGTCAGGTCGGCCCCATATTCATGAGTCGGCTTGTCCGCACCATCCAGCAACTGGATCGTACGGCCCCTGGGCCAACCCGGCAGGTCCGGCAGAATTTGCAGTTTCAGGTCCAGCAGGCGTCGCGCGACCGGCGCCTGGCCGGGCTCGATCAGCCAGTCGAGCTCCCGGTCCAGCCGGAAACGCCGGAGCGAATCGAGCAGGGTCGCCGGGATTTCCTGCCTGTTCATGTGCAGGCGCCGCAGCAACGGCGCATCGAGACGGTGGATCGACACGATCCGCTGAAGATCCACCTCCTCCAGACAGGCTGCCTCGGGCCCCAGGCGGCGCAACAGATAGGTCGGAGACTGCCAGCTCAATGGCCACTCATGGACCAGGCGCCAGGCACCCGCGCCATTGTGTTCCAGCAGCGGTTCGTAGGCCGACGACCGACCAGGGTGACGCAGGCGCCAGGCATCGAGGGCTTCATCCCGATAGGCCCGGTAAGGTCGGCCGGCGATATCCAGATAACGATGTCCATCATCGAGCGTACCAGGGTAGAAGCCCTGACTATCCGGCTCCTGTGCCGCGACAAAGGCTTCGTCATGGGCATAAGGCTCCAGGCTGGCCTGCCAGAGCCGATAGTTTCCGTCGCTCGAGCGCACCGGCACCAACTCGTCGAAGAAAGCCGACTGCCGGGGAAACACTCCCTTGATCAACTGCCCTCCCACCTTCACGGCAGCCCCCAGGGCAATCATCGTCGCAAAATCCTCGGCCACCGACATCAGGTGGGCAATGGCTTCGTCATGATCGCCCCGACGCCAGTCCTGATAACCCTCGTAGACCTCCGCCAGCATTTCCCCGACTGCCACTCCCATCATCAGCAGGCCCAACCAGGGGTTGGCGAAAGCCGCCAGGTTCAGCAGGGTCATGCCCAACCCCAGTCGGGCCTGGAAACGGGCATTACGGGCGTCCTGGTCGACATCTTCGGTCGGTACGGCAACGGTCCGGGCATCCTCCTGCAAGCGCAGCAATTGCTGGCGATGAAGCAGGGAAAACAGCTCCTCGCGCGACGGCAACAGGCGCAACTGCAGATCGGCCTGCCGATTCAGCGCGTGGGCGTGTCTGTCGCCAAGCTTCGCGCCCTCCCGGGTCAGGCGACGGCGCAACGACGAAAGAAACACCGGCAGTTCGGACTGAGCGACCAGACGACAAAAAAAATCCTCGTAGAAGGGCTGCCAGAGGCGCTCGCACAACTCGCTTCGAAAGACCTCAAGCGAGGGATAGAACCTGAAGCGGCTGACCGGATCATTGGGGATATGAACCAGCAACCCACGGTCCCCGCCCGACGGCCCGTCGTGCAGGGTGAACAGGCGCACCCCCGACAGCGTCACACCGAGCATTTGCAACTCGTTGACCTCGATCCGCGCCCCGTCTTCATCAAGGCTGACGTTCGACTCGATCAACCGGCATACCCGGGCGTGGACATTCTCGTCCAGCTCCCTTTTCATCCGGGCGATGCAGGCATCGACCAGCATGTCTGCCTTGCCTTGCTGCTGCATGGCGAACGCGATCCTGGCACCTTCGCTGTCCGGCTCCCCGCCGGGCTCCTGCACCAGGTGAAAGAGCTTGCACAGATGATGCTGGTAACGTCGGCCCAGATCCAGTTCGCGCACCAGGTCGACAAAGACCTGTGGAGTCAACGCCGGCTTCGCGGAGCCGGAGAAGCGGATGTGCGACTCCGGTGGCAGCTGTTCGCCCGGCGCGAAGTTCTGCAGCGCCGCATCCAGCAGACCGTGCTGGGTGAACGTCATCGGATAGGGAACGGGGTGGGATACAGGCGACGGTATGTCGGGCCAACGATCAGCCACGGCCAGGCTGTCCTTGTGCAGGTCCAGCCCCGCACCGAATCGCTCCTGCAGCGCCTGCTCAAGCAACGGCTCGCAGAACGCCCTGACTGGTTTCAGCTCCTTGAGTGCATCGGACAGCTCGTCCTTGAATACCTGACTTCTGCGCATGTATTCGCGCAGTTCCACAATCGCCTCCGGGCTTGCCCGCAACAACCAGTCGGGGGCACGGGTGCGAAGCACCTCTTCATTTTCACTGTGCTCATTCATCACCGGTGGCACAGGTAGGGTAACGGCTGGCATTTCAATGCCTCCTCAATCATCCATGGACGGTCAAGGTACCAAGCCCAACGCTGTCGAAAGGCGGAAAAACTTGTTTTATCTCAGTCAGTTGGATCAGAAATTCAGCGCCTTCGCATACCCCGCTGCCACCCTTTCCATTCCGAGCCCTCATTCAGGACTTTGCGTCCGTGACCTTACGTGGTCATCCGCTTATAACGGATTGATATAAAACTCCCCCGTCCGCAGCGAGTCAGTTTCAGGGTCACCCTCCCCAACGGATAACCGGTAAGGACTTATGTGCGGAATAGCTGGAGAACTGCGTTTCGATCGACACCCCGCGGACCTGGCCGCCCTCGAGCGGATCACCCACCACATGGCACCCCGCGGCCCCGATGCCTGGGGTTTCCATAGCCAGGGGCCGATTGCCCTCGGTCATCGTCGACTGAAAATCATGGACCTGTCGGATGCCTCGGCGCAGCCGATGATCGACCCCGACCTGGGCCTGTCACTGGCCTTCAACGGGGCCATCTACAACTTCCCCGAACTGCGCCAGGAACTGGAACGGCTCGGCTACACCTTCTACTCCGGTGGCGACACCGAAGTCCTGCTCAAGGGCTACCACGCCTGGCGCGAAGCCCTGCTGCCCAAGCTCAACGGCATGTTCGCCCTGGCGATCTGGGAGCGCGATGCGCAACGCCTGTTCATCGCCCGCGACCGCCTCGGGGTCAAGCCGCTGTACCTGTCACGTGACGCCAAGCGCCTGCGCTTCGCCTCGAGCCTGCCGGCGTTGCTCAAGGGCGGCGACATCAACCCGCTGCTGGACCCGGTGGCCCTCAACCACTACCTGAACTTCCACGCCGTGGTGCCGGCACCTCGTACCCTGCTGGCCGGCGTCGAGAAACTGCCACCGGCGACCTGGCTGCGCATCGATGCCAATGGCCACAGCGAACAACAGACCTGGTGGTCGCTGAACTACGGCCCGCAGGCCGATGAACACGACCTGGGCCTGGAGGATTGGCGCGACCGGGTGCTCGCCAGCACCCGCGAAGCCGTGGCCATCCGCCAACGGGCGGCCGTGGATGTCGGCGTATTGCTCTCCGGCGGCGTGGACTCGAGCCTGCTGGTCGGGCTGCTGCGCGAGGTCGGGGTCGAACAACTGTCGACCTTTTCCATCGGCTTCCAGGACGCCGGTGGCGAGCGCGGCGACGAGTTCCAGTACTCGGACCTGATCGCCCGCCACTACGGCACCCGCCACCACCAGTTGCGCATCGACGAGCGGGAAATCATCGAGCAGTTGCCCGCGGCCTTCCGTGCCATGAGCGAGCCGATGGTCAGCCACGACTGCATCGCCTTCTACCTGCTGTCGCGCGAGGTCGCCAAGCACTGCAAGGTGGTGCAGAGCGGCCAGGGCGCCGACGAACTGTTCGCCGGCTACCACTGGTACCCGCAGGTGGATGGAGCCAGCGATCCGTGGGCGGCCTATCGCGAAGCGTTCTTCGATCGCAGCTACGACGACTACGCCGCCACGGTACAGCCGGCCTGGCTGGTCGCCGAGGATGCGGCAGGTGATTTCGTTCGCGAGCATTTCGCCCGCCCCGGTGCCAGCGCCGCGGTGGACAAGGCCCTGCGCCTGGACAGCACGGTGATGCTGGTGGACGACCCGGTCAAGCGGGTGGACAACATGACCATGGCCTGGGGCCTGGAAGCGCGCACACCGTTTCTCGACTACCGCCTGGTGGAACTGTCGGCACGTATCCCGGCGCGCTTCAAGCTGCCGGACGGCGGCAAGCAGGTGCTCAAGGAAGCGGCCCGCCTGGTGATCCCCAGCGAGGTCATCGACCGCAAGAAGGGCTACTTCCCCGTTCCCGGCCTCAAGCACCTGCAGGGCGACACGCTGGAATGGGTCCGCGAACTGCTGCTCGACCCGAGCCAGGACCGCGGCCTGTTCAACCCGGCGATGCTCGACCGCCTGCTGACCGACCCACAGGGTCAGCTCACTCCGTTGCGCGGCTCCAAGCTGTGGCAACTGGCGGCCCTGAACCTGTGGCTCAGCGAACAAGGGATCTGATCGGATGAAAGCTCACGCCACGACCTACAGCCAACGCCTGCTGCGCGGCCAGCCGCCCTCCTACGAACGCCTGCAGGCACGCCTGGCCGAGGACGGCAGCGAGCCGGCCGCGGCGCCGGTGGCCGTGCACTGCGGCTGGGGCCGGCTGCTGGTCGGCCACACCTTCGCCGATCCGGCCGCACTGGCCGAAGAACTGCTCAACGAACAGGCCGGCGAGCGGGATATTGCCTTGTATGTCGCCGCTCCCCAGCAGGTGCTGGCCCAGGCGCCGCAGCAGTTGTTCCTCGACCCCTCGGACACCCTGCGTCTGTGGTTCAGCGACTACCGTCCGGCCACCCGGGTGTTTCGCGGGTTCCGTATTCGCCGGGCGCAGAGCCCCGAGGACTGGCAGGCGATCAACCAGCTCTACCTCGCCCGGGGCATGCTGCCGATCGATCCGCAGCTGTTGACCCCGCGCCATGAGGGCGGACCGGTGTACTGGCTGGCGGAGGACGAGGACAGCGGGGCACTGATCGGCAGCGTCATGGGCCTCAACCATCGCAAGGCGTTCCACGATCCGGAGCATGGCTGCAGCCTCTGGTGCCTGGCAGTCGACCCGCAGTGCAGCCGGCCGGGCGTCGGCGAGGTGCTGGTACGGCACCTGGTCGAGCATTTCATGAGCCGTGGCCTGAGCCACCTCGACCTGTCGGTGCTGCATGACAATCGCCAGGCCAAGAGCCTCTACGCCAAGCTCGGCTTTCGCACCCTCAGTACCTTTGCCATCAAGCGCAAGAATGGCATCAACCAGCCGCTGTTCCTCGGCCCGGGCCCGGAAGCCGAGTTCAATCCCTACGCCCGGATACTGGTCGAGGAAGCCCACCGCCGCGGTATCGACGTGCAGGTCGACGACGCCGCCGCCGGCATGTTCACCCTCAGCCACGGCGGGCGCCGGGTGCGCTGCCGCGAGTCGCTGACCGACCTGACCAGTGCCATCAGCATGACCCTGTGCCAGGACAAGAGCCTGACCCACCGGGTCCTGCGTGACGCCGGCCTCAACGTACCGCAGCAACAGCGTGCCGCCGACGCCGAGGACAACAAGGCGTTCCTGCGAACGCACCGCCGGGTAGTGGTCAAGCCCCTGGACGGCGAACAGGGCCAGGGCGTGGCAGTCGACCTGCGCAGCGCCGCCGAAGTCGAACAGGCCATCGAGGCCGCACGCGCCTTCGACAGCCGGGTGCTGCTGGAAAGCTTCCACGAAGGTCTGGACCTGCGCATCGTGGTGATCGGTTTCCAGGTGGTCGCCGCCGCCGTGCGCCACCCGGCCCAGGTGATCGGTGACGGCCAGCACAGCATCGGGGCGCTGATCGAGGCCCAGAGCCGCCGACGCCAGGCGGCCACCGGGGGCGAGAGCCGGATTCCCCTCGATGCGGAAACCCAGCGCACCCTGCATGCCGCCGGGTATGACTACAACACGGTCCTGGCCCAGGGCGAACAACTGGCCGTGCGACGGACCGCCAACCTGCACACCGGCGGCAGCCTGGAGGACGTGACGGCCATCCTCCACCCGGAACTGGCCGAGGCCGCCGTACGGGCGGCGCGAGCACTGGATATCCCGGTGGTCGGGCTGGACCTCATGGTGCCTGCGGCGGACCGGCCGGAATACGTGTTCATCGAGGCCAACGAGCGTTGCGGGCTGGCCAACCACGAACCGCAGCCGACCGCCGAACGTTTCATCGACCTGTTGTTTCCCCATAGCCGGCCGGCGCAATGACCCATTCAATGCCTGAGCCTTGACCTGTGGAACCGGCTGGCTGGCGATGACGATCTGACAGTCGCCCCCCTGTCGACTGACGCACCGCTATCGCCAGCAAGCCGGCTCCCACAACGGTTCCCCCTCCCACCGGAACAGGAGTAGCCATGACCACCCCACTCCCCCAGCCCGACCTCGACTACCTGCAACGGGTACTGCTGGAAATGCTCGCCATTCCCAGCCCGACCGGCTTCACCGACACCATCGTGCGTTATGTCGCCGAACGCCTGGAAGAGCTCGGCATTCCCTTCGAACTGACCCGCCGCGGCACCATCCGCGCCACCCTCAAGGGTCGCCAGAGCAGCCCCGACCGCGCCGTCTCGGCCCACCTGGACACCATCGGTGCCGCCGTGCGGGCGATCAAGGACAATGGCCGGCTGAGCCTGGCCCCGGTCGGTTGCTGGTCCAGCCGTTTCGCCGAGGGCAGCCGGGTTAGCCTGTTCACCGATACCGGAGTGATTCGCGGCAGCGTGCTCCCGTTGATGGCGTCCGGGCACGCCTTCAACACCGCCGTGGACGAGTTGCCGGTCAGCTGGGATCACGTCGAACTGCGCCTGGACGCCTACTGCGCAACCCGGGCCGACTGCGACTCGCTGGGCATCGGCATCGGCGACTTCGTTGCCTTCGACCCACTGCCGGAGTTCACCGAAAGCGGCCATATCAGCGCCCGCCACCTGGACGACAAGGCCGGCGTGGCAGCCCTGCTCACCGCGCTCAAGGCCATCGTCGAAAGCGGTGTGCAACCGCTGATCGACTGCCACCCGCTGTTCACCATCACCGAGGAGATCGGCAGTGGCGCAGCGGCCGCCCTGCCTTGGGATGTCAGCGAGTTCGTCGGCATCGATATCGCCCCGGTCGCCCCCGGCCAGCACTCGAACGAACACGCGGTCAGCGTGGCCATGCAGGACTCCGGCGGCCCCTACGACTACCACCTGTCACGTCATCTGCTGAACCTGGCGACGACCCACGAGCTGCCGGTACGCCGTGACCTGTTCCGCTACTACTTCAGCGATGCCCATTCGGCAGCGACCGCCGGGCACGACAGCCGCATGGCACTGCTGGCCTTCGGCTGCGACGCCACCCACGGTTATGAACGTACCCATATCGACAGCCTCGCGGCCCTGAGCCGCCTGCTCGGCGCCTACCTGCTGAGCCCGCCGGTGTTCGCCAGCGATGCGCAACCAGCCAGCGGTTCCCTCGACCGCTTCAGCCGGCAGCTGGAACACGAGACACAGATGGAAAGCGACACCCGGGTGCCGACGGTGGACAGCCTGATCGGCCAGCGCACCCCAGCGGACTAAGGGGAAACGCGGCTGCCGACCGATTAGCGGTAGCCGCGCCCGGCAAGTCGCAGTAGCATCACGCCGATTCCCGAAGAGAACCGTTCATGCTGATTCCCCACGACCAACTCGAACCCGACACCCTGACCCGGCTGATCGAGGACTTCGTCAGCCGCGATGGCACCGACAACGGCGACGACACGCCCCAGGAGACTCGCGTGCTCAGGGTCCGGCAGGCGTTGAGCAAGGGCCAGGCGGTGATCTTCTTCGACCTGGAAAGCCAGCAGTGCCAGCTGGTGCCCAAGCATGCGGTGCCCAAGGAGTTCTTCGACTGAGGCGAAGGTTCTAGCTCTGCGCCACCGGATCGCGGACGGGGTCGACCTTCGTCAGGATCCGGCGATAGATCTCGGCACGGTGGACGTTGACGTTCTTCGGCGCTTCCACGCCAAAGCGTACGTGATTGCCATTGACCGCGAGAATCCGCACGGTGATGTTGTCGCCGATGGAAATCTTCTCGCCCACGACACGGCTCAATACAAGCATGGCACTCATCCTCAAGGGTTTATGAGTGCCCAAGACTGCCCCGCCGGATCGGCCCCTTCAATGCGGTAGCGGCAAATCAGCCGGCCCTTACCGACACGGCCGATTCGCCCTACAGAATCAGATTTCATACTGCGCCCCATAGGACTTTTCGCCGTAGCGATTCCAGCCGGGGCGCTCCGCCAGCTTATTGGCTGGACTGCCGGGCCTTGGCCCGCATTTTGTTGGCCATCACGGTCATTTCGTCATAGAGCAACTGCGGATTCTTCTGCTTGAGGGCCCAGGCCATGCGCCCCTGCTCGTGGGGCAGGATCATGAACTCGCCCTCGGCGACACGCTGGTAGATGTAGTCGGCAATATCGCTGGCGGTAATCGGCGAGCTCTCCAGCAACTTGCCGACCTGGGCCTTCATGGCGGGAGTCGGGCCGCGGAAAGAGTCCAGCAGGTTGGTCTGGAAAAACGACGGGCAAACCACGTGCACGCCAATCTCTTCTTGCGCCAGCTCGATCAGCAGGCTCTCGGACAAGGCCACCACCCCAGCCTTGGCAACGTTGTAGTTGCTCATCGCCGGCCCCTGCATCAAGGCGGCCATGGACGCGATATTGATGATCTTGCCCTTGCTCTGCTCCAGCAGCGGCAGGAAGGCCTTGCAGCCCTTGACCACACCCATCAGGTTGATCGCGATCTGCCACTCCCAGTCCTCCAGGGACAGCTCGCTGAAGAAGCCTCCGGAGGCTACGCCCGCGTTGTTGACGATCACATCGATGCCACCGAACTTGACCTCGCAGGCCTGGGCCAGGGCCGTCAACTGGCTGTAGTCACGCACATCGCAACGCTGGGTGAAACCGTCGCCACCGGCCTCGCGCACGAGGCCCAGGGTTTCCTGCAGGCCGGCCTCGCTGACATCGGACAAGGCCAGTCGCCAGCCTTCGCGCGCCCAGCGCAGGGCGATTTCGCGGCCCAGGCCAGAGCCGGCGCCAGTGATCATGATGCGATTTTGCATAGGAGGATGCCTTGTGCGTTCCGAGGAAGTTGAGCCGCAGTGTAGCGAAGGAAGATCAGCCGCCCATGCACCATCAGATTGCTGAATACTGGAGGCAAAGTCCTGGCCGAGGACGACTGTCGCGTCGCCTGCAAGTTCCACCGGCGCCCACGGGAAAGTGCACCAGCGGCAATAAATACGCGGAATAAATGCCGGGAAAAATACCTTGGTAGAAAAACTGAATTTTCCAGTCAACCGCCCAGTCGGAAAGTTAAGGCGGTTCGTTAGTTGATCAATGAATCGAACTTTGTACTGACGGGATAACCAACAAGGAAAACACCATGGGTACTATTCTGATTGTCATCCTGATTCTGTTGCTGATCGGTGGTCTGCCAGTCTTCCCGCACTCCCGGAGTTGGGGTTACGGTCCGTCGGGCGTCATCGGTACGGTACTCGTCATTCTGCTGATCCTGGTATTGCTCGGCAGGATATGATCCCGGCGCAAGCCCACTCTCCTGCCGCTCCTGCAGGCAAAAAAAACGCCCCGGATTCGGGGCGTTTTTCATGCTGCGCGGATCACCGGACGGTGTTACTTGCTCGGTGCGACACCTGCGGTGTTATCCAGCAGACTCTTGGTAGCGGTCTGGATGAACGAACCGAGTGTTTGCTTCAGCTCGGCCTCGTCCGGCGAGTTGGGCAGCACTTCGCCACCCGGGTTGGCGCCCAAGTGGTAGCTCCAGAGTCGGGCTGGCACATCCTTGGGTTGAACCAGGACCCGGTCACCGGTGACGAGTGCCACGGTCGGCTCGTTGCCCGACGGTTTGATCATGCCGATACCATGGTCACCCTCAGGCAGGTTGAGCAGGTCACGTCCCCAGCACTGCTGGCGGAACTCGCCCCCCAGGCGACCCATGATGGTCGGCACGATGTCGATCTGGGTACCGACGGTATCGCGACGTGCACCGAACTTCTCCTGGATGCCCGGGCCGATCAACAGCAGCGGTACGTTGAAACGTCCCAGGTCCATTTCGGTGATCTGTTCCTCGTTACCGAAACCATGGTCACCCACAACCACGAACAGGGTGTCCTTGAAGTAGGGCTCCTGGCGGGCCTTCTCGAAGAACTGGCCCAGTGCCCAGTCGGAGTAGCGCATCGCGGTCAGGTGTTCGTTGAGCGGACCACGATCGGTCACCGGCGCAACAGGCAGCGGCGTCGGCAACGCGTACGGCGTGTGGTTGGACAGCGTCTGCAGCAGCGCATAGAACGGTTTGCCAGTCGCTTCGCGAGCCTTGAGCTCCTCCAGGCTGCGGTTGAACATGTCCTGGTCCGACACACCCCAGGTCGGGTCGGAGAACACCGGGTTGACGAAGTCGTTACGGCCGATGAAGGTGGTCATGCCCTGGCTGCCGAAGAAGCCCGACTGGTTGTCCCAGGCGAAGTCGCCGTTGTAGACATACACGTCGTCATACTTGCGGGCGCTGAGCAGTTGCGGCAGGCCGGACAGCTTGTGGCTGCCTTCCGGCGTCTGCATCAGGTACTCGAAGCCAGGCAGGTTCGGGAAGCACGCCATGGTGGCGAACATGCCCTGGTGGGTGTGGGTACCGTTGGAGAAGAACCGCTCGAACAACAGGCCTTCCTTGGACAGCTTGTCGAAGTACGGAGTGATATTGCCGGGACGACCGAGGGCGCCGACCGAGTGACCGGCGAAGCTCTCCATCAGGATCACCACCACGTTCTTGATCGGCAGGGTGTTTTCAGCCGGTGGCGTGGTGTCGCGGCGGATCGCGGCGATATCGCTGTCGACCAGCTTGTCGTTGGCGGTCAGCAGCATGTCACGCACGGTCTGCTGGGCCAGTGGCTGTGGCAGGGTGGCCTTCCAGATGTTGTTGCGGTCATCGGACAGGCGGCTCTGCGCGGCCGCGATCAGCGTCAGCGAACCATTGAGACCCAGCTGGTTGGCGAAGTTCGAGTTGGTGGTATAGGCATCACCCCAACGCAGCGGCGGCCCCTGGCGCAGGGTGCCGCGAACGGCGACGACGCAGATCAGCAGCAGCACCACGAACAGCACGGTACGGGCATACCAGGGCGCGACGGCGCGGCTGCCCGCACTCGCGGTGTAGCCGGCACGGGGACGGGTGATCCGGTCGGCGCCACGGAACAGCAGGCTCAGCACCACGGTGCCCACGGCCCAGGCCAGCAGGTAGCGGACCACCGGGAAACCGTACCAGAGCATGCTCATCACGGTTTTCGGATCTTCCTTCACGTACTGGAACACCAGGCCGTTGAGGCGCTGGTGAAACTCGCGATAGAAGTCCATCTCCATCAGGCCGAAGAACAGCGCCAGGCTCGACGTCACCGTCAACCAGACGCGGAAGAATCCACGCGCAGCCATGGCCCGGGCACTGAGAAACGCCAGCGTCAGCGGCACGAGGAAGTAGACCACGATACGGATGTCGAAGCGCAGGCCGTTGCCGAACGCCTCGAGGAAGGTCGAGGCCGGCGTATCGAGGATCATCTCGCGGTTGTAGACCAGCAATGCCACCCGCAACAGGGTGAACATCACCATCATGATCAATGCACACAACAGGGTGTAAGCCAGATGAGACTTGACTGACGGTTGCGGCAGGCGCGTTGAGGGGCGCTGCGTGCTCAGGGCGTCCGGGTTTGCCATGTCGATTGAGGACTCGTTGGATTCAAGTTGAAAAGTCGGTTTCAGCGGCGTCCTGCCCTCGATTCACCACGAGAGAGGCGCGAAGCCGGCAAATGTTGCACGATCATCGATGGTTTACCACCCATGTATCGTGATTAGCCGTTGAAATCTGCCCTCGCCAAGGCGAAAAATCTTTGTAGAACAAAGATTTGAAGTATGACAGGGCTAAATCAGACGCAGGAATTGTCTTAGACGGAATGTGAAAATTTCGTCCGGCGCATGTTTTGATACACAAAAAAGGCAGCCTGCCAAAACGCATTGCACCGCTCTGGCAGGCCTCGTTCATGACTTTCGGAGCGTCGTGACTAGACCCGCACGTCGCCCCGCGGTCCGGCAATCGCCCAGATGATCAGGCCCAGGACCGGCAACAGCGCGATCAGCAATACCCAGAGGATTTTCATCCCGGTTTCGGCACCGCTTTTCAGTACGTTGAGAATGGCCCAGATATCCAGCGCAAGGATGATCAGGCCGATAAAGCCGTTGAAGGTGGAACCCATGGTGCTGCTCCCGAGTGAGGACTGGCCCTATCTAGGATAGCCGGCCACGGCCAGGGTTCCTTCCATTACCGGCCTCAGACGTGCAGCGCGACCCGCAGGGCTTCCAGGGACGGCGCGGCAGCGATGCCGACCTGCTCGCACAACTCCAGGACCCGCGCCAGCTCGTTGCCATAGACCAGCACGGCCTGCAGCTCGTCATCCAGCAGTTGGCTGAAATTGAGCAGCACGTAGCCGCCCATCTCCGGGTTCATGCTCGAGAGCTGGATCTGGATCCGGTTCAGCGCCGTCAGCGGCTCGACCTTGGCCAGTTGCTTGGGCTTGATATTGAACGGTACGTCCTTGCCGAACGACGCAACGATCTGCGCGAACAGGTCCATGTAGGTATCGGCCTGGAACAGGACCGTCTCCGGCAGGCTGCCGACCACGACCCACTCACCCAACGGGATCGGGAAGCTGTCGTCATAGTTGATGTCCGGGTTGGCCGCCAGAAAGCCGGCCTCGTCGGCATACGCCTGGGCAGCCTCGTCGGCAATCTGCTGGATCTCGGCTTCGCCCATGCAGCCGGAGCTGATTTTGGTGATGAGTTCGATAAGGGCGGTTTTCATGGGGGATCCTGCGACCTGGGGCTGTTCGGGGCGCGAAGGATAGCGCAAATGCCGGCGCCGCGCAGGTACCGGACCTGCACGGCGTCGGCGACTTCACGCCTGGAGCTGTTGCAGTTGCGCGGCGGTATCCACCGCGCCCATGGTCTGGGCTGCCGCCAGTGCCGTGACACCGTTGGCATCCGTTGCCTGCGGATCGGCACCCTGGCCAAGCAGGTACTCGACGATCGTGGTGCGGTTGAACATCGCCGCCATCATCAACGCCGTGCGGCCGTCCGCCGAAGCGCCCTCGACCTGTGCGCCCCCTTCGACCAGCAGCTTGACCATCGGCAGGTCGCCCTTGAAGGCGGCACCGGCGATCGGGCTCTGGCCGTTGGCATTGCGAATCTCCGGATCGGCCTTGTGCTCGAGCAACACCCGGACCGCATCGACGTGGCCGTAGTAGCTGGCGAGCATCAGCAGGGTATCGCCCTTGTGGTTGCGCAGGTTGACCGGCAGGCCGCTGCTCAACAGCGCGGCCAGCATCGCGGCGTCGCCCTTGCGGGCCACGTCGAATACCTGCTCGGCAAACTCGGCGGCTTCTTCTTCGGTCATTTGGCGGGCTTGATCGGACATTTCGGACTCCCTGTGGCTCAACGAGAAACTGGTGATCTATGGAGCCAGTTTCTCGGGCTTGAGTTTCCCTGTCATGCCTTATTTTTCAAGCGCTTCCATAGCCAGAATCAATAACGGAACTTGCCTGCATGGATTTCCTCATGTATCTGCCCGGTCACCTGCACATACGTATCGGACCCCGGCAGCCAGGCATAGATCGGATCCTCGCCGACCTTGCCGGGATCGAAGGCTTCGTCGCGGAGCCGGCCCTTCTGGTACTTGAACGTGCCGGTGGTTTCCATCTTCAGCTTCACGCGCAGGAACAGCGGGATCGCATAGGTCGGCATCTGCTGGCGAGCAAAACTCAGCAGCTCGGTAAAATCCAGGGTCGCCAACGATTCGGCCGGGGTAATCGCCGCCATTCCGGCGCGACCGTTGGTGTTGTTGATTTCCACCCCATAGGCCACCACCTCGGCGATGTGCGGATGCTGCAGCAGGATGTTTTCCACTTCGGTTGTCGAGACGTTCTCGCCCTTCCAGCGGTAGGAGTCACCCAGGCGGTCGACGAACTGGGCATGCCCGAAGCCGATGTCGCGCAGCAGGTCGCCGGTATTGAAGTAGCGGTCGCCCTTTTCGAACACGTCGCACAACACGACCTTCTGGGTCTTGGCCGATTCGGTGTAGCCATCCAGCGGCGCCTTGTCGTCGATCCGGGCCAGCAACAGGCCCTGCCCTCCCTTGGGCACCTTGCGCATGAAGCCGTTGGCATCGCGCAATGGCGTGCCGCAATCCGGGGCGTACTCCACCAGGGCCCAGGACATCAGCGAGAAGCCGATGGTGTTGTTGAAGTTGAGCGCGTTGGTGAAACCGATGTTGCCATCGCTGGCGGCGTAGAATTCGCTGATGTGATCGATGTCGAAACGCTGCTTGAACTCCCGCCAGACGCTGGGACGCAGGCCGTTGCCAATCATCTTCGTCACCTTGTTGTCCCGGTCCGCGGGGCTCGGCGGCTGGTCCAGCAGGTAGCGGCACAGCTCGCCCACATAGCCCAGGGTCGTGGCATTGAAGCGCCGCGCCTCCTCCCAGAACTGGCTGGCGCTGAACTTGCGCCGGAAAGCGAATCCCGAAGCCCCGGCGATCGCCGATCCCCAGCACACGCACAGGCCGGTGGCGTGATACAGCGGCAGGGTGCAATAAAGGACATCCTGCGGGCCCATGTCGAGAGCGATCAGGCCGAAGCTGGCGTAGGTCTTCATCCAGCGGCCATGGCGGAAAATCCCGGCCTTGGGCAGGCCAGTGGTCCCGGAGGTATAGATATAGAAGCACGGGTCATCAGCGAAGACCTGCTGGCTGGTGGCCGGGTTCGTCTGGTCCTGGCCGAGGCTGGCACCCATCAGGTTGATCCAGCCCGCGGGCGCCTCGCCCGGATCGACGTCGGTGTCCTGGTCCGCCACGAAGTAGTGCCGGGCCGGATCGATGTCGACCTGATCGCTCACGGCCGAATAGGCACCGAGCAGTTCCGCACCGACCACCATCGCCACCGGCGACACCAGGGTGATGCTATGCACCAGTGCGCCCTGGGTCTGGGAGGTGTTGAGCATCGCGCAGACACCGCCCACCTTGGCGACCGCCAGGATCGTTACCAGCAGCTCGATCCGGTTCTCGACGAGGATGCCCACCACATCGCCCTTGCCGATGCCCTGGCCGAGCAGGTAGTGGGCGATGCGGTTGGCCCACTGGTTGGCCTGCTGGTAGCTCAGGGAACGGTTGCCGTACAGCAGTGCCGCGCCCGAGGGATTGCGGGCTACCGCCTGCTCGAAACTCCAGGCGAGCCCACAGGGCTGGTCGGGGGTCTTCACCTTGGACAGCTTGAGCCCGCGAATGACACGCGGCAGCGCCTTGGCAACAGTGGGAAGTTTGCGGAGCATCATGCCCCAGGTGATCACGTCATCATGTTGAACGTTCATGGGTCACATCCTGTCTTTTATTATTATCGAGCGAACGTCGTCCGGGCCGACAACCTCGCCAACCTTCCTTGTTGCAGCCCCGGAATTCGCAGCCTCACCGGGGGCCCGTCTCGCTTCGAAAATACGGCAACCCCGGCGAAGCTGTACATGAAGGTTTTGCAAAGTTTTGTATCCTCGCGCTGATCAGGACCGCCATCGGCCACCGCTGGGCAAAATGCAGGATGCACGATAGCCAATCTTGCATTTTGCACGACGCCACGATTCCAAAATAACGCTAACCAATTGATTTATATGGATTTTTAAAATCAAGGATGCTGGCACAATCACTGCAACCATGACTCCATGCCTAGCCACTAACTCGCTGACGGAGTCGATCGACATGGACCTGATCCAGGAAAAATTCTCTTCTGTATTCTCCAACTACGAAGTCACCACCCAGCCACGTCCCGATGGCGGTGTGCTGCTGACATTGCGCGACCGCGACGGCAAGCAGATGAAACGCTGCATCTCCTATGCCCAACTGCACACTGCCGAGCAACTGACCTGGGTGATCAGCGCGATTCGTCGCGACCTTGCCGAGCAGCCAAGCGAACTGCCAGCCATTTCCCTGCTGCAGAGCCAGAACCGCTTCGCCCTGCCGTCCTACCACTGAAACGGGCCACTAGACGAGGCCGCGGTTGACGGCCTCGCCCACCGCGTGAGCCCGGTTGCTCACACCCAGCTTGTGATAGATGTTGCGCAGGTGAAACTTCACCGTGGCTTCGGACACGTTGCGGATCATGCTGATTTCCCACACCGTCTTGCCCGCTCGCGCCCACCGGAGAACTTCCAGTTCCTTCTCGCTGAGTGTCTGGGCCTTGGAAAGACGGTTTCTGCAGTTCTTCTTCAAGACCGGCAGCAACGCCACTTGAACAACATCCTGTTTAAGCGCTGTTCTCGACTCCTCGATATCTGCCGGCCGGTGCACAGCCGTGGGCGCAGCACCGGCCGCCAGTATCCTGGAAATGCTCATGTCTGTTTCTCCCTGTGATTTTCAACAGTTCGCACAGCTGTTGGCCAGACAACCGTCAAAAATAGAGAGTTACACAGAAGCGGGAATTAACAACCAACCACAAACATAAACAGGGATGGCCGACATTTCATTAGGCAGCATCCTACAATTTGAAACATTCACTTCCGACTCAAGTTTTAATCACTCCAGCCGTGTGGCGATTGTTTAATGTCGGCCCCCCGGGCCTTCAGTCGTCAAGGCCGGGGAAACGGCCCGCCAGGTCATCTTCGACCAGGCTGAGCGCCCGCTCGGTCTTGTCGAACAGGCGAAGCACCACGCAGCGAGGCTCTTCGCCCAGGTCGAACCAATGGGCGGTACCGGCCGGGACCACCACCAGGTCATTCCTCTCGCACTGCACGGCATAAACATAATCGCCGAGATGCAGGCTGAGTTGCCCGCGACCACCGAGGAAGCACCACACCTGCCCGGCATCCTGGCGCTGTTCGCGCAGCAGTGCCGCACAGCGCTCGGCCTTCTGCGGATGGTTGTTGTCGAGGCTGATGACCTCGACCGCGACGCAGCCATGCTGAGTCATCAATTGATCGAGTTGCGCCCGGGCGGCGTCGAGCACGTCCTCTTCGGCGGTGCCAGGACGAACCGCTGTCGCCACGCAGAAGCGCTCGAAACGAACGCCCAGTTCCGTCAGGGTCGAGGCCATGTCGTCGACATGGGTCAGGACCTTGTTCGGAAGGTCCGGGCTGCTAACGGGGTAAACGAACAGACTGCTCATGGGCTTCTATTTCCTCGGGGCGGGCTCAGGGCCGGGCCTCTTGCATGCGTGTGGCAATGATAATCGCGGCGGCCAGGACCGCCAGGCTGGCGATACTGAAAGTCAGGGTCGGCCCCAGGGCATTCCAGCTGTAGCCGGCGTACAACGCGCCCAGGGCACCACCGGTCCCGGACAGCGCGGCATAGAGCGCCTGCCCCTGCCCCTGCTGGCGCGCGCCGAAACTGCGCTGGACGAAATGAATGGCCGAAGCGTGGAAGCTGCCGAACGTTGCCGCGTGCAACAGCTGGGCAAACAGCAGCACCCACAGGTGCTCGGCCAGGGAACCCAGCAGCAGCCAGCGCAAGGCCGCCAGCAGGAAACTCGCCAGCAGCACCCGGCGCACGGAAAACCGCGCGAGGATCCGGCTCATGCCCAGGAACATCAGCACCTCGGCGACCACGCCCAGCGCCCAGAGCATGCCGATCAACCCGCGGCTGTAGCCGAGGCTTTCCAGGTGCAGGGTCAGGAAGGTGTAGTAGGGACCGTGGCTCAGTTGCATCAGCGCGACGCACACGTAGAACGCCAGCACGCCGGGGCTGCGCAGTTGGCCGAGGAAGCCCTCGCCGGCTGGCCGTTCGCCCCCGGCCGCCGGTTGAGCGTTGGGCACCCAGGCCGTGCTCAGCGCAATGCCGGCCATGATCACCACGACCGTCATCGGGTAGATGTCCAGGCTCAGCCACTCGAACAGGCGACCGATCAGCACCACGGCAAGGATGAAGCCGATCGAGCCCCACAGGCGGATCTGGCTGTAGCGCCCGGGCTGGCCTTGCAGGTGCGCCAGGGTGATGACCTCGAACTGCGGCAATACGGCGTGCCAGAAGAACGCATGCAGCGCCATGACCAGCGCCAGCCAGGCATAGCTCTTGTCGAGAAAGATCAGCGAGAACGCCAGCAGCGTGCAGGCCGCGCCGCAACGCACGATCAGCAGGCGCCGCCCGGTGTAGTCACCCAGCCAGCCCCAGATGTTCGGCGCCACGCAGCGCATCAGCATCGGAATCGCCACCAGTTCGCCGATCCGCGCCGGGACGAACCCCAGGTGATGGAAATACAGCGCCAGGTACGGCGCCGTGGCGCCGAGCAGGGCGAAGTAGAACAGGTAGAAACCGGAAAGCCGCCAGTAAGGGAGCGGCGCCCCCGACATTACAGTTGGCCCAGCACCGGTGTGCTGACACGCACATCCGCATTCTGCGCACGATGGCGCAGCAGGTGGTCCATCAGCACGATGGCCATCATCGCCTCGGCGATCGGCGTGGCACGGATGCCGACGCACGGGTCATGGCGGCCCTTGGTGATCACGTCCACCGGGTTGCCATGAATGTCGATGGAACGGCCCGGCGTGGTGATGCTGGAGGTTGGCTTGAGCGCCAGGTGCGCGACGATCGGCTGGCCGGACGAGATGCCACCGAGAATGCCGCCGGCGTTGTTGCTGAGGAAACCTTCCGGCGTCAGCTCGTCGCGGTGCTCGGTACCACGCTGGGACACACAGGCGAAACCGGCGCCGATTTCCACGCCCTTGACTGCGTTGATGCTCATCAGCGCATGGGCCAGTTCGGCATCCAGGCGGTCGAAGATCGGCTCGCCAAGGCCGGGCATCACCCCCTCGGCAACCACGGTGATCTTCGCGCCGACCGAGTCCTGGTCACGGCGCAGCTGGTCCATGTAGGCCTCCAGCTCCGGCACCTTGTCCGGATCAGGGCTGAAGAAGGCATTCTGCTCGACCGACTCCCAGGTCTTGAAGGGAATCTCGATCGGACCCAGCTGGCTCATGTAGCCACGAATGACGATGCCCTGGCTGGCGAGGAATTTCTTGGCGATGGCGCCGGCAGCCACGCGCATGGCGGTTTCGCGCGCCGAACTGCGGCCACCACCACGGTAGTCGCGCTCACCGTACTTGTGGTGGTAGGTGTAGTCGGCGTGGGCCGGGCGGAACAGGTCCTTGATCGCCGAGTAGTCCTTGGACTTCTGGTCGGTGTTGCGAATCAGCAGGCCGATCGCGCAGCCGGTGGTGCGTCCTTCGAAGACCCCGGAGAGGATCTCCACCTCGTCCGGCTCCTGGCGCTGGGTGGTGTGCCGGTTGGTGCCGGGCTTGCGCCGGTCGAGATCGCGCTGCAGATCCTCCAGCGACAGCTCCAGGCCTGGCGGGCAGCCATCGACAATGGCGACCAACGCCGGGCCATGGCTTTCGCCGGCGGTGGTGACAGTGAACAGCTTGCCGTAGGTATTGCCGGACATGCAGGACGCTCCGCGAATCAGATCTAGATAACCGAGCGCCCCAGTATACGCAGGCTGTCCAACTAGTTCATCCTCGAACCTTATCGGCGGTTGCGAGTCCAACCGCCACCGTGTCCATGATGGCGTGATGATGCTGCGACTTTTACTCCTGACCCTTACCCTGTTCAGCGGCCTGGCAAAGGCCGGCGTCGTCCTGCAACGACCGATCGAACTCGATACCGGCAATGGCAAGCTGTTCGGTTCACTGCTGCTGCCCCAGTCCGACAAACCGGTTCCGGTGGTGCTGATCGTCGCCGGCTCCGGCCCCACCGACCGCGATGGCAACAATCCCGATGGGGGGCGCAACGACAGCCTCAAGCGACTGGCCTGGATGCTGGCCAAGCACGATATCGCCAGCGTGCGCTACGACAAGCGTGGCGTGGCGGCGAGCCTGGCGGCCACGCCCAACGAGCGCAACCTGAGCGTCGAGGCCTACGTCGCCGATACCGTGGCCTGGGGCAGGAAGCTCAAGGCCGACCCGCGCCTGGGCCCCCTGTTCCTGCTCGGCCACAGCGAGGGCGCGCTGATCGCCACCCTCGCCGCGCCGCAACTGGATGCCGCCGGGGTCATTTCCGTGTCGGGCAGTGGTCGTCCGGTCGACCAGGTACTGCGCCAACAGTTGGCCAAGCGACTGCCGCCGGCCTTGATGCTGCGCAGCAACGAACTGCTCGACAGCCTCAAGGCCGGGCATCTGGACGCCGCGATCCCGGAACCGTTGGAGCCGATCTTCCGCCCCAGCGTCCAACCCTACCTGATCAGCCTGTTCCGCCAAGACCCGGCTGCGGCCTTCGGCCAGTTGAAGGTCCCCGCGCTGATCGTCCAGGGACGCAACGATATCCAGGTCAGCGTCGACGACGCCAGGGCGCTGCAGGCGGCCAAGCCGGATGCGCAACTGGCAGTCATCGACGGCATGAATCACATCCTGCGTATCGTGCCCGAGAACATCCAGCAGCAGTTGGCCTCCTACAACGACCCGCAACTGCCGCTCGCCGCCGGCCTGGAACAGCCGATTGTGCGCTTTATCGACGGACTTGCTCGCCATTGAGTTGATTTTGCCCTCCAGTCCTGCCGGAAACGGCCGATAAGGCCATTGCCGGTATCGCGATTGTTACCGGCAAGCTGGACACGGACAGGATCTCGCCGAATGACAGAAACTCAAGCGACACCCGAAAGCAACGCCGAAGCCGTCGAACCCGCGCCGGTGGAACTGCCGTGGGCCGATGTGCAACCCGAGCACTTCAAGATGCTGCGCCTGGCCCCGTTGGCCACTGATCGCAACACCGGCGGGCGACCCCTGCGCTTTGTCCAGTTCGGCTACGCCGAGCGCAACAGCAAGGAGCGCAGCCTGCTGCGCATGACCATCCAGTTGCCGGCGCAGAAGGTGCGCAAGGAACAGAACCAGCTCGACATGTGGGTCGACCACACCACCAAACGCGTGCACTTCGGGCCCGAGAGCGGCCTGCAGGTGGAGCCCTGGAACCGGGGGATCGGGCGTTTCCTGGTAGCCCAGGCGGCGAGCTGGGCACAGAAGAAATGGTCGCACTACCGGATCGACGGCGCCGCCCTGCAGAACAAGGACGCCCTGAACGAAGACACCCGCCTGCGCCGCGACCATTTCCTGCGGGTACAGGGTTTCGACGTGGTCTATGCCGACCCGCAGCACCTCAAGGGCAGCTTCAAGGACATGCAGGTTGGCGAGCTGCTGGCCCAGTGGAACACCGAGAAAGTGCAGTTCGTGGAGATTCTCGAAGCTTCGCAGATGCTTCAGCAGGCCGAGCAGAACCTGCAGGAACAGGAAGTGAAACTGCGCCAGCAGGAAGAGCGGGTCAGCAAGTTCAAGCGTGAAGACAGCGGGCTACGCTTCACCATCACCTGCCTGGTGGCCTTCGCGGTGTTCCAGGCCGGGTTGCTGATCTGGATCGCCACGCACCGCTAGACCGATGGGCACCACCCATTCAGTTGGATGACCGCCTTCAGCTGTTCGCGGATGAATCCGGCTCCCACGGTTTGGCGGCGTACGCCAGCCAGGTGATCACTGCCGTACTTCCGGGGAGCCTGTTGTGCCGCTCATCAGTTGCGGGTTAAAGACAGTTGGCTCCCACGGTTTGCCGGGCACAGAATGCATGTTCAGCACGATCTCTGTGGGAGCAGGATTTATCCGCGAACGGGTAACCTAGATCCTCGAGGCAAACAGCGCCTGGTGCTCGCGGCACTGCTGCGCCGTCAGCATGAACACCCCATGCCCGCCCCGCTCGAAGTCCAGCCAGGCAAAGTCCACTTCCGGGTACAACGCCTCGACGTGCACCTGGCTGTTACCCACCTCGACGATCAGCAGGCCCTTCTCGGTCAGGTGATCCGCCGCCTCGGCCAGCATCCGCCGCACCAGGTTCAGGCCATCGTCGCCACATGCCAGGCCCAGCTCCGGCTCATGCTGGTATTCCGCAGGCATGTCGGCAAAGTCCTCGGCATCGACATACGGCGGGTTGGAGACGATCAGGTCGAAACGCTGCCCCGGCAAACCGTCGAAACCGTCGCCCTGGACCGTGAACACGCGCTCATCGACACCATGGCGCTCGATGTTGCGGTTCGCCACCTCCAGGGCCTCGAAGGACAGGTCTGCCAGCACCACCTCCGCCTCTTCGAACTCATAGGCACAGGCAATGCCGATGCAGCCCGAGCCGGTGCACAGGTCGAGAATGCGCGCCGGCTCCGCACCCAGCCAGGGGGCAAAGCGGCTTTCGATCAGCTCGCCGATCGGTGAACGCGGGATCAGCACGCGCTCGTCGACAATGAACGGCAGCCCGCAGAACCAGGCCTCGCCCAGCAGGTAGGCGGTCGGCACGCGGTCTTGGATGCGACGCTTGAGCAGGTGCTGCAGGTGGGTCAGCTCGTCGTCTTCCAGCCGGCAGTCAAGGTAGCTGTCGGCAATTTCCCAAGGCAGGTTCAAGGCGCCCAGCACCAGTTGCCGAGCCTCGTCCCAGGCGTTGTCGGTACCATGGCCGAAAAACAGCTCCGCACCGTGAAAACGGCTGACAGCCCAACGGATGTGGTCGCGCAGGGTGCGCAGGCGGGAAGTGATCACGGGTAGACTCCTGAAAAAACGACGGGCGATTCTAACAGCCAAACGGACGCCGGGTGGAAACAAGGCAAAAAGACATCATCGCCCACTTTCCGCCCTCTGGCAGTCTTCTATTGACATGGCTGCAAGCCAGTAACCACGGCGCCTGCGTCGGTAGCGATTCACATAAACGCTCAGCCGGAGGACAATAGGCAAAAGCCCCACGCACAGGAGCCCCCCGAATGTCCGTTCCAAAGACGATGTTTCAACTCAGTGGCCGAGGTTACGCAGCAGCCAATCTGAACCACGCCACCCTGTTGATCATCGACGCCCAGAAAGAATATCTCAGCGGCCCGCTCGCGTTGTCCGGCATGCAGGAAGCCGTCGACAACATCAAGCAGCTGCTCGCTGCCGCCCGCGCAGCCGGCCGGCCGATCGTGCACGTCCGCCACCTGGGTACCGTTGGCGGCCTGTTCGATCCACAGGGCGAACGCGGCCAGTTCATTCCAGGCCTCGAGCCCCAGGGTGACGAAACACTGATCGGCAAACTGCTGCCCAGCGCCTTCCATGGCACCGGCCTGGAAAAACAGCTGCAGGACCTCGGCCCGCTGGACCTGATCGTCTGCGGTTTCATGAGCCACTCCAGCGTCAGCACCACCGTACGCGCCGCCAAGAACCTGGGTTTCCGCTGCACCCTGGTGGAAGATGCCTGCGCCACCCGCGACCTGCCCCACAAGGGCGAGATCATCAGTGCCGCCCAGGTTCAGCGTACCGAGATGGCAATCATGGCCGACAATTTCGCCACCCTGGCACTGACCAGAGACCTGATCTGAGCCAACCGGAATGGGCGATCCGGACGACCGCCCATCCGTTAGCGCCCCACTCATTCTCCGATTTCCCCACCGCCTCCGGAACAAGCCGACCATCTCCCGGTCGAACGGCCGATAATCAAAGAGGAAATCGGAATGAAGATATCCGATGATGGATTCGACGCCCGCCGACTGCGCCCCAAGGGCGAGAGCAATTGGCGTTCGCGTCTGGGCGCCGGTTTCGCGGCGCTGCTGGCGACTTTCGGCGTACTGATGACGATGGCCGGTATCGCCAGCCTGCTGGGGCACGCCCCGGCCATGGGGGAGCTGAACACCAACCCGGGCGCCTCGACGGTGATCCTGGTGCTGGGGTTGCTGGTGCTGTACGTCGGTGTGTGGCTGTGGCGCCGCTGCCGTCGGCGGATGCGTCGCGGCCAGTCGTTGAACATGGCCCCGCACCTGATGAAAAAGCACGACTGACCCGGGGTCTTCCAGGAATCGCCTGTGACGTGAAGCCCACCACTTGGGTAAACTGGCGGTTCCTGCGGAGACTGACATGCAAGACGACGATTTTTCCCTGTTTCAAAGCGAAATCCGCGGTGTAAAGCCGATCAAGCACGATCGTGCCGATACCGGCAAGCCCAAGTCCGACCGCGCCCAACTGGCCAAGCTGCGCCAGGCGGCCACCGTGCGCAGTGAAGTCACCACGGTGGACGGCCTGTCCGACCAGTTCGTGATCGATGTCGGCCCCGAGGACGAGCTGTACTGGTCCCGTGACGGTGTGCAGGAAAGCCAGATGCGCAAGCTCAAGGCCGGCCAGATCCCGTTCGAAGGCAGCCTCGACCTGCATGGCATGACCGTGGAAAAGGCCCGGGAAACCCTTTGGGCGTTTCTGGCCGAAGCGACGAAGTTCGAAATCCGTTGCGTGCGCGTCACCCACGGCAAGGCCGTGCGCCTGGACGGCAAGCGCCCGATGATCAAGAGCCACGTCAACACCTGGCTGCGCCAGCACGCCCAGGTACTCGGTTTCACGTCCTGCCAGGCCCGCCACGGCGGGGCTGGAGCGGTGTATGTGATGCTCAAGCGGACGATGATGGAAGGCCGCGACGAGTAACCGGACCGTCATCGAATTTGCAGGCGGCTGCCAGCCGCCGTATCCTTGGCCTTTGCGTAAACTCCCACAGGTAGATTCATGTCCCTGGAACAGAATTACACGGCGATCCTCGGTCAACTCGGCGAGGACGTTTCCCGCGAGGGTTTGCTCGACACGCCAAAGCGTGCCGCCAAAGCCATGCAGTACCTTTGCCGCGGTTATCAACAGACCCTGGAAGAAGTCACCAACGGTGCCTTGTTCAGCTCCGATAACAGCGAAATGGTTCTGGTCAAGGACATCGAGCTCTACTCGCTGTGCGAACACCACCTGCTGCCCTTCATCGGCAAGGCCCACGTGGCCTACATCCCGAGCGGCAAGGTGCTGGGCCTGTCGAAGGTCGCGCGGATCGTCGACATGTACGCCCGCCGCCTGCAGATCCAGGAAAACCTCAGCCGCCAGATCGCCGACGCGGTCCAGCAGGTGACCGGTGCCCTGGGCGTGGCCGTGGTGATCGAGGCCAAGCACATGTGCATGATGATGCGTGGTGTCGAGAAGCAGAACTCGTCGATGATCACCTCGGTGATGCTCGGTGAATTCCGTGAGAACGCGGCAACTCGCAGCGAATTCCTCGCCCTGATCAAGTAACACCGGGCGAATTGAAGAAACCGGCGTTCATCGCCGGTTTTTTTTGCCTGGGGAAAATCAGGTAAGCTGCCCGCCTTCTCCACCGCCCACGAGGCTATCCCGTGTTAGTCAAAGCCCTTCGAGTCGGCCTGGGCCAGCTCATCATCCTCATCGACCTCATCACCCGCCCACGCAAGCAGAAACGCAGTGCACAGGACCAGGCCAAGGTGGACGCCGCCGCCAAGGGCCTGACCCTGTACCAGTTCCACGCCTGCCCATTCTGCGTCAAGACCCGCCGCACCCTGCATCGCCTGAACGTGCCGGTGGCCCTGCGTGATGCGAAGAACAACGAACAGGATCGCCAGACCCTGCTCGAGCAGGGTGGCAGGATCAAGGTGCCGTGCCTGCGTATCGAGGAAAACGGCCAGACCACCTGGATGTACGAATCCAAGGTGATCATCGACTACCTGGACAAGCGCTTCGCCGCCGCCTGAAACGACGCCCCGGGAGCCTGGCACCTGCCGGGTGCCCGGGGCGATCGATCAGCCCTCCATCGTCACGTGCCGGGGATGGCTCGCCACTCGCTGCAGCCACGCCTGGATGGCCGGATAGGCACTCAGGTCGAAACCGCCCTGATGGGCAACATGGGTGTAGGCATACAAGGCGATGTCGGCGATCGAGTAATGCTCGCCGACCAGGTACGGCGTCTGCTGCAACTGCTTTTCCATCACCTTCAGGGCCTTGTGCCCGCGCTTCTGCAGCTTGAGGTACTCCTCGCGCCGCTCTTCGGGCAGTCCCAGGTAGAACTCGATGAAACGCGCCACCGCGATGTAGGGTTCATGGCTGTACTGCTCGAAGAACTGCCATTGCAGCACTTGGGTGCGCAGGCGCGGCTCGGTCGGCAGGAACTCGCTGCCATCGGCCAGGAAGTTGAGGATGGCATTGGACTCCCACAGGCAGGTGCCATCTTCCAGCTCAAGCACCGGGACCTTGCCGTTGGGGTTCTTCGCCAGAAACTCCGGCGTCTCGGTGTCACCCTTGAGGATATCTACCGGATGCCAGCGGTACTCCTGGCCCAACAGGTGCAGCATCAGCTTGATCTTGTAGCAGTTGCCCGACTGGTAATCCCCATAAACCTTATGCATGGCCCTCCCCCTTAAGCCGCTTGCGCGGCCTGTGCGTGACGTATGACAGCGGCCAGTCGCCCCAGACCTTCGTCCAGGCGCTCCGGCGCGATATGACTGAAATTCAGACGCAGATTACCCGGATTACGCTCCGGTTCGGCAAAAAACGGCTCGCCGGGCATGAAGGCGACATCGCGGGCCAGGGCGGCGTCGAGCAAGGTCCGGGTATCGAGCGGTTGCTTGAGGGTCAGCCAGAAAAACAGCCCGCCCTGCGGCACCTGCCATTCGGCCAGGTCGGAGAAATGCCGCTCCAGTGCCGCGGCAAACGCATCCCGGCGGATCCGGTAGAAATCACGCAGTTCCAGCAGGTGCTGGCGGTACTTTTCCGTGCCGATCCACTGCAATGCCTGCCACTGGCCGACACGGTTGGTATGCAGGTCTGCCGACTGCTTGAGCTTGAGCAGGTGCGGGAACAGGTCGGGACTGGCAATCAGGTAGCCGACCCGCAGCCCGGGCGCCAGGGTCTTGGACACCGTGCCGGTATAGATCCAGCTGGCCTTCTCCAGGCGGGCAACGATCGGTACCGCATCGACACCATCGTAGCTGAGCTCACGATAGGGTTCGTCCTCGATCAGGGTCACGCCGAACTCATCCAGCAACGCCGCGACGCCAGCACGCTTGGCCTCGCTGTAGCAGACGCCCGAAGGGTTCTGGAAGGTCGGGATCAGATAGATGAACGCCGGCCGGTGTTGTTCCAGGCGCGCACGCAACTGCTGCAGGTCGGGCCCGTCCCGCTCCCGGGGAATACTCAGGCAATCGGCCCCGAACAACTGGAAGATCTGCAGGGCCGCGAGGTAGGTCGGCGCCTCCAGCAGGATCTCGGTGCCCTTGTCGATGTGCAGCTTGGCGGCCAGATCGAGGGCCTGCTGCGAACCACCGAGCACCAGCACCTGGCTGGCCTGGCAGTCGACCCCCAGGGCTCGCGCCTGGGCCGCCAACGCTTCGCGCAAGGCCGGCTCGCCTTCGCTCATGCCGTATTGCCCCATCGTCCTCGGCATGCCCTCCCACTCCAGTGTCGGCAACATGGCCTCGGCCGGCAGGCCGCCAGCAAACGACATCACCTCGGGACGCTGGGCAGCAGCGAGGATTTCACGAATCAGCGAGCTTTTGAGACGCGTAACACGTTCGGAGAAGGCCATGACAGGTCACCGGTAGCGGAGTGAAAGGAAAATACGTCAAACTACTTGACCGAAATTACGACGCCACGGACCAATACGTCAATATGCTTGACCTTAAAAACTCCAACACCCAGCAGGACGCCATGGAGGCGTTTTTCTTCGGCTACCAGGCGTTCACCGCCAAGGCCGATGAAATGCTCGAACGTCGTGGCCTGAGCCGGGTACACCAGCGGATCGTGTTTTTCATCGGGCGCTATCCGGATCTCAGCGTCAAGGAACTGCTGGATCGGCTGGGCGTGAGCAAGCAGGCGTTGAACATGCCGTTGCGCCAACTGACTGAAATGGGCCTGGTGCAAAGCGTTGCCTCGCCCACGGACAAGCGCAAACGCCTGCTGTGCCTAACCAACGATGGCACCAGCCTGGAAGAATCGCTGCGCCGCGAGCAGGTCAAGTTGCTGCAGAGGGCCTTTTCCCAGGCCGGCGAAGCAGCGGTGGATGGCTGGATGGCGGTCAATCGGGCATTGGGTGACAGCCGGTTGGCCTGACAAGCTCCTGAAAGCTTCGCGGATGAATCCGGCTCCCACGGCGATCGCGTTGGACACGGAAACTGTGGGCCACCACAAAACGGTGGGAGCCGGCGGTCCGGCGCCCCGGTTCATCCGCGAAGCACTTGACGCTCTCAAGACTCCCTGCCCCATATAGCCCGCCCCCTCGAAACATCGCACACACTATCAAAAACATTATTTGCTTTATTTGTATACAAAAGCATAATCCGCTTCGTGTGCGATCCTGACCTTTCGGTCAAAAATCCGCACTCCCTCACAGGGCCGCAATCACGACGTCGTCGTCCGCCCCTGGAAATAACAATAAAACGCTTGAGGAGTACTCGCTGTGGAAAGCCGCAAATCCGAAGCACCCACGCTGGATCTCTCGCCGCCTTCGAGCAGCGGCCTGCTGGACCGCCTGTTCAGGCTCAGACAGCATGGCACCACGGTCAGGACCGAACTGATCGCCGGGGTGACCACCTTCATCACCATGGCCTACATCATCTTCGTCAATCCGAACATCATGGCCGACGCCGGCATCGATCATGGCGCCGCCTTCGTCGCCACCTGCATCGCCGCCGCCCTGGGCTGCCTGCTGATGGGGCTCTATGCCAACTGGCCGGTGGGCCTGGCCCCCGGCATGGGACTCAATGCCTTCTTCACCTACACCGTGGTCGGCACCCTGGGCTACCACTGGGAAACCGCCCTCGGCGCGGTGTTCATTTCCGGCGTGCTGTTCATGGCCCTGACCCTGTCGCGGGTCCGCGAGTGGCTGCTCAACAGCATTCCGGTAAGCCTGCGCCATGCCATGGGCGCAGGCGTCGGCCTGTTCCTCGGACTCATCGGCCTGAAGACCGCCGGCATCGTCGTCGCCAGCCCGGCCACGCTGATCCGCCTCGGCGCCCTGCATGAGCCCGGCCCGCTGCTGGCCGCGGTGTGCTTCCTGATGATCGCGATCCTCAGCTATCACCGGGTCTTCGGCGCCATCCTGATCAGCATCATCAGCGTCACCCTGATCGGCTGGGGCCTGGGCCTGGTCGAGTACCACGGAGTCTTCTCCGCACCGCCGAGCCTGGCACCGACCTGGATGGCCATGGACCTGGCGGGCGTGTTCAACGTCAGCATGATCAGCGTGGTGCTGGCGTTCCTCTTCGTGCACATGTTCGACACCGCCGGGACCCTGATGGGGGTCGCCCAGCGCGCCGGCCTGGTCAACGCCGAGGGCCGTATCGAGAACCTGTCGCGGGCCATGAAGGCCGACAGCGTGTCCAGCGTCTTCGGCGCAGTGGTCGGCGTTCCTCCGGTCACCAGTTACGTGGAAAGTGCCGCTGGCGTCGCAACAGGTGGTCGGACTGGTCTGACCGCTGTTACTGTAGGCATACTGTTCGTGGCGGCGATGTTCTTCGCCCCGCTGGCTGGCATGATCCCTGCCTACGCGACCGCAGGTGCATTGATTTACGTGGCGATGCTGATGATGGGCAGCATGGCGCATATCGAGTGGGAAGACGCGACGGACAGCATTCCGGCAATCGTCACCGCGATCATGATGCCGCTGACCTTCTCGGTCGCCGACGGGATCGCCCTGGGCTTCATCACCTACGTGGCGCTGAAGGCGGGCACCGGCAAGTTCAGGGACATTTCCGTCAGCCTGTGGGTGCTGTGCGTCATTTTCGTCGCCAAGTTCATCTTCCTCTAGGAAAGGACTGGCCGTAACAGGCGACTAAACAACCGGCCCCATTCCACTGGGGCCTTTGCGCGTAAGGGAGAAACCTGATGAGTCTGGAAACCTGGTTGTTGTTCAGCGGCGCCGCCCTGGTGGTGATCCTCATTCCCGGGCCGCTGTCGCTGCTGATGATCAGCAACAGCCTGAACTATGGCCTGCGTCGTTCATACCCGGCCTTCCTCGGCGGAGTGAGCGCCTCGATCTGCCTGCTCAGCGCCTCGGCCCTGGGCCTGGGCACCCTGCTGCTGGCTTCGGAGCAACTGTTCAGCACGCTGAAGATCGTCGGCGCGCTGTACCTGTTCTACCTCGCCTGGCAGAGCTGGCAGCAGTCGCGTCAGCCGGCACAGGCGGCGAACGTGCCCGAAGCGGTGCCAGTGCCGCGTTTTCGTGCCCTGTTTGGGCGCGCTTTCGTGCTGGGTGCGAGCAATCCCAAGGACATCCTGTTCTTTGCCGCCTTCCTGCCGCAATTCCTCAAGGCCGACCAGCCGTTCCTCGGCCAGTTGCTGGTGATGATCGCCACCTGGACCGTGCTCGACCTGCTCTGCAAGCTGGCCTACGGCCTGGGTGCCCACGGCGCGGCGAAATACCTGCGCAGCGGCAAGGGCCAGAGCTGGTTCAATCGGGTCAGTGCCGGGTTGTTCAGTGGTGCGGGGGCGGCTTCTCTGTTGAGTCGGTAGATCGCCGCCAGACGTGACGACCCACTCGCGGGCAAGTCGGATCAGCCAGAAGATCCGGACAAAAAAAAGCCCGCAGTGTGGGCGGGCAAGAGGACCGAAGAAGTAGTTGCGCAATGCTTGGGGGGATCTAACTTCCTCTATAGGTCGAATAGCTGTACGGCGAGATCAGCAACGGAACGTGGTAGTGCTCCTGCTCGGCACTGATGCCGAAACGCAGCACCACCACATCGAGAAAAGCCGGCTCCGGCAGCGTCACGCCACGGGCCCGATAGTAGTCACCGGCATGAAACTGCAACTGATAGACCCCGGAACGGTAGTCATCGCCCTGCAGCAGCGGCGTATCGCAGCGCCCGTCGCTATTGGTCTCGGCCTTGGCGACCAGCTCGAGCGCGGCACCCTCGACCCGATACAGCTCGACCTGGATCGAGCTGCCCGGGCAGCCATGCGCGGCATCCAAAACATGCGTAGTCAAACGTCCCATTGCTTCTGCGTACCCGCCCGCCCTGCGGCAGACCGGGTTTCGCGCCTCCCGGAGTCAGTGGATGAAGGAGAGCCGGATGGCCGGGAAATGCCCCGGCGATCTGGCGATGGAATGATTAAGACACTTTTAAAAGAAATTGTACACAATAAATTTTGCGCTTTTCCGCACAACCATCCGTCGCTATCAACCTTGACAGAAGCCCCGTAAATAGCCGACCTTGAATCCATTAACTGACCGATCAGACAGGTTTAAAGTGACGAACAGAACAGGTAGGATCGGCAGCAGGTTGAAAAAAACCGACTTACAAACCGGCGATAAAGTTGTATACAATCACTTTATCGCCGTGACGCCATCCAACCCGAACGGGGCGCCACGCAACTGTCACCACGAACAAGAAGGAAGACTGCAGTGAGCGCTGACTACCCACGCGACCTGATCGGTTACGGCAGTAACCCTCCTCACCCCCGCTGGCCGGGCAATGCCCGTATCGCCTTGTCCTTCGTGCTCAACTACGAGGAAGGCGGCGAGCGCAACATCCTCCACGGCGACAAGGAGTCCGAAGCGTTCCTGTCGGAAATGGTGGCGGCGCAGCCACTGCAGGGCCAGCGCAACATGAGCATGGAATCGCTCTACGAGTATGGCAGCCGTGCCGGCGTGTGGCGGATCCTCAAGCTGTTCAAGCAGCTCGATATCCCGCTGACCATCTTCGCCGTGGCCATGGCCGCCCAGCGCCACCCGGAAGTCATCCGCGCCATGGTCGAGGCCGGTCATGAGATCTGCAGCCACGGCTACCGCTGGATCGACTACCAGTACATGGACGAGGCGCAGGAGCGCGAGCACATGCTCGAAGCCATCCGCATCCTCACCGAAATCACCGGCGAACGCCCACTGGGCTGGTACACCGGTCGTACCGGACCGAACACCCGCAGACTGGTCATGGAGGAAGGCGGCTTCCTCTACGACTCGGATACCTATGACGACGACCTGCCCTACTGGGAACCGAACAACCCCACCGGCAAGCCGCACCTGGTGATCCCCTACACCCTCGACACCAACGACATGCGCTTCACCCAGGTGCAGGGCTTCAACCAGGGCGACGACTTCTACCAGTACCTCAAGGACGCCTTCGACGTGCTCTACGCCGAGGGTGCCGAGTCGCCGAAGATGCTTTCCATCGGCCTGCACTGCCGGCTGATCGGGCGCCCGGCGCGCCTGGCCTCGCTGCAGCGTTTCCTGGAGTACGTGAAGGGCTTCGACCAGGTCTGGTTCACCCGCCGCGTCGACATCGCCCGCCACTGGCACAGCACCCACCCTTACCAGGAGCCGGCGCAATGAGCGCGTTCCAGACCCTCAAGCCGTCGACCCTGGACCGCGCGGCCTTCGTCGCGGCCTTCGCCGACATCTACGAACACTCGCCATGGGTGGCCGAAAAGGCCTTCGACCTGGGCCAGGACGCAACGATCGACCAGATCGAGACCCTGCACCAGCGCATGAGCGACATCCTGTTGAGCGCCGATCACGCCAGCCAGCTGGCGCTGATCAACGCCCACCCGGACCTGGCCGGCAAGGCCGCGATCCAGGGCCAACTGACCGAAGCCAGCACCCACGAACAGGCTGGCGCCGGTATCCACCAATGCACGGCCGAAGAGTTCCAGCGCTTCACCGAGCTGAACGACGCCTACAAGGCCAAGTTCAAGTTTCCCTTCATCATGGCGGTAAAAGGCAGCAACCGGCATCAGATCCTGGCCGCGTTCGAAACGCGCATCCATAACCCGGTCGACACCGAGTTCCAGTGCGCATTGGCGCAGATCAACAAGATCGCCCTGTTCCGATTACTGACGCTATAGCGTGCCGGGCCCCGGTGCCGTAGGTGTCCAGGGCCAGGCAGACATCCCCAGCCACTTGTTCAAAGGCAGACAAGAAAAATGAAAGCTTACGCCGCACCTTTCGAAAAATTCGTCAACCTGGCCGACGCCCGCCTGGGCACCCGGATCATTTCCGTCACCGACGACTGGTTCGCCGACGCCAACCGCCTGTTCCAACCCACCCCGGCCGTGTGGAAGGAAGGTGTGTTCGATGATAACGGCAAGTGGATGGATGGCTGGGAGTCGCGCCGCAAGCGCTTCGAAGGCTACGACAGCGCCGTGATCCGCCTGGGCGTACCCGGCTCGATCAAGGGCGTGGACATCGACACCTCGTTCTTCACCGGCAACTACCCGCCTTCGGCATCGCTGGAAGCCTGCTTCCTGAGCGAAGGCGAGCCGGACGAAAACACCCAGTGGGTCGAAGTACTGCCAGCTGTCGAGCTGCAGGGCAACAGCCACCACTACCATGAGATCAACAACGAGCAGCACTTCAGCCACCTGCGCTTCAACATCTACCCGGACGGCGGCGTGGCCCGCCTGCGCGTGCATGGCATTCCATACCGCGACTGGTCGGCCGTGGGCGACAACGAACAGGTCGACCTCGCTGCCGCGCTGAACGGCGGCCGCGCCCTGGCCTGCTCCGACGAACACTTCGGCCGCATGAGCAACATCCTCAACCCGGGCCGTGGCATCAACATGGGCGACGGCTGGGAAACCGCCCGCCGCCGTACCCCGGGCAATGACTGGGTGATTGTCGCCCTCGGCCATCCGGGCGAGATCGAGAAAATCGTCGTCGACACCCTGCACTTCAAGGGCAACTACCCAGACAGCTGCTCGATCCAGGCAGCCTACGTCAAGGGCGGTACCGACAGCCAGATCGAGACGCAGAGCCTGTTCTGGCGTGAGCTGCTGCCGAGCCAGAAGCTGGAGATGCACGCCGAGCACACCTTCGTCGAGCAGATCAAGGCACTGGGCCCGATCACCCACATCCGCCTGAACGTGTTCCCGGATGGTGGCGTGAGCCGCCTGCGGCTGTTGGGCAAGGTCGCCAAGTAACACGGGCTCCTTGTTGAAGCCGGCTTGCTGGCGATAGCGATCGGACAGTCGATATCTTCGTCGACTGACACCAGCATCGCCAGCAAGCCGGCTCCCACAGAAAAGCGGTAGAGCAAGCACACTCACGAACCAACGAATTCGAGAACAGAAGAACAGCATGCGCACACTGACGATTGAACCGCTGACCAAAGAAGCCTTCGCCCCTTTCGGTGACGTGATCGAAACCGACGGCAGCGATCACTTCATGATCAACAACGGTTCGACCCAGCGCTTCCATCGCCTGGCCACGGTAGAAACCGCGACGCCCGACGACAAGGCGATCATCAGCATCTTCCGCGCCGACGCACTGGACATGCCGCTGACCATCCGCATGCTCGAACGCCATCCGCTGGGCAGCCAGGCTTTTGTCCCGCTGCTCGGCAACCCCTTTCTGATCGTGGTCGCGCCACTTGGCGATGCACCTGTATCGGGTCTCGTCCGTGCCTTCATCACCAATGGCAGGCAGGGCATAAATTACCATCGCGGCGTCTGGCACCATCCGGTCCTGACGATCGAAAAGCGGGATGACTTCCTGGTGGTTGATCGCAGTGGCAGCGGTAACAACTGCGACGAGCATTTTTTCACAGAGGATGAGCGGTTGATCCTCGCCCCCCACCAGCGGACGGAGTGAAGACTTTTGTGCCAGGCAAGGCTGCGCTGAACACCGCCCCGGAATACCCGGTGACTGCGGTCGCCCGGGACTCCGCGACGGCTTTCATCCCAACCTGCCATCGCTCGCTACGTTTTCACACCGTCTCCAAATAAGAAAAGGCCCGATCGCTCTGCAAAAAGTGCGACGGGAGAGAGGTAAAGACTGTGGAAGCACATCTGTTGGAATGGCTGAACCTGAGCGTGCGCTGGGTTCACATGATCACCGGCGTCGCCTGGATCGGCGCTTCGTTCTATTTCGTCTGGCTGGAAAACAACCTCAACCGGGTCAACCCCAGGGACGGCCTGGCCGGCGACCTCTGGGCCATCCACGGCGGCGGTATCTACCACCTGGAAAAGTACAAGCTGGCGCCACCGAGCATGCCGGAGAACCTGCACTGGTTCAAATGGGAAGCCTACTTCACCTGGATGTCGGGCATCGTGCTGCTGTGCGTGGTGTTCTACTCCAACCCCCTGCTCTACCTGGTCGCCCCCGGTAGCGGCCTGAGTGGCGGCGAAGGCATTGCCATCGGCATCGGCGCGCTGGTCGCCGGCTGGTTCGTCTATGACTTCCTGTGCGACTCGCCGCTGGGCAAGCGCCCGGCCCTGCTCGGTCTGATCCTGTTCCTCCTGCTGATTGCCGCCGCCTTCGGCCTGAGCAAGGTGTTCAGCGGGCGCGGGGCCTACCTGCACGTCGGCGCGATCATCGGCACCATCATGGTCGGCAACGTGTTCCGCATCATCATGCCGGCCCAGCGGGCCCTGGTGGCGGCCATCGCCGAGAACCGCACGCCGGACCCGGCCCTGCCGGCCAAGGGCCTGCTGCGTTCACGCCACAACAACTACTTCACCCTGCCGGTGCTGTTCATCATGATCAGCAACCACTTCCCGAGCACCTACGGCAGCTCGTACAACTGGCTGATCCTGGCCGGGATCGCGGTACTGGCGGTATTGGTGCGGCACTACTTCAACACCCGCCACGACAGCCAGAAGTTCGCCTGGACCCTGCCGGTCGCGGCACTGGGCATGATCTGCCTGACCTATGTCACCGGCCCCGCGTCGAACCCGGGCGCCCCCGAAGTGGCCAAGGCACCGGCTAAGATCGAGTACCAGCCACTGCCGGAAACCGCCCTCGGCGGCGGCCTCAAACCGGCCCCGGCGGCTGAACCGGGCACTGCGCCGGCACCGACTCCGGCTGCCGCGCCAGCGGCCGACGCAGTGGCCTTCGACAAGGTGCACAACGTGATCCAGGAACGTTGCGCGGTCTGTCACTCGGCCAAGCCCACCAGCCCGCTGTTCAGCAGCGCGCCAGCCGGGATCATGTTCGACACCCCGCAACAGATCCAGCAACTGGCCCCGCGTATCCAGGCCCAGGCCGTCGCGACCCAGATCATGCCCCTGGGCAACATCACCCAGATGACCCAGCAGGAACGCGACCTGATTGGCGCCTGGATCAACCAGGGGGCACGTACCAACTAGTCGTAGAGACTGAAAGTTTCATGAAATGAGACCTTGTGGCGAGCAGGCTTGCCTGCGTGGGGCGCGAAGCGCCCCTGAAACCGATGAACGCGATACTGCTGATGGAACGCGGACACCGGTTTGCGGCTGCCTTGCAACCGAGAGCGGCGGTGCGGCGTTCCGACAAGCCCGCTCGCCACAAGCAACCCCACAGCGCCAAACCACAAGAATAAAAAACCTCCGAGGTGTTGCATGTCCGAGCTATCCGAACCGCGCATACCCGAAGCACCCGCCATCCAGCGCCTGCCCCTGTTGCAGCTGCTCCTGGTGGGACTGCAACACGTCCTGCTGATGTATGGCGGGGCCGTTGCCGTACCGCTGATCATCGGGCAGGCCGCCGGCCTAAGCCGTGAAGAAATCGCCTTTCTGATCAACGCCGACCTGCTGGTGGCCGGCATCGCCACCCTGGTGCAATCCTTCGGCATCGGCCCGCTGGGCATCCGCATGCCGGTGATGATGGGTGCCAGTTTCGCCGCCGTCGGCAGCATGGTGGCCATGGCCGGCATGCCCGGCATCGGCATGACCGGAATCTTCGGCGCAACCATCGCTGCCGGTTTCTTCGGCATGCTGATCGCCCCGTTCATGTCCAAGGTGGTGCGCTTCTTCCCACCGCTGGTCACCGGCACGGTCATCACCGCCATCGGTCTCTCGCTGTTCCCCGTGGCGGTGAACTGGGCCGGCGGCGGCAGCACCGTGGTGCAGTTCGGTTCGCCGATCTACCTGACCGTGGCCGGCCTGGTGCTGGCGACCATCCTGCTGATCAACCGTTTCATGCGCGGCTTCTGGGTGAACATCTCGGTGCTGATCGGCATGGCCCTGGGCTATGTGTTGTCCGGCGCCATCGGCATGGTCGACCTCAGCGGCCTGGCCCAGGCGCCCTGGGTCAAGGTGGTCACGCCGCTGCATTTCGGCATGCCGCAGTTCCACCTCGCCCCGATCCTGTCCATGTGCCTGGTGGTGGTGATCATCTTCGTCGAGTCCACCGGCATGTTCCTCGCCCTGGGCAAGATCACCGGCCAGGAAGTCACCCCGCGCATGCTCCGCCGCGGCCTATTGTGCGATGCCGGCGCCTCGTTCCTCGCCGGCTTCTTCAATACCTTCACCCACTCCTCGTTCGCCCAGAACATCGGCCTGGTGCAGATGACCGGCGTGCGCTGCCGCTCGGTGACCATGGTCGCCGGTGGCTTCCTGATCGTCCTCAGCCTGCTGCCCAAGGCGGCGTTCCTGGTCGCCTCGATTCCTCCGGCGGTACTCGGCGGTGCGGCTATCGCGATGTTCGGCATGGTCGCCGCCACCGGGATCAAGATTCTCCAGGAAGCCGACATCTCCGACCGCCGCAACCAGTTACTGGTGGCGGTCAGCATCGGCATGGGTCTGATTCCCGTGGTCCGTCCGGAGTTCTTCGCCCACCTGCCACAGTGGATGGGACCGATCACCCACAGCGGGATCGCCATGGCAACGCTCAGCGCCGTGGCCCTGAACCTGCTGTTCAACGTACTCGGTGGCGCCGAACGGGCCGCCCTCAGCGGGCACGTGCACCCGCACTGAGTGACCGGGGCGGCACGCGACCTGCCGCCCCGCCAGAGGAACAAGGCCCGCCTCCAGGCCGGTAATACGACACGCGACAGGCTGACCCGGTGCCACACCCGGTCACGGTCGGCGGCTGCCTGCGTTTGGTGGCCTCTGGTGAAAAACAACAATAAAAACAGACAGGGAACGACATCATGCGACCTACCCACGCAAGCCTCACGCTGACCGGCGGGCTGCTGGCCGCCACCCAGGCACTGGCCGGCGACCTGCTGCAATGGCAGACCAACAGCCTCACCTACCTGTACGGCAAGAACTTCGCCATCAACCCGTCGATCCAGCAGACGCTGACCTTCGAGCATGCCGACAAATGGAAGTACGGCGACACCTTCCTGTTCGTCGACAAGATCTTCTACAACGGCAAGCCCGACCCCAACAAGGGCCCGCACACCTACTACGGCGAATTCAGCCCACGCCTGTCCTTCGGCAAGATCCTCGACCGCGACCTGTCCTTGGGCCCGGTCAAGGACGTGCTGCTGGCGATGACCTACGAGTACGGTGAAGGCGAAAGCGAGGCCTACCTGATAGGCCCCGGACTGGACCTGAATGTCCCCGGTTTCAACTACTTCAGCCTGAACGTCTATCGTCGCCATACCGAGGGACCGCGCCCGGGTACCGGCACCTGGCAGATCACGCCGTCGTGGTCCTACACCGTCCCGGTCGGCGCCTCGAACATCCTGATCGATGGCTACCTGGACTGGGTGGTGGACAACGACCGCAACTCACGCGGGCGCTACCACGCCAACCTGCACCTCAACCCGCAGATCAAGTACGACCTGGGCAAGACCCTGGGCTGGGGTGAAAAACGTGTCTACGCCGGGATCGAGTACAGCTACTGGAAGAACAAATACGGCATCGACAGCAGCCCGGCCCTGGATACCCACCAGAACACCGCCAGCCTGCTGCTCAAGGTGCACTTCTGAAATCCATCGGCCGGGCCAGCGACGCTCTGTCGCGCGGACTTGAGGGCACGGGCGTGCCTCTGTATCCTGCGCGCCCTCTCGTTACAGCCGAAAAAAGGCGCCACGCCAGAGCGCCGGACGACTTCGACGTCGAACCTCTTAACTTTGGGAGCAACCAAATGAAACGCATGTGCACGGGCCTGATGCTCGCGGGGACTCTGCTGGCTACCGGAACGGCCGCCGCCGACGATCTGCTGCAGTGGCAGAACAACAGCCTGACCTACCTGTGGGGCAAGAGCTTCACCATCAACCCGCAGATCCAGCAGACCGTGACCTTCGAACACGCCGACGCCTGGAAATACGGTGACAACTTCTTCTTCCTCGACCGGATCTTCTACAACGGCAAGGCGGACGGCAACCTCGGCCCGAACACCTACTACGGCGAGTTCACGCCACGGCTGTCGGCGGGCAAGATCTTCGATCGCAAGTTCGAGTTCGGCCCGATCAAGGACGTGCTGCTGGCCATGACCTACGAGTATGGCGAAGGCGACACCAACTCCTACCTGTTCGGCCCGGGCTTTGACCTGGCGATTCCGGGCTTCGACTACTTCCAGTTGAACTTCTATCAGCGCCACACCGACAGCAACCGTCCGGGCAGCAATATCTGGCAGATCACTCCGGTCTGGTCCTACACCATCCCGGTGGGCTCCTCCAACGTGCTGATCGACGGCTACATGGACTGGGTAGTCGACAACGACAAGAACTCCCATGGCACCTACCACGCCAACCTGCACTTCAACCCCCAGATCAAGTACGACCTGGGCAAGGCCATGCACTGGGGCGAGAAGCACCTGTACGTCGGTATCGAGTACGACTACTGGAAAGACAAGTACGGCGTCGAGGACACCTCGTCGTTCAAGACCAACCAGGACACCGCGAGCCTGCTGGTCAAGTATCACTTCTGATGAAGAACGGGAGCCCGGCGGGCTCCCTGTTTGCAGCACCCGACACGACGTCATCACACAACCGCCCGAAAAACCTCTCCCCCTGCGCGCCAGCGCCCGACCGCTCTAGCTCAAGCCTCCAACCCCGCCCCATTCGACTTTCCAGGATTTCCCTCACGATCAAGCTGGCAAAGGCCCGTTGACAAAGCTTTTTTCAGCTGTTGATAATCCGCGAAATGTTGTACGACAACGTATAACGAAAATAACAATAAAAACCGCAGGAGCTTCACCGTCATGATGATTCGTCCCTCCCGTTCGCTGTGGCTGTCCGGTACCGCAAGCCTCGTCCTGACCCTCCCCTCCCTGGCCTGTGCCGAGGGTTTCGTCGACGATGCCAGCGCCAACCTGAACCTGCGCAACGCCTACTTCAACCGCAACTTCACCAACCCGGCCTACCCACAGGGCAAGGCCGAGGAATGGACGCAGAACTTCATCCTCGACGCCAGGTCCGGTTTCACCCAGGGCACCGTCGGCTTTGGCGTCGATGTGCTCGGCACCTTTTCCCAGAAACTCGATGGCGGCAAGGGCACCGGCGGCACGCAACTGCTGCCGCTGGACCATGACGGGCGCCCGGCCGACAACTTCGGCCGCCTGGACGTGGCGTTCAAGGCCCGCATCTCCAAGACCGAGCTGAAGGTCGGCGAATGGATGCCGGTGCTGCCGATCCTGCGTTCCGATGACGGCCGCTCGCTGCCGCAGACCTTCCGCGGTGGCCAGGTCACCTCGAAGGAAATCGACGGCCTGACCCTGTACGGCGGCCAGTTCCAGAAGAACAGCCCGCGCAACGACTCAAGCATGACCGACATGTTCATGAACGGCAGGGCCGGCATCACTTCCGACCGTTTCAACTTCGCCGGCGGCGAGTACACCTTCAACGACAAACGCACCCTGATTGGCCTCTGGAACGCGCAACTGAAGGACATCTACCGCCAGCAGTACGTCAACCTGGTGCACAGCCAGCCACTGGGTGACTGGACCCTGGGCGCCAACCTCGGGTTCTTCTACGGCAAGGAAGACGGCAGCGCCCTGGCCGGCGACCTGGAGAACAGGACCTGGTCGGGGATGTTCTCGGCCAAGTATGGCGGCAACACCTTCTATGTCGGCCTGCAGAAACTCACCGGCGACAGCGCCTGGATGCGGGTCAACGGCACCAGCGGCGGCACCCTGGCCAACGACAGCTACAACAGTAGCTATGACAATGCCCAGGAAAAATCCTGGCAGTTGCGCCATGACTACAACTTCGCCGCGCTGGGGATTCCGGGGCTGACCCTGATGAACCGCTACATCAGCGGTGACAACGTGCACATGGGGACGATCACCGACGGCAAGGAATGGGGTCGCGAATCGGAACTGGCCTACACGGTGCAAAGCGGGACATTCAAGAACCTGAACGTGCGGTGGCGCAACTCGAGCATCCGCAAGAACTTCAGCACCAACGAGTTCGACGAGAATCGCCTGTTCATCAGTTATCCGATTTCGTTGCTATAAATGCCGTTTATAGGGAGCCAGCCTGCTGGCTCCCTCGCCTAACAACACCGAAATATCTTGCAAAATCTACACCGCAGAATCGCCACGAATCACTGGCCACCCCGCATTGACAAAGCCATTTCGTGCTGACGATAATCCAGAAAAATGTCGTACGACAACGGACGACAAAAACAACAATAAACCTCCGACCAGAGCCATGCCATGACCTCAGCCACCCCGATTCCGCAGCCCTTCAACCGTCTCCTGCTCACCGGTGCTGCCGGTGGCCTGGGCAAGGTGTTGCGCGAAAGCCTGCGGCCGTACGCCCGGGTCCTGCGCCTTTCCGATATCGCCGACATGGCACCGGCCATCGACGACCGCGAGGAGGTTCATCCGTGTGACCTCTCCGACAAGCAGGCGGTCCATCAACTGGTGGAAGGCGTGGATGCCATCCTGCATTTCGGCGGCGTCTCGGTGGAGCGCTCCTTCGAAGAGATCCTCGGCGCCAACATCTGCGGTGTCTTCCACATCTACGAGGCTGCCCGCCGTCACGGCGTCAAACGCGTGATCTTCGCCAGCTCCAACCATGTAATCGGCTTCTACAGGCAGAGCGAAACCATCGACGCCCACGCCCCACGCCGCCCGGACAGCTACTACGGGCTGTCCAAGTCGTACGGCGAGGACATGGCCAGTTTCTACTTCGATCGCTACGGCATCGAGACCGTCAGCATCCGTATCGGCTCGTCCTTCACCCACCCGCAGAACCGCCGCATGCTCAGCAGCTGGCTGAGCTTCGACGACCTGACCCAATTGATCGAGCGTGCCCTGTATGCACCGAACGTGGGACACACGGTGGTCTATGGCGTCTCCGACAACCGCTACATCTGGTGGGACAACCACCTCGCCGCCCACCTCGGCTACCAGCCCCGGGACAGCTCCGAGCCGTTTCGTGCCGAGGTCGAGGCCCAGCCGGCACCACCGGCGGACGACCCGACGCTGGTCTACCAGGGCGGCGCCTTCGTCGTGGCCGGCCCCTTCGGCGACTGAGCCCACGCCAGCGCCCTCATTCGGATCATCGGACCGCCAACGGACCCATGGCCTGTTCAGACGGTTCCCGGGCAATCCGGGACCTGGAGAAACCCGTTCCAACGCCTGACCGAAGGCGTTCACCCCGAGCATCCCCGCAAGACCGAAGCAGCCAGAAAATAACAACAAAACGGAGAATCGCCCCATGGACTTCAAACGCAAGCTTCTTGTCGCCGCACTCCCCCTCGCCCTCGGTTTCAGCCACCTGGCCCAGGCCCTCGAAATCAAGTTCGCCGACGTGCACCCCGCCGGCTATCCCACCGTGGTCGCCGAAGAAAACATGGGCAAGGCCCTGACCCGGCAGAGCAACGGCCAACTGACCTTCAAGATGTTCTCGGGCGGGGTACTCGGCTCGGAAAAGGAAGTGGTCGAGCAGACCCAGATCGGGGCGATCCAGATGGCCCGGGTCAGCCTCGGTATCGTCGGGCCGGTGGTGCCGGACGTGAACGTATTCAACATGCCCTTCGTGTTCCGCGATCAGGCGCACATGCGCAAGGTCATCGACGGCGAGATCGGCCAGGAGATCCTCGACAAGATCACCCAGTCCGAATTCAACCTGGTCGCCCTGGCCTGGATGGACGGCGGCACTCGCAACCTCTACACCAAGAAGCCGGTACGCAGCCTGGCCGACCTCAAGGGCATGAAGATCCGCGTGCAGGGCAACCCGCTGTTCATCGAAACCATCAATGCCATGGGCGGCAACGGCATCGCCATGGACACCGGTGAAATCTTCAGCGCCCTGCAGACCGGCGTGATCGACGGCGCGGAAAACAACCCGCCGACCCTGCTCGAACACAACCACTACCAGAACGCCAAGTACTACGCCCTGACCGGCCACCTGATCCTGCCGGAGCCGGTGGTGATGGCCAAGAGCACCTGGGAGAAGCTCACCCCCGAACAACAGGCCCTGGTGCGCCAGCTCGCCCGCCAGGCGCAGTTGGAACAGCGCGCGTTGTGGGACGCCAAGTCCGCCAGTAGCGAAGAGAAGCTCAAGGCCGCCGGCGTCGAGTTCGTCGAAGTCGACAAGAAGCCCTTCTACGAGGCCACCGCCTCGATCCGGCAGAAGTACGGCGCGCCCTACGCCGAGCTGATGACCCGCATCGAAGCCGTCGAGTAACACCCCACCCACATGGAAGGACCGACCGGCGTGCGCCCCTCGGGCGCGGGCCGGCGGGTAACGGTGAAATCCGATGAAGAATCTCGTGCTACAGATCAACGACCGGCTGTACATGACCTGTGTCTGGGTCGCGGGCCTGGCGATCCTCGCCATCAGCCTGATCATCCCCTGGGGCATCTTCGCCCGCTATATCCTCGGCACCGGCTCCAGCTGGCCGGAACCCACCGCCATCCTGCTGATGATGGTGTTCACCTTCATCGGCGCCGCCTCCAGCTATCGCGCTGGCGCGCACATGGCGGTCGCCATGTTGACCGATCGCCTGAACCCGCCCCTGCGCTCGGCCGCCGCGTGGCTCGCGCAGGTACTGATGGCGACCATCTGCCTGTTCATGACGATCTGGGGTGCCAAGCTCTGCGCCTCGACCTGGAACCAGTTCATGAGCGCGCTGCCGACGCTGCGGGTCGGCATCACCTATATGCCGATCCCCGTGGGTGGTTTCCTGACCCTGGTGTTCGTGCTGGAAAAACTCCTGCTCGGCGACCAGAGCCAACGCCGCGTGGTGCGTTTCGACCTGGTCGAAGAAAACGAAGGAGCCGCCTGAATGGACGCCTTTATCCTGTTGGGCAGCTTCATCGTCCTGATCCTGATCGGCATGCCGGTGGCCTATGCCCTCGGGCTGTCCGCGCTGATCGGTGCCTGGTGGATCGACATCCCGTTCCAGGCCCTGATGATCCAGGTCGCCGGTGGGGTGAACAAGTTCTCGCTGATGGCGATTCCGTTCTTCGTCCTGGCCGGCGCGATCATGGCCGAGGGCGGCATGTCCCGGCGCCTGGTGGCGTTTGCCGGGGTGCTGGTGGGCTTCGTTCGCGGCGGCCTGTCGCTGGTCAATATCATGGCCTCGACCTTCTTCGGTGCGATCTCCGGCTCGTCGGTGGCCGACACCGCCTCGGTCGGCTCGGTGCTGATTCCGGAGATGGAGCGCCGCGGCTACCCGCGCGACTTCTCCACCGCCGTCACGGTCAGCGGCTCGGTCCAGGCCCTGCTGACCCCGCCCAGCCACAACTCGGTGCTCTACTCGCTGGCCGCCGGCGGCACGGTGTCCATCGCCTCGCTGTTCATGGCCGGCGTGGTCCCCGGACTGCTGATGAGCGCCTGCCTGATGGTGCTGTGCCTGATCTTCGCGAAGAAGCGCAACTACCCCAAGGGCGAGATCATTCCCCTGCGCCAGGCCCTGAAGATCTGTGCCGATGCCCTCTGGGGCCTGATGGCCATGGTGATCATCCTCGGCGGGATTCTCTCGGGAGTGTTCACCGCGACCGAGTCGGCGGCAATCGCGGTCCTCTGGTCGTTCTTCGTGACCATGTTCATCTACCGCGACTACAAGTGGCATGAGCTACCCAAGCTGATGCATCGCACCGTGCGAACCATCTCCATCGTGATGATCCTGATCGGCTTCGCGGCCAGTTTCGGCTACATCATGACCCTGATGCAGATCCCGGCGAAGATCACCACGCTGTTCCTGACCCTGTCGGACAACCGCTACGTGATCCTGATGTGCATCAACGCCATGCTGCTGTTGCTCGGCACGGTGATGGACATGGCCCCGCTGATCCTGATCCTCACGCCGATCCTGATGCCGGTGATTCTCGGCATCGGCGTCGACCCGGTGCACTTCGGCATGATCATGCTGGTGAACCTGGGCATCGGCCTGATCACCCCGCCGGTGGGGGCGGTGCTGTTCGTCGGCTCCGCGGTGGGCAAGGTCAGCATCGAGCGAACCGTGACGGCACTGCTGCCCTTCTACGGCGTGCTGTTCGTGGTGCTGTTGGCCGTGACCTACATTCCGGCGCTGTCACTCTGGTTGCCGCGCCTGGTGCTGTAGCACGACACTCGCCGAGATTGCCGGTGCCGCCCGGACGGGCACCGGCCACCGGGGCGGCGGGCGGCAATCTTGGCCTGTCGCAGACCCGGTGCTACCATGCCCAACCGCCCGGACAGGCAAGGAATCACCTGGTTTATGAGCACCATCCGCGAACGCAACAAAGAACTGATCCTGCGTGCAGCCAGTGAAGAGTTCGCCGACAAGGGGTTCGCTGCCACCAAGACCAGCGACATCGCCGCCAGGGCCGGGCTGCCCAAGCCCAATGTCTATTACTACTTCAAGTCCAAGGACAACCTCTACCGCGAAGTCCTGGAAAGCATCATCGAACCGATCCTGCAGGCCTCGACGCCGTTCAACCCCGACGGCGTGCCCGGCGAGGTGCTGGCCGGCTACATCCGCTCGAAGATCCGTATCTCGCGCGACCTGCCGGCGGCGTCCAAGGTATTCGCCAGTGAAATCATGCACGGCGCCCCCCACCTGAGCCCCGACCTGGTCGAACAGCTCAACGCCCAGGCCCGGCACAACATCGAGTGCATCCAGAGCTGGATCGACCGCGGCCAGATCGCCCCGGTCGAGCCCAACCACCTGATGTTCACCATCTGGGCCGCGACCCAGACCTACGCCGATTTCGACTGGCAGATCTCGTCGATCACCGGCAAGGCCAAGCTCGATGACGCCGACTATGACGCGGCGGCGCAAACCATCGTCCGCCTGGTGCTCAAGGGCTGCGAGCCCGACCGGTAACCGTTTAGCCCCCGTGGCGAGCAGGCTTGCCTGCGCTGGGGCGCGAAGCGGTCCTGAAACCACCAACACGGCGCATCAGCCAAAATGGGAAACCCAGGTTCACGGCCGCTACGCAGCCGAGCGTGGCGGTGCGGCGTTCCGACAAGCCCGCTCGCCACACAAGCTTGCTACCACTGCAACAACATGGCACTCCCATGCAGCTCGCCTCTCCAACGGTTACCGTCAGGCTGACACTCCGGCATCCGCCGTCAACCCCAGCGCCTCGATCGCACTGATCGCACACTGCTCGTCGATATCCGACGTATCGCCACTGATGCCGATCGCCCCCAACACCTGCCCGGCCTGATCGCGAATCAGCACCCCGCCCGGCGCCGGCACCACACAGCCCTGCCCCAGCCCATTCAAGGCGGCGATGAACGCCGGTCGCTGCTGCGCGTCCAGCGCCAGCAGGCGCGAGCCCTTGCCCAGGGCGATCGCTCCCCAGGCCTTGCCGATGGCGATCTGCGGACGGAGCAGGCTGGCCCCGTCCTCACGCTGCAAGGTCACCAGGTGTCCACCGCCATCGAGTACCGCGATGGTCAGCGGTGCCGCCGAAATCGTCCGTCCCGCAGTGATCGCCTGGCCGGCCAGGCTGACTGCGACGTTCAAGGTTAAAGCGCTCATGGGTGCCGCCCTCATTGTTTTTGGAAAGTCTTTGGCGCTCCGGTCAGGAGCGATTCCGCACAACAAATAGAACACAATAGATGATATTTTTGTATACAATAAAATCAACACACGGACAAAATGTCGCAGAAGCGGCGGTTTTTAGTGATCCGGACGAATGCCACGTCGATTCAAGAAAATGGATTGACCTGCGCCATTGGCCATGAATACACTCGATGCAGAGCCACTTGTATACAATTACAAAACCTAAGAGGCACAAAACAATGAGCAAAATGAGAGCAATCGAAGCCGCCGTGCTGGTGATGCGTCGCGAAGGGATCGACACCGCCTTCGGCATTCCCGGCGCCGCGATCAACCCGCTGTACTCGGCGTTGCAGAAAGTCGGCGGCATCGATCACGTCCTCGCGCGCCACGTTGAAGGTGCCTCGCACATGGCCGAGGGCTACACCCGGACCCGTGCAGGCAACATCGGCGTGTGCATCGGCACCTCGGGGCCGGCCGGCACCGACATGGTCACCGGCCTGTACAGCGCCAGCGCCGACTCGATCCCGATCCTCTGCATCACCGGCCAGGCGCCCCGTGCCCGCCTGCACAAGGAAGACTTCCAGGCCGTGGACATCACCAGCATCGTCAAGCCGGTGACCAAGTGGGCGACCACCGTGCTGGAGCCGGGCCAGGTGCCCTACGCCTTCCAGAAAGCCTTCTACGAAATGCGCTCGGGTCGCCCTGGGCCGGTACTGATCGACCTGCCGTTCGACGTGCAGATGGCCGAGATCGAATTCGACATCGACGCCTACCAGCCACTGCCGCTGCTCAAGCCCAGCGCTACGCGGATCCAGGCCGAGAAAGCCTTGGCCCTGCTCGACCAGGCCGAACGGCCACTGCTGGTCGCCGGTGGCGGGATCATCAATGCCGACGCCAGCGAGCTACTGGTGGAATTCGCCGAACTGACCGGCATCCCGGTGATCCCGACCCTGATGGGCTGGGGCAGCCTGCCCGACGACCACCCGCTGATGGTCGGCATGGTCGGCCTGCAGACTTCGCACCGCTACGGTAATGCCACCCTGCTCAAGTCCGATCTGGTACTGGGCATCGGCAACCGCTGGGCCAACCGCCACACCGGCTCGGTGGAGGTCTACACCGAAGGCCGCAGGTTCATCCATGTCGATATCGAGCCGACCCAGATCGGCCGGGTGTTCACCCCTGACCTGGGCATCGTCTCCGACGCGGCCTCGGCCCTGACCGTCTTCATCGAGGTGGCCCGCGAATGGCAGGCCGCCGGCAAGCTGAAGAACCGCAGCGCGTGGCTCAAGGATTGCCAGCAGCGCAAGGCCACCCTGCAACGCAAGACCCACTTCGACAACGTGCCGGTCAAGCCGCAGCGCGTCTACGAGGAAATGAACCAGGCGTTCGGCAAGGACACCTGCTACGTCAGCACCATCGGCCTGTCGCAGATTGCCGGCGCGCAGTTCCTCCACGTCTACAAGCCACGCCACTGGATCAACTGCGGCCAGGCTGGCCCGCTGGGCTGGACCATTCCGGCGGCGCTCGGGGTGGTCAAGGCCGACCCGCAACGCAAGGTGGTGGCACTGTCGGGCGACTACGACTTCCAGTTCATGATCGAGGAACTGGCGGTGGGCGCGCAGTTCAAGCTGCCGTACATCCACGTGGTGGTGAACAACTCCTACCTGGGGCTGATCCGCCAGGCCCAGCGCGGTTTCGACATGGACTATTGCGTGCAACTGTCCTTCGACAACCTCAACGCACCGCAGCTCAACGGCTACGGTGTCGACCACGTGGCCGTGGCCGAGGGCCTGGGCTGCAAGGCCCTGCGCGTCTTCGAACCGGGCCAGATCCAGCCGGCGCTGCGCCAGGCCCAGGAACTGGTCGAGGCGTTCAAGGTGCCGGTGGTGGTCGAGATCATTCTCGAGCGCGTCACCAACATTTCCATGGGCACCGAGATCAACGCCATCAACGAATTCGAGGACCTGGCGCTGGTCGGCAACGACGCGCCGACCGCCATCTCGCTGCTCGACTGAGTACCGGCAGATTCTGGGGAGGCAGAGTGTTGTGGGAGCCGGATTTGTGGGAGCCGGATTTATCCGCGAAAGGCATCACACCGCTTCGCGGATAAATCCGGCTCCCACAGAACCAGACTCCTCCACAAAAGCAGATACCCCAGATCCCAGCCCAAGCAACCCGCCGCACTTCCACCGGAGACCGCCATGCCACGTTTTGCCGCCAACCTGTCCATGCTGTTCACCGAACAGGACTTCCTCGCCCGCTTCAAGGCCGCCGCCGATGCCGGTTTCAGCGGCGTGGAATACCTGTTCCCCTACGACTTCAGCTCCGCCGAGATCAAGGCACAACTCGATGCCCACGGCCTGACCCAGGTGCTCTTCAACCTGCCCGCCGGCGATTGGGCCAAGGGTGAGCGTGGCATCGCCTGCCACCCGGATCGCGTCGAGGAATTCCGCGGCGGGGTCGACCTGGCCATCGCCTACGCCCAGGTCCTGGGCAATACCCAGATCAACTGCCTGGCCGGGATTCGTCCGCAGGGCTTCGACGACGCCTTCCTGGAGAAGACGCTGGTCGAGAACCTCAAGTACGCCGCCGCCAAGCTCCAGGCCGTCGGTATCCGGCTGGTGATGGAAGCGATCAACACCCGCGACATTCCCGGCTTCTACCTCAATACCACGACCCAGGCCCTGTCGATTCGCGAACAGGTCGGCAGCGCCAACCTGTTCCTGCAATACGACATCTACCACATGCAGGTCATGGAGGGAGACCTGGCCCGGACCCTGAGCAATCACCTGGGCGAAATCAATCATGTGCAACTGGCCGACAACCCGGGCCGCAACGAGCCCGGCACCGGCGAGATCAACTATCGCTTCCTGTTCGAACACCTGGATCGCATCGGCTACCAGGGCTGGGTCGGCTGCGAGTACAAGCCGCTGACCACCACCGAGGCCGGCCTCGGCTGGCTGAAAAGCCACAACGCGATCTGAACGCTTCCCCTCCTTTGGCACAGGTAACAAGAGGATTTTCTCATGGCTAAAATCGGTTTCATCGGCACCGGCATCATGGGCCACCCCATGGCTTCGAACCTGCAGAAGGCAGGCCACAGCCTGTTCCTTTCCGAGCACCACGCCAGCGCTCCGGCCGACCTGGTCGCCGCCGGTGCGCTGGCCCTGGCCAACCCCCGGGAAGTGGCCCAGGAGGCCGAGTTCATCATCGTCATGGTGCCCGACACCCCGCAGGTGGAAGACGTGCTGTTTCGTACCGACGGGATTGCCGCCGGCGTCGGCCCGGGCAAGATCGTCATCGACATGAGCTCGATCTCGCCCAGCGCCACCAAGGCCTTCGCCGCGAAGATCAACGAAAAAGGCGCGCAGTACCTCGACGCACCGGTGTCCGGCGGTGAGGTCGGGGCCAAGGCCGCGACCCTGAGCATCATGGTCGGCGGCGACAGCCAGGCCTTTGCCCGCGCCCTGCCGCTGTTCCAGAACATGGGCAAGAACATCACCCTGGTCGGGGCCAACGGCGACGGCCAGACCGCCAAGGTGGCGAACCAGATCATCGTCGCCCTGAACATCCAGGCGGTCGCCGAGGCGTTGCTGTTCGCGGCGAAGAACGGTGCCGATCCGGCCAAGGTGCGTGAAGCGCTGATGGGCGGCTTCGCCTCCTCGAAGATCCTCGAGGTGCATGGCGAACGCATGATCAAGGGCACGTTCAACCCGGGCTTCCGTATCAACCTGCACCAGAAGGACCTCAACCTCGCCCTGGCCGGCGCCCGTGAGCTGGGTATCAACCTGCCCAACACCGCCAACGCCCAACAGGTCTTCAGCACCTGTGCGGCCATCGGTGGCAGCGAATGGGACCACTCGGCGCTGATCAAGGGACTGGAACACATGGCCAACTTCTCGATCCGCGACGAGTAACGCCACCGCCTTGTAGGAGCCGGCTTGCTGGCGATTGCGATTCGATAGCCGACGTCTTCCAGGCTGACACACCGCTATCGCCAGCGAGCCGGCTCCTACCGGGGCAGGTGAACACCTCGACAGGGTCGATCAACCAGGTTGTGCCCGCTACTCCATAACAATAACTCCGGGAGCCCGCCATGTCGGTCGATCCGCAAGAATTCCTGCGTCAGCTGTTTGCCACGGCCATCGACGCAGCCCACCCACAGCACGTGCTCGAACCGTTCCTACCGAAAGACCGTAGCGGCCGGGTCATCGTCATCGGCGCCGGCAAGGCTGCCGCAGCCATGGCCGAAGTCGTCGAGCGCTGCTGGCAAGGCGAAGTCCGCGGCCTGGTCGTCACCCGCTACGGTCACGGCGCCCGCTGTGAAAGGATCGAGGTGGTCGAAGCCGCCCACCCGGTGCCCGATGCCGCCGGCCTCGCCGTGGCCAGGCGCGTGCTGGCGCTGGTCAGCGACCTGGAGGAGCACGACCGGGTGATCTTCCTGCTCTCCGGCGGCGGCTCGGCGCTGCTCGCCCTGCCGGCACCGGGTATCAGCCTGGGGGACAAGCAGGCGATCAACAAGGCCCTGCTCAAGTCCGGCGCGACCATCGGCGAGATGAACTGCGTGCGCAAGCACCTCTCGGCGATCAAGGGCGGTCGCCTGGCCAAGGCCTGCTGGCCGGCCAGCGTCTACACCTACGCGATTTCCGATGTGCCGGGCGACCAGGCCACGGTGATCGCCTCCGGTCCCACCGTCGGCGACCCGACCACCTCGGCCGATGCCCTGGCGATTCTCGCCCGCTACGCCATCGAAGTGCCGACAGCGGTACGCGACTGGCTGCACAGCGCCGAATCGGAAACCGTCAAACCCGGTGACGAGTGCCTGTCACGCAGCCATTTCCAGTTGATCGCCCGCCCCCAGCAGTCCCTCGAGGCGGCGGCGGTGAAAGCCCGCCAGGCCGGCTTCAGCCCGCTGATCCTCGGAGACCTGGAGGGCGAATCCCGCGAGGTGGCCAAGGTGCATGCCGGCATCGCCCGGCAGATCGTCCAGCATGGCCAGCCGCTGCCGGCGCCCTGCGTGATTCTCTCCGGCGGTGAAACCACCGTGACCGTGCGCGGCAACGGCCGTGGCGGACGCAATGCCGAATTCCTGCTGAGCCTGACCGACAGCCTCAAGGGCTTGCCTGGCGTCTACGCCCTGGCCGGCGACACCGACGGCATCGACGGCTCGGAGGACAACGCCGGCGCACTGATGACGCCCGACAGCTACCGCCGCGCCCAGTCCCTGGGTCTGAACGCCAGCGACGAACTGGATGACAACAACGGCTATGGCTACTTCGCCGCGCTGGACGCGCTGGTCGTCACCGAGCCAACCCGCACCAATGTCAACGACCTGCGCGCCATCCTCATTCTCGACAGCGCCTCCTTGCAAAGCGCCCAACCAGAGTGCTCCGAACATGACGCCTGACAAGAAAGTCAAAATCCTCGCCACCCTCGGCCCCGCCACCCGCGGTCTCGACGACGTCCGCGCCCTGGTGGAGGCCGGCGTGAACATCTTCCGCCTCAATTTCAGCCATGGCGAACACGCCGACCACGCCCGCCGCTTCGAGTGGATCCGCGAGGTCGAACGCCAGCTCAACTACCCGCTGGGCATCCTGATGGACCTGCAGGGGCCGAAACTGCGCATCGGTCGCTTCGCCGAGGGCAAGGTGCAACTGGTCTGCGGCCAGGCACTGCGGCTGGATCTGGACAGTACGCCTGGCGACCAGGATCGGGTCAACCTGCCCCACCCGGAGATCATCGCCGCGCTGGAACCGGGCATGGACCTGCTGCTCGACGATGGCAAGCTGCGCCTGCGGGTGACCGCCAAATCCGCGGAGGCGGTCGACACTATTGTGCTCAACGGCGGCGAACTGTCGGATCGCAAGGGCGTCAACGTGCCGCAGGCCCTGCTCGAGCTGAGCCCGCTGACCCGCAAGGATCGCCAGGACCTCAGCTTCGGCCTGGAGCTGGGCGTGGACTGGGTGGCGCTGTCATTCGTGCAGCGCCCCGAGGACATCCGCGAGGCCCGCGAACTGATCGGCGGCCAGGCGTTCCTGATGGCCAAGATCGAAAAACCCTCGGCGGTCACCCACCTGCGGGAGATCGCCGAGCTGAGCGACGCGATCATGGTTGCCCGCGGCGACTTGGGCGTCGAGGTACCGGCCGAGAGCGTGCCGCAGATCCAGAAGGACATCATCGGTACCTGCCGCCAGCTGGGCCGCCCGGTGGTGGTGGCGACCCAGATGCTCGAGTCCATGCGGTTCTCCCCGGCCCCGACCCGCGCGGAGGTCACCGATGTCGCCAATGCCGTCGCCGAAGGCACCGATGCGGTGATGCTCTCGGCCGAAACGGCCTCCGGCGACTACCCGCTGGAAGCCGTGCAGATGATGAGCAAGATCATCCGCCAGGTGGAAAGCGGGCCGGACTACCAGACCCAACTGGACGTCGGCCGGCCACAGGCGCAAGCCACGGTTTCGGACGCCATCAGTTGTGCGATCCGGCGGATCAGCCGGATCCTGCCGGTGGCGGCACTGGTCAACTACAGCGAGTCCGGTGCCTCCAGCCTGCGGGCGGCGCGGGAACGGCCGGCAGCGCCGATCCTCAACCTCACGCCGAACGTGCGCACGGCACGCCGCCTGAGCGTGGCCTGGGGCGTGCACTCGGTGGTCAACGACCGGCTGCGACAGGTCGACGAAGTCTGCTCGACGGCCCTGGAGATCGCCCAGGCCCAGGGCATGGCGCAGCGTGGCGACACTCTGCTGATCACCGCCGGTGTGCCTTTTGGCCAGCCCGGATCGACCAACTCGCTGCGCATCGAAACCCTGATCTGAAATTCGCGCCAGCCTCCTCGCGGGGCAAGCCACGCTCCCGCAAGGCCACGCAAAGCCTGTAGGTGCGTGGCTTGCCCGCGAAGAGGCCAACGACAACATAAAGCCACACACCACACATTCTCCCGACCTGCCATGCAATCGAACCACTTCAACCAACACTGCCCCGACTGGGCCACCGCCCTGTTCAACGGCTTCAGCCAGATCTTCCTCCAGCGTCATCCGCTGTGCGGCCTGCTCTGCCTGCTGGCGATCCTCTACGGCGCCCCGGGCCTGCTCGGCGGCGCCCTGCTCGGCGGTCTCGCCGGCCTGCTCACGGCACAGCGTCGCGGCTACCCCAAGGCCGAGCGCCAGGCCGGGCTGTACAGCTACAACGGCGTATTGCTGGGCCTGCTGATCAGCCTGAACATGACCTGGTCGCCGATCCTGCCGCTGCTGATCATCGCCGCCGGTGGCCTGAGCGCGATCATGGTCCGCCACTGGCCCAGGAGCCTGCCGGCCTACACCGCGCCCTTCGTCCTGCTCGGCTGGGCGCTGCTGGCATTCGGTACGAGCCAGCCTGCAGCACTCGAAGCGGACTTGTCCGGCCTGTCGCCAGCGATCATCAAGGGATTCGGCCAGGTCATGTTCCTCGACGAACCATTGGCCGGTGCCCTGATCCTGGTCGGGTTGCTACTGGCCAACCGGCGCGCTGTGCTGTGGGCCGTGCTCGGCAGTTGCATGGGCCTGGCATTCGGCCTGTGCAACGATCCGACGCAGGCCCTGAACGGGCTGGGCGGCTACAACGCCACCCTTGCCGCATTGGCGCTTAGCCCATTGCAACGCCGTCCCTGGCTGGTACTGGGCGGCATGGCCCTGGCAATCCTGCTGACAGAGGTTTTCATCACCCTGGCTCTGCCGCCGCTGACCGCCCCCTTCATCCTTGCCTGCTGGCTGAGCCGTGCTGCTGCGCGGATGCTACGCCCGCCCCTGTACGCACAGCCCTGAAAACGACAGCACCCGAAACCGCAGGAGTGGACTGGGGTTGCCGAATTGCGCGGTAACGCACAAGTACCTGCTGCGGCTTGCGGATTGATCGCCCTTGCCCCACGCTTGCGGCGTCAATCATTTGGGCAACACTTCATGAACAGCAACAACGACTGGCGCCAACGGCTCTACGTCATGGTTTTTCAAACCGATACCGTCGCTGGCCGACGCTTCGACAAGATCCTCCTGCTGATCATCCTCGCCAGCCTGGTGACGGTGGTCTTGGACAGCATCGAGGACGTCCACCAGAACTTCGCCGGCCTGCTGGCCGGCATCGAGTGGGGCTTCACGCTGATCTTCGCGGTCGAGTACCTGGTGCGCCTCTACTGTTCGCCACGACCCTTGCGCTATGCCTTCAGCTTCTACGGGCTGGTGGACCTGCTGGCGATCGTGCCGGGGATCCTCGCGCTGTATTACAGCGATGCCCAGTACCTGTTGATCATCCGCATCATCCGTATGCTGCGGATCTTCCGCGTGCTCAAGCTGGCCCCCTATCTCAAGCAGGCGCATTACCTGCTCGACGCGCTGCGCGGCAGCAAGCAGAAAATCCTGGTGTTCCTGTTCGGCGTCTGCACCCTGGTCACCGTGTTCGGCACCCTGATGTACGTGATCGAGGGCCCCGAACACGGCTTCACCAGCATCCCCAAGGGCATCTACTGGGCGATCGTCACGCTGACCACGGTCGGCTATGGCGATATCGTGCCCAGGACCGTGCTGGGGCAGGTCATCTCGTCGCTGGTGATGATCACCGGCTATTCGATCATCGCCGTGCCCACCGGGATCTTCACCGCCGAACTGGCTACCGCCCTGCGCGGCGAACAGCTCAAGCATGCGTGCCCGGTGTGCAGCAAGAACAGCCATGAGCCGGAGGCCTCCTTCTGCTCGCGTTGTGGCAATGCGCTGTTCAAGAAACGGGAATAAGCAAAGTACTTTTTAATCTTTAAGCGCCTATGCGCTCACCGTTATAGTCGCTGGCAAATTGCCCTCTCTCTACTCGAACAAGGAATGCGCAGTGAAAAAACTCTTTGGCGCCTCGCTCCTGGCCGCTGGCCTGGCCTTCGGCGGCATCGCCCAGGCTGCCCCGACCCTGCTGAACGTGTCCTACGATGTCATGCGCGACTTCTACAAGGACTACAACAGCGCCTTCCAGAAACACTGGCAGGCCGAGCACAACGAAAACGTCACCGTGCAGATGTCCTTCGGCGGCTCCAGCAAGCAGGCGCGCGCCGTGATCGATGGCCTGCCGGCGGATGTGATCACCATGAACATGGCGACCGACATCAATGCCCTGGCGGACAACGGCAAGCTGGTACCGGAGAACTGGGTCACCCGTCTGCCGAACAACAGCGCCCCCTTCACCTCGGCCACCGTGTTCATCGTGCGCAAGGGCAACCCGAAAGCCCTGAAGGACTGGCCGGACCTGCTCAAGGAAGGCGTGCAGGTAGTCGTGCCGAACCCGAAGACCTCGGGTAACGGCCGCTACACCTACCTGTCGGCATGGGGTTATGTACTGAAGAACGGTGGCGACGAGAACAAGGCCAAGGACTTCGTCGGCAAGCTGTTCAAGCAGGTGCCGGTGCTGGACACCGGTGGCCGCGCCGCGACCACCACCTTCATGACCAACCAGATCGGCGACGTGCTGGTGACCTTCGAGAACGAAGCGGAAATGATTGCCCGCGAGTTCGGTCGCGACCAGTTCGAAGTGATCTACCCGAGCGTGTCCGCCGAGGCCGAGCCGCCGGTGAGCGTGGTCGACAAGGTCGTGGACAAGAAAGGCAGCCGTGCGGCGGCCGAGGAGTACCTCAAATACCTGTGGTCGCCGGAAGGCCAGGAAATCGCGGCGGCGAACTACCTGCGTCCGCGTGATCCGAAGGTGCTGGCGAAGTTCACCGATCGTTTCCCGAAAGTCGACTTCCTCTCGGTCGAGAAGACCTTCGGTGACTGGCGGACGGTGCAGAAGACCCACTTCAACGACGGTGGCGTGTTCGACCAGATCTACGGCAAGTAGTACCCCGCCCCAGCCGATCGTTCCCACGCTCCGCGTGGGAATGCCGACTCGGACGCTCAGCGTCCGCTCCTGTGACGCAGAGCGTCACGGGCTGCGTTACCACATAGAGCGTGGGAACGATCGAATCAGACACTCCGCACTGACAGGGCTTGTCCGCGAAGGCGTACTGGCTGCTGCCACCGGGCGGTGAATGGCCGCCTTTGGCGGTTCGCCGGCAAGCCGCGCTCCTACTCGAACTGCTTGCCCAGTCCCGGCGGCACGCCGTGGATGTCGGTTTCTTCCCAAGGCCCATTCGGGCTGATCGAACGGCTCCAGCCATTGTCCCAGCGGTAGTAGGTGCGCTGGCGATAGAAGGTGTTGGGCTGGTTGTCGAGCACATACACGCCCATCTGCCCATCCCAGTGACTGCGCCCGCCAGGCGGTGGAGCGAAAGTCGCCGAAGTACTCGGACGCGGCTTGGTCGCCGGGATCGGCTTGCCCGGCGTGGCGGGCGGATAGGGCTGGGTCGTCGGGCCTGACGGTGGAATCGTCGGGCCCGTCGGAGCCGAGGGGCGATGGACCGTACAGGCGCTCAACCCCAGGACCAGCGTTAACAGGGTGAGGCGAGCGATGGAGGTCATGGCGGGTTCTCTATTTGTCCGGGCTGTCGATGGTCAGGTTCTGTTGCGCGGCGGTACTGCTGGCCAGCGGCTGGCTGCGTCCGATCCACTCACCGGCCATCGGCTGGCCGGCGCGGGAGATCCGTGCAACCAGTTGGACTTCGGGAAAGTTCGACAGTTTCAATTGCGGCATCATTGCATCGGCATCACCCAGCTCGACCGTGGCCGGCAGGTCGGCCACCGTCAGGCGCTTGGCGGCCAGCGGTGCCGGTGGTCCCTGGGTGGCACGGGCGAAAACGAAGACGCTGTCACCCGGCTGGACCTTGGCCTTGAGGTCCGCAGCCAGGTCGACCCGCACCTTGAGTTGGGCGCCCTGCCCAACCGCTGCCTTGTCGACCGGCGCCATCGCCACCTTGCCACCGCCCTGTACCAGCTTCTCGCTGGCACGGTCGATCCCACCCTGCAACGCGGCACGGGACTGATCCTCCGCCGGCAGTTGCGCCAGCAGGCGCTTCCAGTAGTCGATCGCCTCCTGGTAGCGCTCGCCTTCAAACGCGGCGATCCCCAGCAGGCCGAGGCTGGTGACTTCGTTGGGGTCGGCCTTGAGCGCTTCGTCGGTCAACGCCTGGACCTGCGGTGACCAGCGCTTGCCATCGGCGAAGTAACGCGCCTGCGCCCATTGCCCCAGCAGTTCGGGCTGACGCCCGGCCAGCTGGACGGTGCGTTCGAAGACCTTCGCCGCATCCGCCGGCCGCTCCTGGGCCATGTAGGCACGACCCAGGAAATACAGGCCTTCGGCCGAGTCCGGCTGGGCGGCGACCGCACGCTCCAGGCGGCGCGTCATGTCCTCCATCGACTGCGGCGCCTGGGCGAACTCACGCGTCAGCTCGACCTTGTCGCTGGCGCCGAAATGCAGGTACAGGACCATCCCGAGCACTGGCACCAGTAGCGCAGCCAGCAATGGCAGCGGCTTGCCCAGCCGCGAAACCGGCGCAGGCGCCACTGCGTCGGTATCGGCCAGCAGCTCGCGAGCCGCTTCGGCACGAGCACTGTCCATCTGCTCGGCCGTCAGCACACCGTCGTCACGCTGGGCCTGCAGCTCCGCCACGCGTTCCTGGTACAACGCCACGTTGAGCGCGGTGCGATCCTCTTCCTGGCGGACACGGCGATCACGCAGGATCGGGATCAGCAGGAAACTCAGGGCAATCAGTAACAACAGACCGGTAGCAAGCCAGAAATCAATCATTCGCGGTTTTTATCCAGCAGGTGGTCGAGGCGCTCGCGCTCCTCGGCGGAAAGCGCGTCCGGGGTTTCGCTGCGCTGGGCGCGGCGACGGCGGACGATCACGGCGATCACGACCAGGCCGCCCAGCAGCAACCCGGCAGGGCCGAACCAGAGCAGCGCGGTCTTGCCGGTCAGGGCCGGCTTGTAGCGGACGAAATCCCCATAACGATCGACCATGAAGTCGATGATCTGCTGATTGTCCTTGCCCTCGCCGAGCATGCGGAAGATCTCCCGACGCAGGTCGGCGGCGATCGGTGCATTGGAGTCGGCGATGTCCTGGTTCTGGCACTTGGGACACCGCAGTTCCTTGGTCAGGTCGCGGAAACGCTCGCGCTCGGCCTCGTTGGCGAACTCGTAGGTGTCGATGGCGGCGTGAGCCACACCGGTCAGGGTCAGGCCCAGGGCAACGGCGGCCAACCAGCGCTTCATGGCCGGGCCTCGTCGACCAGTGCCTGGTAGACCGGCGCCAGTTGCTCGCGCCAGACCACTTCGTCGATCACTCCGACATACTTGTGACGGATCACGCCCTTGGCGTCGATGAAAAAGGTCTCCGGAGCGCCGTATACACCCAGGTTCAGGCCCAGGCTGCCCTGCTCGTCACGGATATCCAACTGGTATGGGTTGTGGAAATCCTTCAGCCACTTCAAGGCCTCGGCGTTGTCGTCCTTGTAGTTCACGCCGTAAATCCGCACGCCCTGCTGCGCCAGCTTGTTCAGCACCGGGTGCTCGACCCGGCAGGAGATGCACCAGGTGCCCCAGACGTTGACCAGCGCCGGCTGGCCGTGCAGGTCGAGTTGGGTCAGGGTCTTCTCGCCCTGCACGTCGGGCAGGGAGAACGCCGGGAACGGCTTGCCGATCATCGCCGACGGCAACTCGGCCGGGTCCAGGTACAACCCGCGATACAGGAACACCGCCACCACCAGGAACACGGCCAGTGGCAGTACCATCATCCAACGCTTCATGCAGTCGCTCCACTCATGCCCAATGCCTGTTTCACACGGCTCGTGACCTTCACCCGATAACGCCGGTCCAGCGCCGCCAGTGCACCGCCGAGGGCGGTCAGCAGGCCACCGAACCAGATCCAGCGCACGAACGGCTTGACGTGCACCCGCACCGCCCAGGCGCCATCGCCCAGTGGCTCGCCGAGGGCGACGTAGAGGTCACGGGTGAAGCCGGCATCGATTCCGGCTTCGGTCATCATCGATTGCTGCACGGTATAGAGACGTTTTTCCGGATGCAGCACGGCCACTTCGCGGCCGTTGTCGATGACGCGGATGGTGCCCTTGTCCGAGGTGAAGTTCGGCCCTTCGAAGTGCTTGGCGCCTTCGAAGACGAAGTGGTAGCCGGCCAGCTCGGTGGACTCGCCCGGTGCCAGGCGCAGGTCGCGCTCGGCGCTCTCCTGGCTCGACAGCACCACGCCCAGGGCGCAGACCGCGATACCCAGGTGCGCCAGATGCATGCCCCAGTAGCTGCGGGTCAGGCTCGGCAGGCCCTTGAGCAGGCCCTTGTGGCGGGTCTTGTCGAGAATGTCGCGCACGCCGCCCAGCACCACCCAGGCCGCCAGCAGGAACGTCGCCAGCACCGCCCAGTTGAAATCGCCGTAGACCAGCCCGGCCACCACCGCCAGCGCCACGCTGCCCAGCAATACCGGAGTGAGCATGCCGAACAGCCATTTCACCGGCGTGTCCTTCCAGCGCACCAGCACGCCAACCGCCAGCACCACCATCAACACCGCCATCAACGGAATGAACAGCGCATTGAAGTACGGCGGGCCGACCGACAGCTTGGCGCCGCTCAGGGCATCGAGCACCAGCGGATACAGGGTACCCAGCAGGATCATCGAGGCGGCCACCACCAGCACCAGGTTGTTGGCCAGCAGCAGGGTTTCACGCGACCACAGGTTGAAGCCGACCTGGCTCTTGACCACCGGCGCGCGCAGGGCGAACAGCGTCAGCGAACCGCCGACCACGAACAGCAGGAAAATCAGGATGAACACACCGCGGGCCGGGTCGGAAGCGAACGCATGGACCGAAGTCAGCACGCCCGAACGGACCAGGAAAGTACCCAGCAGGCTGAGCGAGAACGCGGCGATGGCGAGCAGCACCGTCCAGCTCTTGAACACACCGCGTTTTTCCGTGACCGCCAGCGAGTGGATCAGCGCCGTGCCCACCAGCCAGGGCATGAACGAGGCGTTTTCCACCGGGTCCCAGAACCACCAGCCACCCCAGCCAAGCTCGTAGTAGGCCCACCAGGAACCGAGGGTGATCCCCAGGCCGAGGAAGGCCCAGGCAACGATGGTCCACGGCCGCGACCAGCGGGCCCAGGCCGCATCGAGGCGACCGCCGAGCAAGGCGGCGATGGCGAAGGCGAAAGCCACGGAGAAACCGACATAGCCCATGTACAGCATCGGCGGATGAACGATCAGGCCGATGTCCTGCAGCAACGGGTTGAGGTCGCGACCGTCCGCTGGAATCTGCGGCAGGATGCGCGAGAAGGGGTTGGAAGTGAGGATCAGGAACGACAGGAAGCCGGAGCTGATCATGCCCATCACCGCCAGCACCCGCGCCAGCATGACCTGCGGCAGTTGCCGCGAGAACACCGACACGGCGAAGGTCCAGCCACCGAGGATCAGCGCCCAGAGCAGCAGCGAGCCTTCGTGGGCACCCCACACGGCACTGAACTTGTAGTACCAGGGCAAGGCGCTGTTGGAGTTGTTGGCCACATAGGTGACGGAAAAATCGTCGGTCATGAACGCGTAGGTCAGCACGCCGAAGGCGAAGGCCAGGAAGGCGAACTGCCCCCAGGCCGCCGGCTGCGCCAGGCTCATCCACAGGCGATCGCCACGCCAGGCGCCGAGCAGCGGGACGCAGGCCTGCACGAGGGCAAAGCACAGCGCCAGGATCATGGCCAGGTGGCCAAGCTCGGGAATCATGGTCAACCCTCCTTCGCAGGTGTCGGGGCGGCCTGGCCGCTGTCCTTGAGTGCCTTGGTCACTTCCGGCGGCATGTACTTCTCGTCATGCTTGGCCAGTACCTCGTCGGCCACCACCACGCCCTGGGCGTTGAGCTTGCCGAGGGCGACGATGCCCTGCCCTTCGCGGAACAGGTCGGGAAGAATGCCGCGGTAGCTGATGGTCACGGACTTGTTGAAATCGGTGACCACGAACTTCACGTCCAGCGAGTCGCTGGAGCGCACCAGCGAGCCTTTCTCGACCATGCCGCCAGCACGGATACGGGTATCCAGCGGTGCCTCGCCATTGGCGATCTGGGTCGGGGTGTAGAACAGGTTGATGTTTTCCTGAAGGGCACTCAGGGCCAGGCCGACGGCAGCGCCGACCCCGACCAGGATCGCCAGGATGATGATCAGGCGTTTCTTGCGCAGCGGGTTCACTGGCTATTCTCCCGGCGCAGGCGACGCGCCTCCTGTTGCAGGTAGCGCCGGCGAGCCAACAGCGGCGAGGCGACATTGATGAGCAGTACCGCCAGGCAGATGCCATAGGCCGACCAGACGTACAGGCCGTGATGGCCCATGGCGAGGAAATCGCCGAATGAAGCAAAACTCATCGAACCGCCTCCAGTTCGTTCAGGACTTCGGCCTTGACCCAGCTGGCCCGGGCCTCGCGCTTGAGCACTTCAAGGCGCATGCGCAGCAATACCACGGCACCGAAGAAGCAGTAGAAACCGAGCACCGTCAGCAGCAGCGGCAGCCACATTTCCACCGGCATCGCCGGCTTCTCGGTCAGGGTGAAGGTCGCCCCCTGGTGCAGGGTGTTCCACCACTCCACCGAGTACTTGATGATCGGGATGTTGACCACGCCGACGATCGCCAGCACCGCGCAGGCCTTGGCCGCGCTGTCACGGTTGGTGATGGCGTTGCCCAGGGCGATCACGCCGAAATAGAGGAACAGCAGGATCAGCATCGAGGTCAGGCGCGCGTCCCAGACCCACCAGGCGCCCCAGGTCGGCTTGCCCCAGATCGCACCGGTGACCAGCGCCACGGCGGTCATCCAGGCCCCGATGGGGGCTGCGCACTGCAGGGCGACGTCGGCCAGCTTCATCTTCCACACCAGCCCCACCACGCCGCAGACCGCCAGCATCACATAGCAGGACTGGGCGAGCATGGCCGTCGGCACATGGATATAGATGATGCGAAAGCTGTTGCCCTGCTGGTAGTCCGGCGGCGCGAAGGCCAGCCCCCAGACCACGCCGCTGCCGATCAGCAGCACGGCGGCGATGCTCAGCCAGGGCAGCAGGCGCCCGCTGATGCCATAAAACCATTTGGGCGAGCCCAGCTTATGAAACCAAGTCCAGTTCATCACGGTACATCCAGGGTCTTTGCTGGCCGGAAACCGGCCAGACCTCATTATTCGCCGACGCTGATCTTCAGGCCAGCCGCTATTGCAAAAGGTGCCAGGGTCACTGCCAGGGCGGCCAGGCTGCCAAGCCAGAGCAGGTAACCGGTTGCCGGCATGCCCTGCAACGCGGCCTGCAAGGCCCCGCTGCCGAGAATCAGTACCGGGATATACAACGGCAGGATCAGTAGCGCCAGCAGCAGGCCGCCGCGCTTGAGCCCCACCGTCAGCGCCGCGCCCACCGCACCGAGCAGGCTCAGCACCGGTGTTCCCAGCAGCAGCGATGACAACAGTACCGGCAGGCAGGCGCTCGGCAAGCCGAGCATGAGCCCCAGCAACGGCGCCAGCAAGACCAGCGCCAGGCCGGAAAAAACCCAGTGTGCCAGCACCTTGGCCAACACCAGAAGGGCCAGGGGGTGCGGCGAAAGGACCCACTGTTCCAGCGAGCCGTCCTCGAAATCACTGCGGAAAAGCCCGTCCAGCGAGAGCAGGACGGACAAAAGTGCCGCGACCCAGACCAACCCGGGGGACAAGGTTTGCAACATATTCGTCTCGGGACCGACCGCCAGCGGAAACAGCGCGATCACGATGGCAAAGAACACCAGCGGGTTGGCCAGCTCGGCCGGACGCCGGAACAGCAGCCGCGCTTCGCGGGCAAACAACAGGCCGAAGACGCTCATGCCGCCCACCGCCCGAGATCCAGGTCGCGGTAGCCGGCAGGCACCCGTGCCAGGCTGTGGTGGGTGGTCAGCACGACCATGCCGCCGCGCTCGCAGTGACCGGCCAGGTGCTCCTCCAGTTGCGCCACACCGTGCTTGTCCAGGGCGGTGAAGGGTTCGTCGAGAATCCACAGTGGCGGGCTGTCCAGATACAGCCGGGCCAGGGCCACGCGGCGCTGCTGGCCGGCAGACAAGGTATGACAGGGGACATCCTCGAAGCCACGCAGGCCGACGGCGGCCAGGGCCTGCCAGATCGCCTCGCGTTCGGCCGGCCGGTGCAATGCACAGAGCCAGCGCAGGTTTTCCTCGGCCGTCAGCAGATCCTTGATCCCGGCGGCGTGGCCGATCCAAAGCAACGTGCGCGCCAGTTCGCTGCGCTGGCTGTCCAGCGGCTGGCCGTTGAGACGGATTTCGCCAGCGGTCGGCTGCATCAGGCCGGCCAGCAGGCGCAACAGGCTGGTCTTGCCACTGCCGTTGGGGCCACTGATCTGCAACATGTCACCGGGACTCAGACGCAGTTCGAGGTTCTCGAAAAGCATCCGCCAATCACGCTCACAGGCGAGCGCTGCGGCTTCTAGAAGAGGGCTGGTCAAATGATCGAAGCCTTTTGCGGTTCTCAAGTCGGCCATGACGCGGCCGTTAACGTAAGGCAGCATAAATGCTTTTGCAGCTCGTACCAGCGAGCTGTGTCAATTTATCCGATAGTTTGGACACACTTTCGGAGGACGGCGCGGCATTATACATGCATCGCCCTACTCCAAAGAGGGCTATCTCGACAGGTTGAGACCCCATGACAGGCGAATTCAACATTCCTTCGCTGGCCCAGTTGATCCCGGCGGGCAGCCGCCCGGCCGTCCTCGCCGGCGAGTTGCTGAAACTGACGCCGCCACTGGAAGGACTGATCGCCCCCGGACAGAGTGCCAAGGCCGACGTGCTGTCGCTGAAGCAGACCGACCAGACCTTCCAACTGCTGCTCAAGCTGACCACCGACAACGGTCGCCAGACCACCGTGCAGGCCACCAGCAACCAGCCGCTGCCCCAGGGCGCCCAACTGACCGTGACCCAACCCTCGGCCGGCAACCTGGCGATTACCGTGCAACAGGCGCTCAGCGCCAGTGCCGCCGCCCTGACCCGCCTGGACACCACGCAACTGCCGCTCGGCACCCTGCTGCAAGGCAAGGTCCTGACCAGCCAGGCACTGCCGCAGGCGCCCGGGCAACCCCCGGTCTACCGCTCGCTGGTCAGCCTGCTCAACACCGCCCTGAGCGGCACCACGCTGACCCTCGACAGTCCGCAACCGCTGCGCATCGGCAGCCTCCTGAGCGCCCTGGTCGAAGGCGCGCAGAGCCTGACGTTCGTGCAACTGGGCGGGCGCCAGGACCAATTGGCCGTGACCCAGCAGCTACTGGCCCAGCAAGGTCGCCAGGGCTCGCTGGACAGCCTGGTCAATACGCTGCAGAACCTGCCGCAGGGCAACGACCTGCCCGCCGGGTTGCGCAACGCCATCGCCACGTTGCTTGGCGACCTGCCCGACATCAGCCAGTTGAGCAACCCCAAGGCCCTGGCCCAGTTGCTGCAGAACAGCGGCCTGTTCCTCGAGGCCAGGCTGCTGCTGGGCCAGAACCCGGCGATGGTGCCCGACCTCAAGGGCAACCTGCTGCGCCTGATCGCGCAGATCATGCCAGAGCTGCCGGACGGCGCCGCCAGCAACCCGGGCGCTTCCGCCGCCGTGCTCGCCCAGGCCATGCCGGGGTTTGTCCGCAGCGCCCTGGGCGCACTCGGCCAGGTCGGCGGCAAGCCCCAGCCGATCAGTTTCCCACTGCCCTCGCGACTGCTGCAGAGCCTGGCCGGCGAAGGCGACCTGGAGAACCTGCTGCGCCTTGCCGCGGCAGCCGTCTCACGGCTGCAGAGCCACCAGCTGTCGAGCCTGGAACAGACCGGCCGGACCGCCGACGGCAACCTGCAGACCACCTGGCAACTGGAAATCCCCATGCGCAACCTGCAGGACATCGTGCCCTTGCAGGTCAAGATCCAGCGCGAAGAAAAGGAAGAACGGGAATCGACCGAGAAACCCGAGCAACGTGAACAGAAAGCCCCGCTGTGGCGGGTGGAGCTGGCCTTCGACCTCGACCCGCTGGGTCCGCTGCATGTCCAGGCACAACTGCTGAGCGGCAGCCTGTCCGGCCATCTCTGGGCCGAACGCGAACAAACCGCCAGCCTGATCGAAAGCCAGCTGGACGCCCTGCGCGAGCGCCTGCTCGACTCGGGACTCAACGTTGGCGAACTCGATTGCCACCGGGGCACACCACCGCAAGGCAATCAAACCCGACTGGAACAACGCTGGGTCGACGAAACCGCATGAGAAACCCGAACACCCCACGCCAGGCCATCGCCCTCAAGTACGACGGCCAACAGGCCCCGACCCTGACCGCCAAGGGCGATGAGGAACTGGCCGAAGCCATCCTCAAGCTGGCCCGCGACTACGAAGTGCCGATCTACGAGAACGCCGAACTGGTGAAACTGCTGGCGCGCATGGAACTGGGCGACAGCATTCCCGAGGAGTTGTACCGGACCATCGCCGTGATCATCGCCTTCGCCTGGAACCTCAAGGGCCAGGTGCCCCAGGGCTTCGAGCCACTGCCGGAGCCCATCGAAAAGGACGTGACCGACCGCGGTGACGATTATTGAGTGACGGGGTCGGTAACAGCACCGACCGATATCGGCTGTTCGCTCAAGCGTCTTTTACGCCCAGGAACGTAGTACAAATCTGTCAGCGATGACCGTCGCTACTGAAGGCCAAGTAAACCCTACGTCGTAGGGCACCTCCTGATTGTCCCCGCCCCGTTGAGACATCGGCTCACGCCTGCCTAGAGTGGCCTGCGCAAGGACGTTCACGCTCCTGCGCGCTCACTCAAGGAGCCCCCATGCCCCGGCAAAGCGACCTGCGCTTCACATTCGTCCCTCAGCAGGGCGACGTCCTCGAAGTGGTCTCGTTCGAATTGGAGGAGGGCCTGTCCCGCCCCTTTGCACTGACGCTGGAACTGGTCAGTCGCGACCCGGCCATCGACTTCAATCGCATCCTGGATCTGCCGGCCTTGTTCACCATTTGGCGCCACGACACCGCGGTCCGCCATGTGCACGGCCTGGTCAGCCTGTTCGAGCAGGGCGATACCGGCTTTCGTCGTACCCGCTACAAGGCCGTGGTCGAACCGACGCTGGCCCGTGCCGCACTGCGTTCGAACTGGCGAATCTTCCAAGGCCGGACCGCCCCGCAAATCATCACCGAAATACTTGAGACCCAGCCACGGACCGAGCTGCATATCCATACATACCTGGATCATCAGTCCCGCGAATATTGCGTGCAAGCCGGCGAAACCGACCTCGATTTCATTACCCGCCTCGCCGCCGAGGAAGGCCTGGTCTATACCTTCGAGCACAGGAGCGACGGCCACTGCCTGCTCTTCGCCTGCCGGATCGATTCCCTGGGCTACATCGACACGCCTGAAAACCGCCAGGTGCCTTACCAACCCATGGGCGGCGGCGATTCCAGCGAACCGGCCCTGCGGGGTTTCCGCTACACCGAGCAGGTGCGTAGCGCCCGACAGGTACAGCGCGACTATACCTTCAAGCACCCACGCTACAACCTCCAGCACGAGGCTGACGACGGCCCCGCGCTGAAAAACCAGCACAAGGACTATGAACGCTACGATTACCCGGGCCGCTACAAGCGCGATGCCGCCGGCAAACCCTTCACCGCGAACCGCCTGGCGGCCTTGCGCAACGATGCGCGCCTGGCCCACCTCGAAGGCGACGACGCACGCCTGCAACCGGGGCTGGCCTTCAGGCTCGACGACCATCCGCGCGATGACCTGAACGGCAAGTGGCGCAGCATCGCCCTGACCCACACCGGCAGCCAGCACTGCAGCCTGGAGGAGGAAGCCGGCGACAGCCAGCACGGTACCCGTTACCGCCTCGAGGGCAGCGCAACCCTTCGAAACGATGGGTACGATGGGTGGAAAGCGTCGCTGCCCGCCAAGCCGCGCATCGATGGCCCACAGGTCGCCACCGTGGTCGGCCCGCCGGGCGAAGAGATCTACTGCGACGAATGGGGTAGGGTCAAGGTTCGATTTCCCTGGGACCGCTCCGACCGCGCCGATGACCACAGTTCCTGCTGGATTCGCGTTTCCCAGGGTTGGGCCGGCTCGACCTGGGGCGCGATGGCGATTCCGCGGGTAGGCCAGGAGCTGATCATCAGCTATCTCGACGGCGATCCCGATCAACCCATCGCCACCGGTCGAACCTACCATGTCACCCAGCGGCCGCCCTATGAACTGCCCAGGTACAAGGCGCGCATGACCATCAAGAGCCGAACCCACAAGGGCCAGGGCTTCAATGAACTGCGTTTCGAGGATGAGCAGGGACAACAGGAGGTGTTCATCCATGCCGAGAAAGACAAGAACGTCCACGTCAAGAACGACAACACCACCTTCGTGGGCAATGACCGTAGTGAAAAGGTCGGCAACGATGAACGGATCGACATCGGCCATGATCGCCACGAACGGGTAGGTCACGATGAGCGAATCGATATTGTCCAGGACCAGCATCTGGAGGTGGGTCGTGATCGAATCCAGGCATTCGCTCGCGATCATCGAAGCCAGGTCGGCAGGGACCGTATCGAGGACGTTGGCAATGATCGTCACGATCGGATCGCGGCGGACCACCACAGCCAGACGGCCGGAAGTGCAGCACACCACATAGGCCGCCACTACCGGCTACGTGCCGGGCAAAGCATCAAGCAGGACACGGCGCTGTTCGAGGTGGCCGCAGGTCAGCGAATCGTGCTGAAGGCACCGGGGGGCAGCATCACCCTCGATGCCCAGGGCATCACCCTTGATGGGCTGGCGATCAACATCAGGGGGCCGCTTTCGGAGCAGCCAGTCGGCAGCGGCAATCCCTTGGGTAGCCTGCTCTCACCCGCCGATAAGGACTCGGACTCGGAGGAAGAATTCCTGGGTCGCTATACCCTGCTGAAAAACGATCAGCGAGCCTTCGCCGGCTACCGTTATTCCATCGTCCAGGGCTCTACCGTGCTGGTCGAGGGCCTCACCGGCGCCTCGGGTGAAACCGACTGGACCACCTCTGCCACCAGCCAGTCGGTACAGGCGCACAAGGCAATCATGCGTGAGGACCAGCAGATCAGCGAAAACTGGCGCCCCAGGATCTCGACCATGGACGACCCACCCCTTCCCCCCGAGTCCGGCGAAATGTTCCCGGATGATTTTCTCGACCAACAGATCGGGGAGTTCGACTGATGCCAGGTCCCGTCGCCCCCGTGGCCGCCAGCGCACTGATTGCAGCCGCCTATCGCGCCTACCGTGGCTACCAGGCCGGGCACGCCGCCAACAGTGCCGCCGACATGGCCAGCCTCGCCAGGGACATAGTCGATCACCAGAACCGCATCAAGCAGGTTTTGCGTGAAGCCCTCGAAGCCATGAGCCGTGAAATCGAGATCAAGAGCTCGACCCTTGCCGTGGTGGATCGCGGCGGCAACAGCACCGTCTCCCGGAGAGGCGACGAAAACCTGATCTTCAAGGAGTACATCGAGCGCAAGGTGCCCTTTCGCCCGGTCATCAGCCAGGTGTGCAACGCCGCCCTGCAGATGCCGATCAAGGTGCCGCGTCGCCTGCGCAAGAAGATCGCGGGCGAGCTGGTCGACACCACCATCGAAATCGCCCTCAAGCAGACCACCGCCTCGCTACTGTTCGAGGCCGTGGACGAAGTGCTGGACTGGCGCAGCCCGCTCAAGGCCGAACCCAATTACAACAAGAACAGCAGCAAGGCCTTGCTGGGCGATCCACCTACCCGTCCCAAGCGCTTCGGCAAGGTATTCCCCTTCTGGCCGCGCCCCTGGGAAAGCCTCGCCCCGGACCTGGTGGTCGTCGAGTACCGCCAGGAGCCGTTCGAAACCGAGAACGTGTTTGCTGCCGTGGAAATCAAGTTTCCGCGTGACTGGGCCAAGCAGCAACAGATGAAACAGTATGTGCGCCTCATGATGCCGAAAACGGGCATCAACCGGGAAAAGATCGGCAAGGAGAAAGTGGCGCTGCTGCGGGTGCCAGAAGATTGCGTTGGCCTGGAAACAGATAACAAGAAGCCGAACAGACGCGAAGACAACGGCAGAAGGAGATAAGCATGAGCACCACTCATGAAGTGTTTACTGAAAAAAGCCTTGAAGGATTTGTAACGCTGCTCAAGGAATGGCCGAACTCTGCCTGGGGCAATGTTGACGCGGAATATAGTGTCAGCCCCTTCATCAGTTTCTACTTCCCGGCCGACATGGAAAACCATGCCGAAATCTCTTTGCGGATGGTGGACATTCACGAAGAATTCGAGCAACTGATCGGAGCCCCCTACACCATCGCCATAGACTCGGAGGCAGCACGCCCCTATCGGTATCCCAGACGCCGGCCAGATCTGCGCGCTCAGGCCAGAAGAACCTCGTCATCCGACTATTTTGTTTTCTCTTTCACCGACGAAGAAAACCACGCCACTTCGCCAACACACGCGGGTTACTTCTGGCGCAGTTGGATTGAGACAGATGATGACCTGAAAACGGCCTACTCCTCCATCGTGTTCTACTACCGCTGGCAATGGTGGCTGGACAACCGCGACGCCTGGCGCCGCTTCGTGCTCAAGACCATCGACCTGCTCGGTGCCCACCAGGTCTACAGCGGCTTCGCCATGGCCAACCCGCTCGAATTCGGCACCCGCGGAGCGGTCAGCGCCTGGGAGCGCTCACTGACGCCACATTTCTACGGCCTGGATATTGAATATGCCTACAGCATGGACGATGAATTGCTCAAGGGCATCCGCCCGCCAACCTGGGCCTTCCTGCTCTCCGACCACTGGCGTGAAAAGCTCGACCTGACCCGCGAGCAGGTTCGTGAAGCACTCGATCACCCCGGTATCGGCATCACCGAACTGCGCAGCGGCCAGTGGATCGAACTGGGCGAGCAACCAGAGCTCTATCCTGCCAAGAGCGGCGTTCCCAAACTGCCCCGGATACTGAACCAACTGCTCAAGCCGATCCGTAACGACGACCTCGGGCTGCTGGGCTTCGGCCAATGGGACGGCGACCCCAACGAGCGCTTCACCGATGCCGACAGCCGCCGCTGGCTAGCTCGTTTCGATGCCGACAGTGACTGGCCGACACCCACCACGCGCTGGCTGCCCTTTCATCCATTGCCTTCGGACCCGGTGCCCGCCAAGCGGCTACCCAGCGCGGCTTCCGGCACACCTTGCCTGCAGGATGGCTGGTGGTTCGTCGCGCATCGACCGTATTCCCGACAGGCGTTCAAACAGGGCGAAACACTGCCGGCCCTGCCAGCAGAGTCGGGTGACGAACAGGTGATTTGGCAACTGGATACGGATCAGACGCCGTCACGCCATGCCAGCAGTGGCGAACCGGCCCCGCGCGAAGGGCGCTGGGAACTGGAGAGCGACCCGTACACGGAATGCACACGCCAGTTGAACGCCCCGTTGCCCTATCACGAATACCGGGCCGTCCGCTGGCGCTGGACCGAAGGGGGCACACGGGCGCGTAGCGGCGAACTCTGCCCGTGGCCGGGAACCTGGACCTGCGAATACCGGCCCGGGAACGACCAGTACCTTGAGTACAAGGACCCGATGCCAACGATCGACGGCGACAAGGTCCTCTGGGTCTGGGTGGATCTGAAAAACATCATTACCTGACAGTAACTGTCGAAGCCTGACCGCCCTCAAGCAAACGCCCCCGAAGCCTGCGCACCAAGGGACGTAGTCTGCTGGAATCTCTACCAGGCCGGCATCATTGCGAAAGGTCCGTGCATCGACACCGAGACCGTTCAAGTATGAGATAACCAGCCCCGAGCTCTCAGTGTTTTGCGCAGCATAACGCTCGGGATGGTTTGATACGACGATGACTCCTTGCCGATTGGCGATATGCCCGGCGGCGGCGACTCGCCCCTTCTCGGCGGACGAATGGATCACCGTATTGGGGAAACAGGGACTGTTGCCCACCTCAGCGATCACCCACTCATTTCTATCGGTAAAGATGTACTTGTGTGCAAGAGCGGGCTTGCAGAGAAAGGCCAAGACTATTTCGCAAAACGATTCAAACCTATCCAAAACGGATCATGGCATCCGCAGTGACACTGGGTAATCAGGCGTGATCAAAACAATCTCGCGCCCACGCGCGAGCGTGGGAGCGATCGACAGCGGGAGTCGAATCCATCAACCGCGATGCAGCTTGCTCATCAGCTCGGCCTCGGCCTGGGTCAGGCCACAAGCCTGGGTCAGCTCATCGACGCTGGCCCCCATGCCAACCAGCCGGGCGGCCTGGGCGAAGGACAGGGTCGAAGGGTCGCGCTGCTCCAGCTGGGCCAGCTTGTCCGGCAGGGGCGCAACCACCGCACGCAGCTCGTGCAGATCCTCGCCCATGCGGACCGTGCCGTTCTGGAAGTTGTCGACCCGGCGGGCCAGCTCCCTGATGCGCTGGTCCCGCAGCGCATCGCCCTCGGCCTGCTGTGCGGCGATCTTCTGCTGGTTGCGCACATGGACCACGAACATCCCCGCCGTCCCGATCCACAACAGGAACAGCAGGATGACTACGACCTCAAGAATCAATCAGATGCTCTCCAGCTCGGACCATTCTTCTTCAGTCATCATCTTGTCCAGCTCGACCAGGATCAGCAGCTCGCCGTTCTTGTTGCAGACGCCCTGGATGAACTTGGCCGACTCTTCGTTGCCGACGTTCGGTGCAGTCTCGACTTCCGACTGACGCAGGTAGACCACTTCCGCCACGCTATCGACCATGATCCCGACCACTTGCTTGTCGGCCTCGATGATGACGATACGGGTATTGTCGTTGACTTCGGTCGGCATCAGGCCGAAACGCTGGCGGGTGTCGATCACGGTGACGACGTTGCCGCGCAGGTTGATGATGCCCAGCACGTAGCTCGGCGCACCCGGTACCGGGGCGATCTCGGTATAGCGCAGGACTTCCTGGACCCGCATCACGTTGATGCCGTAGGACTCATTGTCCAGCTTGAACGTCACCCACTGCAGGATTGGATCATCGGAACCCTGTGAAGACGCTGACTTATTCATACCCCTGCCCCTCGATTACCGTTGATACGGTGTGTGTGCTGTCTGACGGCCTGGCGCACTGGGCGCCCTGACGCTGTTATTTATGACGTTTTGTTCAACTGCATGTTCTTGACCGCACCACTGGCGATCAACTCGGCCAGTTCGGAAACGTCGAGCAACGCGCACATGTGCTCGATGACCGTCCCTGCCAGCCATGGCCGCTGCCCACGCTGGGTGCGCCATTTGATCTCGTTGGGGTCCAGGCGCAGCGAGCGGCTGACCTGATGCACGGCCAGCCCCCACTCGTAGCCCTGGACCGAAATCACGTATTGCAGCCCCTGGCGGAAGTCGTCGCGATAGCGATCGGGCATCACCCAGCGGGCGGTATCCAGCACCTTCAGGTTCCCGGCCTGGCTCGGCAGGATGCCAAGGAACCATTCCGGTTGCCCGAACAGTGGCGTCAGCTCCTGGCCGGCCAGCGAATAGATCGACCCGAGGCAGACCAGCGGCACCGCCAGGGTCAGCCCGGCGACGTCGAACAACAGGCACTCGAACGGCTCCGCCGCCCACTGCGGGCGCGTATCGCCTTCGACCGGCGGCGGCGGTGTGCTGTCGGCGGGAGGCAGGTGCACCTCGACCACCGGCTCCACCAGTACGGCCGCCACCGGCTCGGCCACGGGGACTTCGACCCTGGCCAGCGGAACCTCAAGCAAGGCCACAGGTGCGGGCGCCGATGCGCTCGCAACAGCCAATGCCTGCGCGGCCAGCGCGTCACGCGCCTGCTCCTCCAGCACCGCGGCCTGGAATTCATCCAGCTCGCTGACCGGCTCGGGCTCGACCGGCAGCGCAATCTCCAGCGCCGGCTCGACCGCCAGCTCCACCGGCAGTTCTTCGGTCGCCTCCTGCAGCAAGGCATCCAGATAGGACTGCAGTGCCAGCTGCGGACGGGTAGTGATGTCGACGGGACGGATCATCTGAACGCCCATGAAATGGTCCCGCTACAGTGTTCTGTAGGAGTTATCGGCTGAAACGGCAGGTGACTTGAATGCAACACGTCAGGCCACCTGCGGTACGAGCTGCTGGGCCAGCAGATGTTTGAGCAAGGCACGGTAGGCCAGCACGCCCCGGCTCTTGCCGTCGAACTGTGAGGGCGTGACCCCCGCCCGGCTGGCATCGCGCAAACGGGTGTCGACCGGGATGTAGCCTTGCCAGATCGCATCGGGAAACTTGTCGCGCAATACCCGCAGGGTGCCCATGGACGCCTGGGTACGACGGTCGAACAGGGTCGGCACGATGGTGAACGGCAAAGCCTGCCGGCGTGAGCGGTTGATCATCGCCAAGGTATTGACCATGCGCTCCAGCCCCTTGACCGCCAGGTGCTCGGTCTGCACCGGCACCACCAGCTGCTGGCTGGCCGCCAGGGCGTTGACCATCAGCACGCCGAGCAATGGAGGGCTGTCGATCACCGCATAGTCGAAGTCCTGCCACAGCTGCGCCAGGCTCTTGGCAATCACCAGGCCCAGGCCGCTCTGGCCTGGCGAAAGGCGCTCGAGAGTCGCCAGCGCGGTGCTCGACGGCAACAGCGAAATACGTTCGTCACTGGTCGACAGCAGCAATTGACCCGGCAGGCCTTCGGGAACCTGGCCCTTGTGCTGGAACAGATCGAAGTTGCTGTGCTCCAGGGTGTCCGGATCGTAGCCGAAGTAGCTGGTCATCGACCCGTGCGGGTCGAGGTCGACGACGACCACACGCTTGCCCGCCTCAGCCAGCAGACCGGCTAGAGCGATGGAGGAAGTGGTCTTACCGACGCCACCTTTTTGATTGGCTACTGCCCAGACTCTCATTCAGTGTGTTCCTCCCGGCAAAATGTCAGGCCTGCCGAGAAATAGCGCTAAGTTATAGAGCAGGTGCCGGAGATTTGACGGAGTTCTCGCGTACCGCTTGCTTTACCGCTGGCGGTGCAGTTTGTGTGCCAGCCCGCTTCAATGCCGCATCGGGTGTTGCATTGGCAGTGCCGGTACCGGTCAGGCTGCGCCGTACATCGAGGTTGCGCGAGACCACCAGCACCACCCGGCGATTGCGTGCGCGGCCTTCGGCCGTGGCGTTGTTGGCCACCGGCTGGAACTCGCCGTAGCCGACTGACGCCATGCGCTGCGGGTTGACCCCTTCCATCGCCATCATGCGCACGATACTCGACGAACGCGCCGAGGACAGCTCCCAGTTGGTCGGGTACTGCGCCGTACGAATCGGCTGGTCATCGGTAAAGCCTTCGACATGGATCGGGTTGTCGAACGGCTTCAGGATCTTCGCCACCTTGGCGATGATGTCGAACGCCTTGTCGCTGGGCAAGGCATCGCCGCTGCCGAACAACAGGCCGGAGTTGAGCTCGATCTCGACCCACAGTTCGTTGCCGCGCACGGTCATCTGGTTGGAGCTGATCAGGTCGCCGAACGCCGCGCTGATATCGTCGGCGATGCTCTTGAGCGGGTCGGCCGCGCCCTGCCCGAAGGCCGCGTCGGTTTGCTCGGCGTCCTTGATCAACGGATCGGCCGGCTTGACCGTCACCGGCCGCTCGTCACCGATGGGGATCGGCTTGAGGCTGCGGTCGGCATCGGTAAACACACCGACCAGCGCCTGGGAGATAACCTTGTACTTGCCTTCGTTGATCGACGAGATCGAGTACATGACCACGAAGAACGCGAACAACAGCGTGATGAAGTCGGCATAGGAAACCAGCCAACGCTCATGGTTCACGTGCTCTTCATGGTGACGACGCCTGGCCATGTCTACTCCATCAATCCATGAAGCCCTGGAGCTTCAATTCGATGGAGCGCGGGTTCTCGCCTTCGGCAATCGACAGGATGCCTTCGAGCAGCATTTCGCGATAACGCGACTGGCGCACGGCGATCGACTTCAGCTTGCTGGCGATCGGCAACAGCACCAGGTTGGCACTGGCCACGCCGTAGATGGTGGCGACGAAGGCCACGGCGATACCGTTACCCAACTGCGACGGGTCACCCAGATTGCCCATGACGTGGATCAGGCCCATCACCGCACCGATGATACCGATGGTCGGCGCATAGCCCCCCATGCTCTCGAAGACCTTGGCGGCCTCGATGTCACGGCTCTCCTGGGTGAAGAAGTCCACTTCGAGAATACTGCGGATGGCTTCCGGCTCGGCGCCGTCGACCAGCAGTTGCAGGCCCTTGCGCGAGTAACTGTCGGGCTCGGTGTCGGCCACGCCTTCCAGGCCCAGCAGGCCTTCCTTGCGCGCGGTCAGGCTCCAGTTGACCACCCGGTCGATCCCCCCGGCGAGGTCGACCCGCGGCGGGAAGAAAATCCAGCCGAGAATCTGGATGGCGCGCTTGAAGGCACTCATCGGCGACTGCAGCAGGGCCGCGCCGATGGTCCCGCCGAGCACGATCAGCGCCGCCGGGCCGTTGGCCAGGGCACCGACATGGCCGCCTTCGAGGAAATTGCCGCCGATAATGGCGACAAACGCCATGATGATGCCGATGAGGCTCAACACATCCATCAGAGACAGGCCTCGACCAGGTGCTTGCCGATATCGTCCAGGCTGTACACGGCGTCGGCCAGGTCAGCCTTGACGATCGCCATCGGCATGCCATAGATCACACAGCTCGCCTCATCCTGGGCCCAGACCGCACTGCCGCCCTGCTTGAGCAGGCGCGCGCCTTCGCGACCGTCGGCGCCCATGCCGGTCAGCACCACCGCCAGAACTTTGTCACCGTAGGACTTGGCCGCGGAACCGAAGGTGATATCCACGCAGGGTTTGTAGTTCAGGCGCTCGTCACCCGGCAGGATTTTCACCGCGCCACGGGCGTCGACCATCATCTGCTTGCCCCCCGGGGCCAGCAGCGCCAGGCCCGGACGCAGGATGTCGCCATCCTCGGCTTCCTTGACGCTGATCCGGCACAACTTGTCCAGGCGCTCGGCAAAGGCCTTGGTGAACGCGGCCGGCATGTGCTGGATCAGCACGATCGGTGCCGGGAAGTTCGCCGGCAGTTGGGTCAGCACGCGCTGCAGGGCCACCGGACCGCCTGTCGAGGTGCCGATCGCCACCAGCTTGTAGGCCTTGCGTTTCGGCGTGCCGGACGTCGTTGCGGCCGCTGCCGGCGCACGGCTGGGCGGCGGCGGCACACTGCGGGTTGGAGCGGGTGCCGGGGCATGGCTGCTGGAAAAGCTGCTGGTGCCGGACGGCGCGCTCGGTGCCGCCGTGGGGTGCGGTGCCGGGGCGCTGTAGCTGCTGAAGCGACGGTTGCTGCGCGAGATGCTGTGAACCTTCTCGCACAGCAGTTGCTTGACCTTCTCGGGGTTGCGCGAGATGTCCTCGAAATTCTTCGGCAGGAAATCCACGGCCCCGGCATCCAGCGCGTCGAGGGTGACGCGGGCGCCTTCGTGGGTCAGGGAGGAAAACATCAACACCGGAGTCGGGCAGCGCTGCATGATGTGCCGCACTGCGGTGATGCCATCCATCATCGGCATCTCGTAGTCCATGGTGATCACGTCCGGCTTGAGCGCCAGCGCCTGATCAATGGCTTCCTTGCCGTTGGTCGCCGTACCGACGACCTGGATGCTCGTATCCGCCGAAAGAATTTCCGAGACGCGGCGGCGGAAAAAACCCGAGTCATCCACCACCAGGACCTTGACTACCATAAACACTCCGTTAGGCGCGGCGGCGGGCTCATGCCCTACCGCCGTGCCAGAATCAAATACGCCGTGCCGCGTAACGCTTGAGCATGCTCGGCACATCGAGAATCAGTGCGATGCGACCGTCACCGGTGATGGTGGCGCCCGACATGCCCGGGGTTCCCTGAAGCATCTTGCCCAGCGGCTTGATTACCACTTCCTCCTGGCCGACCAATTGATCGACGACAAAGCCGATGCGTTGGGTGCCAACGGAAAGGATCACCACGTGGCCCTCGCGCTGCTCTTCATGAGCTGCGGAACTGACCAGCCAGCGCTTGAGATAGAACAGCGGCAACGCCTTGTCCCGCACGATCACCACCTCCTGGCCGTCGACCACGTTGGTACGCGACAGGTCGAGGTGGAAGATCTCGTTGACGTTGACCAACGGGAAGGCGAAGGCCTGGTTGCCGAGCATGACCATCAGGGTCGGCATGATCGCCAGGGTCAGCGGGACCTTGATGACGATCTTCGAGCCCTTGCCCTTGGTCGAGTAGATATTGATGGTGCCGTTGAGCTGGGCGATCTTGGTCTTCACCACGTCCATGCCGACGCCACGGCCGGACACGTCGGAGATCTCGGTCTTGGTCGAGAAACCCGGGGCGAAGATCAGGTTGAAGCAGTCGGTCTCGCTCAGGCGATCCGCCGCATCCTTGTCCATCAGGCCCTTCTTCACGGCGATGCTGCGCAGCACGTCGGCGTCCATGCCCTTGCCGTCATCGGAGATCGACAGCAGGATGTGGTCGCCTTCCTGTTCGGCCGACAGGACCACACGGCCACTGCGCGGCTTGCCCATCGCCTCGCGGTCGGCCGGCTCTTCGATACCGTGGTCGACCGAGTTGCGCACCAAGTGGACCAGCGGGTCGGCCAGTGCCTCGACGAGGTTCTTGTCGAGGTCGGTTTCCTCACCCACCAGTTCCAGATTGATCTCTTTCTTCAACTGCCGGGCCAGGTCGCGAACCAGGCGCGGGAAGCGGCCGAAGACTTTCTTGATCGGCTGCATGCGGGTCTTCATCACCGCGGTCTGCAGGTCGGCAGTCACCACGTCGAGGTTGGACACCGCCTTGGACATGGCTTCGTCGCCGCTGTTCAGGCCCAGGCGGACCAGGCGGTTACGCACCAGCACCAGTTCGCCGACCATGTTCATGATCTCGTCCAGGCGCGCGGTATCGACCCGCACGGTGGTTTCCGCTTCGCTGGCCGCTGGCTTGTCGCCAGCGCCTCCCGCGGCTGGCGCTGGCGCGCGGGCCGGAGCCGGTGCAGCAGGCGCCGACGCGGCGGCCGGAGCTGGCGCCGCCTTGGCAGCTGGCGCGGGTGTTGCGGCAGCGGCGGCTGGCGCCTTGGCCGCCGGTGCGGCGGCCGGAGCGGCGGCAGCAGGCTTGGCCGCCACGGGAGCAGCGGCGGTCGCCGTCGCTGCCACGTCGGTGAACTTGCCCTTGCCATGCAGTTCGTCGAGCAGGGATTCGAATTCCTGGTCGGTGATCAGGTCACTGCCGGAGGCTCCTGTCACTTCCGCAGCCTGGGCGGCGGCAGCTGCAGTATCGATGCCTTCGACCTTGAAGGTCCCCTTGCCGTGCAACTGATCGAGCAGGGCTTCAAATTCGTCGTCGGTAATGTCGCCATTGTCAGGCTGTTCGGCGGCGGCATCGCCAGCCGGTGCCTGGGCCGAAGCGGCTACGGCATCGGGCGCGAACTGGCCCTTGCCGTGCAGCTGGTCGAGCAGCGACTCGAACTCGGCATCGGTAATTTCATCGCTCTCGGCCTCGCCTTCGGCGGCTGGCGCAGGCGCCTCGGCACCCCCGAGCGAGTCGAGCAACTGTTCGAATTCATTGTCGGTAATATCACCGGACGGGGTTTCAGCCACAGGCTCGACCACCGGTTCCGGCTCGGGCTCAGGTGCGGCAACCTCGGCCACCGGCGCCGGCGCGGATTCGGCTCCGGCGGGCTCGGCCAGGCGCGACAGGGCTGCCAGCAGCTCCGGCGTCGCCGGGGTGATCGCGCTGCGCTCACGGACCTGGCCAAACATGCCGTTGACCGCGTCGAGCGCTTCCAGGACCACGTCCATCAGCTCGGCGTCAACGCGACGCTCACCCTTGCGCAGGATGTCGAACACGTTCTCGGCGATGTGACAGCACTCCACCAGCTCGTTGAGCTGGAGGAAGCCGGCGCCCCCTTTTACAGTGTGAAAACCGCGAAAAATGGCATTGAGCAGGTCAGCATCGTCCGGTCGGCTTTCCAGCTCGACCAGTTGTTCGGACAGTTGCTCAAGAATCTCGCCGGCCTCAACCAGGAAATCCTGAAGGATCTCTTCATCGGCGCCGAAGCTCATGTGTATGGGTGCTCCTAGAATCCAAGGCTGGAAAGCAAATCGTCGACATCGTCCTGGCCGGACACAACGTCTTCACGTTTATCGGCATGAATCTGCGGACCTTCACCCTTTTCCATTTGTTTTTGTGGATCTTTTTGCGCAAGGATCGCTTCACGGTCATGTTCGATGCCGGCAAAGCGATCCACATGGCTGGCCATCAACACCAGCTTGAGCAGGTTGCTCTCGACCTCGGTGACCATCTGCGTGACACGCTTGATCACCTGGCCGGTCAGGTCCTGATAATCCTGGGCCAACAGGATATCGTTGAGTTCGCTCGAAACGGCCTGGGTTTCCTGCTCGCTACGCGTCAGGAAACTGTCGACACGCCGGGCCAGGGCACGGAATTCCTCGGCACCGACCTCGCGCCGCATGAACCGTCCCCAGTCGGCGCTCAGCGCCTTGGCCTCGTCATTCAGGCCATTGATCCGGGGGGTCGCACTCTCCACCAGGTCCATGGTGCGGTTGGCCGCGGCCTCGGTGAGCCTGACCACATAGGACAGGCGCTCGGTGGCATCGGTGATCTGCGAAACTTCCTCGGCCTGCGGCATGGTGGGATCGATCTGGAAATTGACGATCGCACTGTGCAGCTCGCGGGTCAGCTTGCCGACTTCCAGGTACAAGCCGCGGTCACGGGCCTGGTTCAGCTCATGGATCATTTGCACGGCGTCGCCGAAGCGGCCTTTCTCAAGGCTTTCGACCAGCTCACGAGCATGTTTTTTCAGGGTCGATTCAAAATCGCCCAGAGAGGATTCGTAGTGCTCCATAGCGCCCCCGTGGCGGACTTCATCAACCGATGCGTTCGAAGATCTTCTCGATCTTCTCTTTCAACGCCTGGGCCGTGAATGGTTTGACCACATAGCCGTTCACACCGGCCTGTGCGGCCTCGATGATCTGCTCGCGCTTGGCCTCGGCCGTCACCATCAGGACCGGCAGGTGCTTGAGCTTCTCGTCGGCACGTACGTGGCGCAGCAGATCGATGCCGGTCATGCCGGGCATGTTCCAGTCGGTGACCAGAAAGTCGATGCTGCCACTGTTCAGAACCGGAATGGCGGTAGTACCGTCATCGGCCTCGACAGTGTTGGTGAACCCGAGGTCACGCAACAGGTTCTTGATGATCCGCCGCATCGTTGAAAAGTCATCAACGATGAGGATTTTCATGTTCTTGTTCAATTCGACCTCCAAGCAGTCTTAAACGCGTTTCAGCACCTGGACGCGCTGTTAAATCAATTCGGCACAACACTCGACAAGGCTCTGTACCCTACTGCATGGAAACCACAACCGGCCGAGCCGCCGATACACCGTCACACGCTGCATCGGTCTCGTTCGCAGTGTCCCCACACACTGCCCCGTCAACGCGCTCGCCACTCTCCCAAACGCCCCCGCAAACGGGCTGCGCACTGGCTATGCAACTGGCTGACCCGTGACTCGCTGACCCCCAGGACCTCACCGATTTCCTTGAGGTTCAGCTCCTCGTCGTAGTACAGCGACAACACCAGCCGCTCACGCTCCGGCAAATTGGCAATCGCGTCCGCCAGTGCGGCCTGGAAGCGCTCATCCTCCAGATCGCGCGACGGTTCGAGATGAGCGCTCGCGCCATCCTCATGCAACCCTTCATGCTCGCCGTCCTGCAACAGGTCGTCGAAACTGAACAGGCGGCTGCCCAAGGTATCGTTCAAAATCCCGTAATAATCATCGAGACTCAACTGGAGTTCGGCTGCAACTTCATGATCTTTAGCGTCGCGACCGGTTTTCGCTTCAATTGCCCGGATTGCGTCGCTGACCATGCGGGTGTTGCGGTGTACCGAACGGGGTGCCCAGTCGCCCTTGCGGACCTCATCGAGCATCGCGCCACGGATGCGGATACCGGCATAGGTCTCGAAACTCGCACCCTTGCCCGAGTCGTATTTGGTCGAGACTTCGAGCAGGCCGATCATCCCGGCCTGGATCAGATCCTCGACCTGGACACTGGCCGGCAGCCTGGCCAGCAGGTGATAGGCGATACGCTTGACCAGCGGTGCGTAGCGCTCGATCAGTTCATACTGGCTGTCACGCGACGATTTGGAATACATGCGATAGCCACTTGCAGTCATAGCACGGGTCCCGCACTCGTTTGAAGTACCAGACGTTCGACGAAAAATTCCAGGTGCCCACGTGGGTTGGCGGGCAACGGCCAGGTGTCGACCTTCTGCGCGATGGCCTTGAACGCCAGAGCACATTTCGAACGCGGGAATGCCTCGTAGACCGCACGCTGCTTTTGCACGGCCTTGCGAACGCATTCATCGTAGGGAACGGCGCCGACGTATTGTAGGGCCACGTCAAGGAAGCGGTCCGTGACCTTGGTCAACTTGGCGAACAGGTTGCGGCCTTCCTGCGGGCTCTGGGCCATGTTGGCCAGCACGCGAAAACGGTTCATGCCGTAGTCGCGGTTGAGCAGCTTGATCAGCGCATAGGCGTCGGTGATCGAAGTCGGTTCGTCGCAGACCACCAGCAGCACTTCCTGGGCCGCACGCACGAAGCTGACTACCGAGTCACCAATACCCGCGGCGGTGTCGATCACCAGCACGTCGAGGTTGTCGCCGATATCGCTGAATGCCTGGATCAGGCCGGCATGCTGGGCCGGATTCAGGTTGACCATGGTCTGGGTGCCGGACGCCGCCGGCACGATACGGATTCCGCCAGGACCCTGCAGCAGCACATCGCGCAGCTCGCAGCGCCCTTCGATCACATCGGCCAGGGTCCGCTTCGGGGTCAGCCCCAGCAGAACGTCGACATTCGCCAGGCCCAGGTCGGCGTCCAGCAGCATGACGCGCCGGCCCAGCTCGGCCAGGGCCAGGGACAAGTTCACTGACACGTTAGTCTTCCCGACGCCACCCTTGCCGCCGGTCACCGCAATCACCTGTACGGGATGCATGCTACCCATGTTCTCTTCTTACCTTGTCTCGCGTAGACGGAAGGCCACATAACTGGCTGCGCGCTCCCGAAGGAAACTAATGCCTGGCAGACCATCGATGTAGATGCGTTGCAACGTCTTCATGGTTACCTCACCCCACTCGCTTGGAGGGGCTGTGGTAGATGTCAGCGAACATATCGGCCATGGCCTCTTCGCTGGGTTCTTCCTGCATTTGCACGCTGACCGCGCGGCTCACCAACTGGTGGCGACGAGGCAAATGCAGATCGTCCGGGATGCGTGGGCCATCGGTCAGGTAGGCCACCGGCAGTTCATGGCTGATGGCCAGGCTCAACACTTCGCCGAGGCTTGCCGTCTCGTCCAGCTTGGTCAGGATGCATCCGGCCAGGCCACAGCGCTTGTAGCTGTGGTAGGCGGCGGTGAGCACCTGCTTCTGGCTGGTGGTCGCCAGCACCAGGTAATTCTTCGCCTTGATCCCGCGGCCGGCCAGGCTTTCCAGCTGCATGCGCAAGGCCGGGTCACTGGCCTGCAGGCCAGCGGTATCGATCAGCACCACGCGCTTGCGCAGCAGCGGATCGAGGGCCTGGGCCAGGGATTGACCAGGATCGACATGGGTCACCGAGACGTTGAGAATCCGCCCCAGCGTCTTGAGCTGTTCCTGTGCACCGATGCGGAAGCTGTCCATGCTGACCAGTGCAATGTTCTGTGCGCCGTACTTGAGCACGTAGCGCGCGGCCAGCTTGGCCAGCGTGGTGGTCTTGCCCATGCCGGCCGGGCCGACCATGGCAATCACCCCACCCTCTTCGAGCGGTTCGACCTCCGGGGTGACGATCATCCGGGCCAGGTGCGCCAGCAGCATGCGCCAGGCCTGGCGAGGCTCCTGGATATCGGTGATCAGCGCCAGCAGGTCGCGCGACAGCGGACCGGACAGGCCGATGCGCTGCAGGCGCCGCCAGAGGTTGGCCTGCTCCGGCTGGCGACCCTGCAACTGGTTCCAGGCCAGCGAGCCGAGCTGCACTTCCAGCAGTTCACGCAGACCGTTGAGTTCCGAGCGCATCGAGTCGAAGACCCGCTGGTCCACCGCCGGGGCCGCCGCAACCGGGGCCGGGGCAGGACGACGAGGTTCGTCGAAGGTCGGTTCGATCAGTGGCTCGGCCGCGGTCAGCGGCAAGCCGGCGAACAGCTGGCGATTGGTATTGCCATCGTTTTCACCCTCACTGCGCAGGCTCAGCTCGGCCTGGGCGGTGACGATACGCGACTGGGTCTTGCGCAGCTCGTCCTCAAGCTCCATGTTCGGCACCCGTGGTGCCAGGGCCGAGAGCTTGTAGTCCAACGCAGCCGTCAGCTCGACACCGCCAGCGATCCGGCGGTTGCCGATGATGGCCGCGTCCGAGCCCAATTCGTCACGAACCAGCTTCATGGCCTGACGCATATCGGCGGCGAAAAAACGCTTAACTTGCATAACCCACTACCTCAGCCGTTGGGCCCTACTGTCGCAACGATGGTGACTTGCTTGTTGTCCGGAATTTCCTGGTAAGCCAGCACATGCAGGCTAGGTACCGCCAGGCGTCCGAACCGCGAAAGCATCGCGCGAACCGGACCGGCTACCAGCAGGATCACCGGCTGCCCCTGCATCTCTTGACGCTGGGCGGCTTCAATCAGTGAACGCTGGAGCTTTTCAGCCATGCTCGGTTCCAGCAGAACGCCTTCTTCCGAGCCTTGTCCGGCCTTCTGCAGACTATTGAGCAATATTTGTTCCAACCTTGGCTCCAAGGTGATCACAGGCAGCTCGGAGTCAAGCCCTACAATGCTTTGGACGATTGCACGGGACAATCCGACACGTACGGCGGCAACCAAAGCGGCAGTATCTTGACTCTTGGAGGCATTGTTGGCGATGGCTTCGGCAATGGTCCGGATATCGCGCACCGGAACGTGCTCGGCGAGCAGCGCTTGCAGCACCTTGAGCAGATGCGACAGGGAAACGATGCCCGGTACCAGCTCCTCGGCCAGCTTCGGCGAGCCCTTGGCCAACAGCTGCATGAGCTGCTGCACTTCCTCGTGGCCGATCAGTTCGCTGGAATGCTTGTACAGGATCTGGTTGAGGTGTGTCGCGACCACGGTGCTGGCATCGACCACGGTGTAGCCCAACGACTGCGCCTGGGAGCGCTGGCTGATCTCGATCCACACCGCTTCGAGGCCGAAAGCCGGGTCCTTGGCGGTGATGCCGTTGAGGGTGCCGTAGACCTGACCCGGGTTGATCGCCAGCTCGCGATCGGGATAGATCTCGGCCTCGGCCAGGATCACACCCATCAGGGTCAGGCGATAGGCGCTGGGCGCCAGATCGAGGTTGTCACGAATATGCACGGTCGGCATCAGGAAGCCCAGATCCTGGGACAGTTTCTTGCGCACACCCTTGATCCGCGCCAGCAACTGCCCGCCCTGGTTGCGGTCCACCAATGGAATCAGGCGGTAGCCGACTTCGAGGCCGATCATGTCGATCGGAGTCACGTCATCCCATCCCAATTCCTTGGTTTCCATGGCGCGGGCCGGCGACGGCAGCAGATCCTGCTGGCGCTGGACCTCGGCCAGGGCCTGGACCTTGGCGACATTCTGCTTCTTCCAGACCAGGTAGGCGGCACCGCCGGCCAACAGCGCAAGGCTCAGGAAGGAAATGTGCGGCATGCCCGGCACCAGGCCCATCACCGCCATCAGGCCGGCAGCCACGGCCAGGGCCTTGGGTGAGGCGAACATCTGCCGATTGATCTGCTTGCCCATGTCTTCCGAACCGGAAGCACGGGTCACCATGATCGCCGCAGCTGTGGATAACAACAGTGATGGCAATTGCGCCACTAAACCGTCACCGATGGTCAGCAGCGCGTAGACCTTGCCGGCATCGGCAAACGTCATGTTGTGCTGGAAGATACCGACCGCCATGCCACCGATCAGGTTGATGAACAGAATCAGCAGGCCGGCAATGGCGTCACCACGGACGAATTTGCTGGCACCGTCCATCGAACCGTAGAACTCGGCTTCCTGTGCCACTTCGGCACGGCGCGCCTTGGCCTGGGCCTGGTCGATCAGGCCGGCGTTGAGGTCGGCGTCGATCGCCATCTGCTTGCCGGGCATCGCATCGAGGGTGAAACGCGCGCTCACCTCGGAAATCCGCCCGGCGCCCTTGGTCACCACGACGAAGTTGATGATCATCAGGATCGCGAACACCACGATACCGACCACGTAGTTGCCACCGATCACCACCTCACCGAAGGCCTGGATCACCTTGCCGGCGGCGGCATGGCCTTCCTGGCCGTGAAGCATGACCACCCGGGTCGACGCCACGTTCAGGGCCAGGCGCAATAGTGTGGCGACCAGCAGGATGGTCGGGAACACGGCAAAATCCAGCGGCCGCAACGCGTAGACACACACCAGCAGGACGACGATCGACAGGGCGATGTTGAAGGTGAAGAACACGTCCAGCAGGAAAGCCGGCACCGGCAACATCATCATCGCCAGCATGACCAGCAGCAACAGCGGCACACCCAGGTTGCCCCGGCCGAGACCGGCCAGGTTACTGCGGGCAGTGTTGATCAGTTGAGTGCGATCCACCGGTTTTCCTCGTCACCTTGAAGCAAACTTTTGACGCCAGCAGGCGTCCTGGAGCAGCCTCTGCAAGAAGCTCTCCAACTATGACGAAGACGTTGAAAATGCGGGTATGCGCCAGGTTGGAGGGCCTCTTCGCGGATGAATCCGGCTCCCACAAAGTTCAGCAGCGGCCACAAAATCTGCGGTCACCACCCTACTGTGGGAGCCGGATTTATCCGCGAAGTGGCCCCTGCGCCCTACCCCAACCACCCAAAAACCGGCATGAATCAGGAATCGCGGCGCAGGTCCGGCGGAATCGGCAGGTCGTCCTTGAGCGGATCCGGCCGGCGGCCCTTGCCGGCACGGAACTGGCGGATCTGGTAGACATAGGCCAGCACCTGCGCCACCGCCAGGTAGAGCCCCGCCGGAATCTCCTGTTCCAGTTCGGTGGAGTAGTAGATCGAACGCGCCAGGGCCGGCGACTCGAGCAGCATGATGTCGTGCTCGACGGCGATTTCGCGGATTTTCAGGGCAATGAAGTCGTTACCCTTGGCCAGCAGGATCGGCGCCCCACCCTTCTCCGAGTCGTACTTGAGCGCGACCGCATAGTGGGTCGGGTTGGTGATGACCACGTCGGCCTCGGGAATCGCCGCCATCATCCGGCGCTGGGACATTTCCCGCTGCAACTGGCGAATCCGCTGCTTGACCTCGGGACGCCCCTCCTGATCCTTGTACTCGTCGCGCACTTCCTGCTTGGTCATCAGCAGTTTCTTGTGGCTTTCCCACAACTGCACCGGCACGTCCACCGCCGCGATCAGCAGCAGCCCCAAGGACATCCACAAGGCACTCCAGCCCACCAGTTGCAGGCTGTGGATGATCGCCATCTCCAGAGGTTCATGGGCGATCCGTACAAGATCGTCGATATCCGACGACAGCACCGCCAGCGCCACCAACAGGACGATGAAGAATTTCGCCATGGCCTTGAGCAATTCAACCAGGGCCTTGGTCGAGAACATCCGCTTGAGACCGGACAGAGGGTTCATCCGGCTGAACTTGGGCGCCAGGCTGCCTGCGGCGAACAACCAGCCGCCCAGGGAAATCGGGCCGACGAAGGCGGCGACCAGCAGGGTCAGGAGAATCGGCTGCACCGCCAGGATCGCCAGCTTGCCCGACTGCAGCAGGAAGATCGACATGTAGCGCTGGTCGAGCACCACTTCGCGGGTCAGGGTGAAGTTCAGGCGCATCAGCTCGGCCATTTCCTGGGCCAGCTTGCCACCGAAGATCAGCAGCCCGGCCGCCCCGGCCAGCATCACCGCGAGTGTATTGAGCTCCTTGGAGCGGGCGATCTCGCCTTTTTCCCGGGAGTCCTTCTTGCGTTTCTCCGTGGGCTCCTCTGTCTTGTCCTGACCACTCTCGCTCTCTGCCATGCTCAGCGCGCCCGTGCCAGTTCACGTAAAAACTGCAAGGCCTCGACGACCAGCGGTTGATACTGATTGAGAATATCCCCGAGACTGACCCAGAGGATCAACATCCCCAGCGCCAGGGTCAGCGGGAAACCGATGGAGAAGATGTTCAGCTGCGGCGCGGCACGAGTCATGATGCCGAACGCGACGTTGACCACCAGCAACGCGGTGATCGCCGGCAACACCAGCATCAGCGCGGCAGCGAGCACCCAACCCAGCTTGCCGGCGATCTCCCAGAAATCCGTGGTCGACAGGCCGCTGCCGACCGGCAGGGTGGTGAAGCTTTCGGTCAGCACCTCGAACACCACCAGATGCCCGTTCATCCCAAGGAACATCAGGGTCACCAGCATGGTGAAGAATTGCCCGATCACGGCGGTCGAAACACCGTTGACCGGGTCGACCATCGAGGCGAACCCCATGCCCATCTGGATCGCCACGATCTGCCCGGCCACCACGAAGGCCTGGAAGAACAACTGCAGGGAAAAGCCGAGCAAGGCGCCGATGATGATCTGCTCGACGATCAGCATCAGCCCGCTGAGGTCCAGCGGATGAACCTCGGGCATCGGCGGCAGGCCCGGCGCGATCACCACGGTGATGGCCAGGATGAAATACATGCGGATACGCCGCGACACCAGGGTGGTACCGAACACCGGCATGGTCATCAGTACCGCCCCGACCCGGAACAGCGGCAACATGAAGCTCGCGACCCAGGAGCTGATCTGCGTATCGGTCAGCGCGAGCAGCGACATGTCAGCCGATGACCTGCGGAATGCTGCCGTAGAGCGACTGGATGTACTCCATGAACTTCTGCACCAGCCACGGACCGGCCACGATCAGGGTGATCAGCATCACCAGCAGGCGCGGCAGGAAGCCCAGGGTCTGTTCGTTGATCTGCGTGGCGGCCTGGAACATCGCCACGATCAGGCCGACGATCAGGCTCGGCACCACCAGCACCGAAACCATCAGCGTGGTCAGCCAGAGGGCATCGCGGAAAATATCAATTGCTACTTCTGGCGTCATGGCGCGCTACCCGTGAGAAATCTAGACACCACCAAAACTGCTGGCCAGGGTGCCGATGATCAGCGCCCAGCCATCCACCAGCACGAACAGCATGATCTTGAACGGCAGGGAAATGATCAGTGGCGACAGCATCATCATACCCATGGCCATCAACACACTGGCGACCACCAGGTCGATGATCAGGAACGGAATGAAGATCATGAAGCCGATCTGGAAAGCGGTCTTCAGCTCGGAGGTGACGAAGGCCGGCACGATGATGGTCAGCGGCGCCTGGTCGGGCGAAGCGATGTCGGTCCGCTTGGACAGCCGCATGAACAACTCCAGGTCACTGCTGCGGGTCTGCGCCAGCATGAAGTCCTTGAGCGGCCCCTGGGCCTTGAGCACCGCATCCTGGGCCGTCATCTTCTCGGCGAGATAGGGCTGCAGGGCCTGCTGGTTGACCTTGTCGAACACCGGCGCCATGACGAACAGGGTCAGGAACAGCGCCATGCCGGTAAGGATCTGGTTCGAGGGCGTCTGCTGCAGGCCCAGGGCCTGGCGCAGGATCGAGAAGACGATGATGATCCGGGTGAAGCTGGTCATCAGGATGACGAACGCCGGAATGAAGCTCAGCGCCGTCATGATCAGCAGGATCTGCAGGCTGACCGAGTACTCCTGCTGGCCGTTGGCTCCCGTACCGAGGGTGACCGCCGGAATCGACAGCGGATCGGCGCCGAACGCCAGTGGCGTGGCGAGCACCAGTGCCAGGGTCAGGATGAAACGCAACGCAACCATCACTTCTTGTCCTTACCCAGCAATTCCATCAACCGTTGAGCGAACTCCGGCGTCGCCGGCTCGCCATTCGGTGTTTCCACCGGCTCCTTGAGCACGTGCAGAGGAGTGATCGTGCCTGGCGTCAGCCCCAGCAGGATCTGCTCCTTGCCGACCTGCACCAGCACCAGCCGGTCACGCGGCCCGAGCGCCCGGGAACCGATGATATCGATCACCTGCCCCTTGCCTGCCGGCCCCGCCTGCTGCACACGGCGCACCATCCAGGCGAGCGCGAAGATCACGCCCAGCACCAGCAACAAGCCCAGCACCAGCTGCGTCAATTGCCCGGCCATCCCGCCAACGACCGTCGGTGCAACCGCCGCCGTGGCCGTGGCTGTAGTCGCCGTAGCCACGGGCTCGGCCGCCAGCGCAGTGACAGGCAGCAACAGCAGAGTGCCGAGAAGCCTGTTCATTCAGCGCAGCTTCTTGATACGTTCGCTCGGGCTGATCACGTCGGTCAGACGGATACCGAACTTCTCGTTCACCACCACCACTTCACCGTGGGCGATCAGCGTACCGTTGACCAGTACGTCCAGCGGCTCCCCGGCCAGGCGGTCCAGCTCGATCACCGACCCCTGGTTCAATTGCAGCAGGTTGCGGATGTTGATATCGGTGCTGCCGACCTCCATGGAAATCGACACCGGGATATCCAGGATCACGTCCAGGTTCGGCCCATCGAGCGTCACCGGCTCGTGGCTCTTCGGCACACTGCCGAACTCTTCCATCGGCAGGCGGTTGCCCGGGGCGGTCGCCGCATCGGCAGCCAGCAAGGCGTCGATATCGGCCTGGCCGGATTCGCCGGACTCTTCCAGGGCGGCTGCCCATTCGTCAGCCAGGGCCTGGTCGTTCATATCGTGTTCGTCAGCCATCAGTCATCCTCGGCGGGCAGAAACCCAGTTAACGGTACATGCCGATCGAGCGCTCAACGGCGCTCGATCGGCTCAATCACTTGCAATGCCAGGTTGCCCTTGTGGGAACCGAGCTTGACCTTGAACGACGGCACGCCATTGGCACGCATGATCATGTCTTCCGGCAGCTCCACCGGAATCACGTCACCCGGCTGCATGTGCAGGATGTCCCGCAGGCGCAGTTGACGGCGGGCCACGGTGGCGCTGAGCGGCACGGCCACGTCCAGCACGTCTTCGCGCAGGGCCTTGACCCAGCGCTCGTCCTGGTCGTCGAGGTCGGACTGGAAACCGGCGTCGAGCATCTCGCGCACCGGTTCGATCATCGAGTACGGCATGGTCACGTGCAGGTCGCCGCCGCCGCCGTCGAGTTCGATATGGAAGGTGGAGACCACCACCGCCTCGCTCGGGCCGACGATGTTGGCCATCGCCGGGTTCACTTCCGAGTTGATGTACTCGAAATTGACTTCCATGATCGCCTGCCAGGCTTCCTTCAGGTCGATGAAGGCCTGCTCCAGCACCATGCGCACCACGCGCAGCTCGGTCGGGGTGAACTCACGACCTTCGATCTTGGCGTGACGCCCGTCGCCACCGAAGAAGTTGTCCACCAGCTTGAACACCAGCTTGGCGTCGAGGATGAACAGCGCGGTGCCGCGCAACGGCTTGATCTTGACCAGGTTGAGGCTGGTCGGCACGTACAGCGAGTGCACGTATTCGCCGAACTTCATCACCTGCACCCCACCCACCGCCACGTCGGCGGAGCGACGCAGCATGTTGAACATGCTGATACGGGTGTAGCGGGCGAAACGCTCGTTGATCATTTCCAGGGTCGGCATGCGTCCACGGACGATGCGATCCTGGCTGGTCAGGTCGTAGCTTTTGACGCTGCCAGGGTCGGCAACGTTTTCGGTCTGCACCAGACCGTCGTCGACGCCATGCAAGAGGGCATCGATCTCATCCTGGGACAGCAGGTCCTGCACGGCCATGTCGAGATCCTACTGCAGTACGTAGTTAGTGAAGAGCAACTGTTCGACCACGACCTTGCCGATTTCCTTCTGGGCCACTTCCTGCACGCTGGCAGTGGCTTTCTGGCGCAGCAGTTCCTGGCCGACCGGAGTTGCGAGGGTTTCGTAGGTCTGCCCGGAGAAGAGCATGACCAGATTGTTGCGGATCACCGGCATATGGACTTTCAGGGCGTCCAGGTCTGCCTGGTTACGCGCCAGCAGGGTGATGCTCACCTGCATGTAGCGCTGGCGGCCGCTGGCATCCTTGAAGTTGGCGACGAAGGCGGGCGCCATCGGCTCGTAGATCGCCGGCTGCTTGCCGGTTGGAGCCGCCTCGGCGTGCTCTTGCGCTGCAGGTTTGCTCTGGGCACTGTGCATGAAGTACCAGGTCGCGCCCACGGACAAGCCGATAGCCAGCAACAAGGCCGCCACGATCACGATAATCAGCTTGAGTTTGCTTTTCCCGCCAGGTTCTTTTGCCGCTGCTGCTTCGCTCTTCGCCATGCCAATAATCCGTCACTATTCGGTTTTTCACAGTCGCACGGCAAGGCAGGAGCAAGTGTTATGCCAGAGTCGAGACAAACGCAAAGGAGAGAGGCATTGAGCCGCGAGAGGAACCCGAATGACGCCTTGACTGTGGGAGACGGCCGGGCGGCGCTCCGCTTGCTGGCGATAGCGGTGTGTCAGTTCCCGGAAGTACCGACTGATACACTGCTATCGCCAGCAAGCCGGCACCTGCAAAAGCGTCCCGACCCCAGGGCGGGAAGGATCAGGCGTAGTAGTCGACCGCGCTGGAGCCCACCACGACACTGGTGTTGGCTGCGGCGGCAGCGGCTTCACCTACCGCCGCGACAGACAGGTCATCATCGCCACCGTCGACGCGGGCACCACCGCTGTTGCTGCCCTTCTGGGCCTGCTGTTGCTGCTGTTGCGCGTCCTGCCCCTGCCCGCTCCAGCCACGCGACTGATCGGAGACGCTGACATCGGCCTGCCCCAGGCCTTGCTGCTGGAGCAGGTCGCGCAGGCGGAACATGTTGCCTTCCAGCGCATCGCGAACACCGGCGTGACCACTGATAAAGTTGATCTGCGTGGTCTGGTCGGCGGACATGTTGACCTTGATGTCCAACCGCCCCAGCTCCGCCGGCTCCAACTGGATATCGGCAGACTTGAGATTGGCGCTCGACAGGTACATGACCCGGTTGACCACTTCTTCGGTCCAGCCACTCTGATGCATGGCCAACGGCTGGTTGACCGGCAGCGCATTGGCGGTCTTCGGCACCGCGGCCTGGGTCAGCGCCGCCAGGCGATTGGCGAAATCATCGACGCGGGTGTCACTGGAAGCGCTTTTCAGATCCTTGAGCCCCTCCTCGATCAAGCCCTTGAAGGACTTCTCACCACCCTCCCCGGGGGTACCGGCGTCAGTTTTCTGATCCACCAGCATACTTACGCTGCTGGCCAGGTTCTGCGTCAGGTTCGGATCCTGCTCGGTGTTGCCGGTGGTCTTGCTGGTGGTCGACTGGCTGGCGGTCGACACATGCCCACTCTGCTCCATCGCCAGGCGCACGGCCGGCAGGTTGTCCAGCGGGTCGGCAGCCGGATCGAAATCGCCGTCGGTGTTCGGCGTCGTCGCAGCCTGCACCGGTGCTGCCGTGGCGGCAGCTGCCAACGGTGCTTCCACGGCCGGTTGCGGCTGTGGTGCCGCCACCTGCGCTTCAGGCGCCGGGGTCGGCGGCGTGGCAGCCGCCTGGATCAACGCCGGGTCGACGGTCGGGTCCACCGGGGCAGCGTCGGCCACTGGCGTGGCGCTGCTGGCGTCCTGGCTGCTGTCATCGGTGCTTGCCTGATCACCGCTACCCGCTTGCGTGGTGTCACTGCTGGCAGTCTTGTCATCAGCCTTGCTGGCAGGCAAGGAATTGCCGCTATCGGCAACCGCCGGCTTTGCCGCGTCGTCCTTGCGATTGGCCACCGCGTCCTTTTTTGCCGGTACCGTGGCGCTGTTTTCCCGGCTCGACTTGACCGGGGCGTCGGCGTCCTTGGCCGGCTTGTTCTGGGTGTCCTGATAGACCTGGGCAAAGCTTGAGGCGTTGTCCTTGGGCTGCGCAGCCGGTGTCGGCTGGCTGCTCGCGAGGTCCACCTTGGACTTGGCCGCAGCGGTGGCCTGAAGAAAGGGATTGGGAGCGAGGGGCATAACACAGTCTCCGCTGCACAGGGATCGTTAATTCAATGCAGGGAACGGAAGCAAGGTTCGGGCCAGCTTATCCAGAAGGCTTCGCGAACTACTGTTTGATCGGAAACCGCTCGCGCTCGCGAGCATACAGGTAACGCACCTGCTCGTATTCGCGGTCGATTCGCCCGAGCAGGGCCTCGACCTCTGTCAACGGCAAGCGGGCGGCCTGCTCCTCCAACTGCCGGCAAAGATCGGCCAGCTGAAAGGCGCCCATGTTGCTGCTGCTGCCCTTGAAGCTGTGGGCGACCAGGCCCAGGTCGGTCGGGTTGTCAGCTTCGTGCAACTGGCCCAGGCGCTTTTCCGAATCATTGAGAAAGGTATCCAGCAACACCGGGTACTCATCCTCCATGACTTCCTGCAATGCGCTGAGCACATCGTAGTCAAGGTGTTCTTCCTGATTGACGCTCACTGATTCACTCCCTGATCAACACCCCTGGATTATGCCTGAGGCCCCCATGAAAACTCCACGTGGGCACTACGACCGGCGTTCGACCAGCGCGCGCAGTGACCGAGCTGTCGAACCAGGCCAACGCCACGACCCGACAAGCGCTCGACCTGCGCCGGACGCTCCATCACGCGCTCGAAGTCAAAACCGGCGCCGCTGTCCTCGACCTCGATGAACAGGCGCCCGCCGGCCCCTTCCGGGACCACCCGCAGACTGACCCGGACAAAGCCGTCGTTGAGGTCCTGCAGGCGCTGGCTGCGCTGCTCGTAGTATTGCGCGAACCCGCGCACATCGCGCTTGAGACTCGAGTCCAGGCCCAGCACGCCATGCTCCAGGGCATTCGAATACAGCTCGGCGAGCACGCTGTACAAGGCTCCGCTGAGCGAGCGCAGGCCGTGCACTTCCATCAGCAGTTGCAGCAGATAGGGCAATGGATTGAAACGCCGCAGCGTCGCGGCGCGGAACTCGAAGTTGACCGACCAGTCCAGAGGGCAGGACTCGCCGCTGTCGGAATAGACCACCACCGCCGGCATCTGCGCGCCGATCTCGGGCAGGCCGATCTCGACCAGGCTGATGTCGTCGCGGGCTACGCCACCGAACTGCCTGAGCGCCTCCTGGATCTCCTCGAACAACCGGTCCGGGTCCTGGTTGCGCTCGAACACCTGGTGCAGGCGCTCCACGCCAAACAATTGCTCATCACCGTTGCAGGTGTCGATGACGCCGTCCGACAAGAGGATGATCCGATCCCCCTGCGCCATCGGATAAACCTCGGTGCGGTCATCGAAGGCCTTGGCCCCCAGCACCCCCAGCGGCAGGTGCCGCGCCACCAGCGGCCGGCGCTCGCCCGAGGCGATATCGTGCAGATAGCCGTCGGGCATGCCACCGTTCCACACCTCGACCGTCCGCCGCTGCGGGCTCAGGCGCAGGAAGGTGGCACAGCAGAACATGTCCACCGGAAGGATGCGCTTGAGCTTGGCATTCATCTCCCGAAGGGTTTCCGGCAGCCCGTAGCCCTTGGCGGTCATGCCGTAGAAGACCTCTGCCAGGGGCATCGCGCCAACGGCGGCAGGCAGGCCGTGGCCGGTGAAGTCGCCGAGCAGGATGTGCATGTCGCCGCCCGGGGTGTAGGCCGCCAGCAACAGGTCGCCATTGAACAGCGCATAGGGTGATTGCAGGTAGCGAATATTCGGTGCACGCAGGCAGCCGGAGTGGGCGACCTTGTCGAACACCGCCTTGGCGACCCGCTGCTCGTTGAGCAGGTAGTCATGGTGCCGGGCGATCAGGTCGCGCTGCTGCAACACGGTGGCCTGCAAGCGCCTCAGGCGATCCATCGCCTTGATCTTGGCGGCCAGGATGATCTGGTTGTAGGGCTTTGCCAGAAAGTCGTCGCCTCCCGCATCCAGACAACGGGCCAGCGCGCTGCTTTCGGTCAGGGAGGTGAGAAAAATGATCGGTACCAGCGATTCGCCGGCCAGCCGCTTGATCCGGCGGGCGGCTTCGAAACCATCCATCACCGGCATCAGGGCATCCATCAACACCAGCTGCGGGCGCTGCGCCTGGAACACCTCGACCGCCTCGGCGCCATTGCTGGCGGTGAGCACCGTATGCCCCTGGCGTCGCACGATGTTCGACAGCAGCAATCGATCTGCCGCACCATCCTCGGCGATCAGTACCGTCAGCGGCTCCTCTTCGGACTGCATGATGTCAGGCGATATCGAAGAGCTTGTCGAAATTGGAGATGGCGAGGATCTTGCGCACGTCCGAATTGCTGTTGATCACCCGGATATCGGCGCTGTCGCCGCCGGCATGATCACGCAACAGGAGCAGCATGCCCAGGGCCGAACTGTCGAGATAGGTGGCATCCTTGAGATCGACGACCACCGAGTCGGGCCGTGTGTCGACCCGCTCGTAGGAATCGCGAAATTCCTGATGCTTGCCGAAATCGAAGCGCCCCTTGATGGAGATCGTCAATTTCCTGCCGTTGTCACTTACTGCAGACTCTACAGCCATGATCCAGCTTCCTTGTCAGTGGCAATGTGTACAAGGTTTAGCACCCCGCTGACGGCAGGGCAACCAAGACCGTCAAAATACCTGCGGTTGACATCCTCCCCCACCCGAAGGACAGGGTTCAACGCACGCTGCGATCAGTAGGAACTCTGGCGCGGCAGGCGCTGCGACAACTCGTCCAGCAACTTCTGTTCGCGCTTGTCCTCCAGCATCCGGGCCTCTTCGATGTAGCGTCGGACCAGTTTGCGCAAGCCCTCGACGCGGGCATAGGCCTCCTGCCAGGCGACCCTTCCCTTGTCGAGGTTGTTCTGGTGCCAGGCCAGGCTCTGGCGCTGCTGGGCCACCGCGGTATCCAGCTGGCTGAGAAACTGCTGGTAGCCCAGCAGCCACTGGCTGGAAACCCCGTGGCGGCCGCGCTCGATCCATTGTTCCTGGTACTGCAGGCGAAACCCTTCGAGGTCGGCCAGCTTGTTCTGCGCCACCTGCACCTGCCCCTGGTAGTAGCCCAGGCGCTGGGCAGCCGTGCGCTCCTTGCTCTCGGCCATCTCGACCACCGGCGCCAGGCGCGCGGCACGACTCTGGGCCATGGCCGGATCAGCCGCCCGCCGCCGGCGCGAAGATCGTCGACAGATGCGCGTCGCTCTCGCCGAGGCTGACATTGTCATTGAGGCTCTGGCGCAGGTACTGGACCATCGCCGGTTGCAGCGAGATCGCCGTGTCGGTCTCACGATCACCGCCCGCGACATAGGCGCCGACGCTGATCAGGTCGCGAGCCTGCTGGTAGCGCGACCAGAGCTGCTTGAAATACTGCGCGCGCTTCATGTGCTCGGGGCTGACCACCGCCGGCATGACCCGGCTGATGGACGCCTCGATGTCGATGGCCGGATAGTGCCCCTCCTCGGCCAGGCGCCGGGACAGCACGATGTGCCCGTCGAGCACGCCCCGCGCCGAGTCGGCGATCGGGTCCTGCTGGTCGTCGCCCTCCGACAGCACCGTGTAGAACGCGGTGATCGAACCACCGCCGGCCTCGGCATTACCGGCCCGCTCCACCAGTTTCGGCAACTTGGCGAATACCGACGGTGGATAGCCCTTGGTCGCCGGCGGCTCGCCGATGGCCAGGGCGATTTCCCGCTGGGCCTGGGCAAAACGGGTCAGCGAGTCCATCAGCAACAGGACGTTCTTGCCCTTGTCGCGGAAATACTCGGCAATCCGCGTGCAGTACATCGCCGCACGCAGGCGCATCAGTGGCGCATCGTCGGCGGGGGATGCGACCACCACCGAGCGCTTGAGACCTTCCTCGCCAAGAATGTGCTCGATGAACTCCTTCACCTCACGACCCCGTTCGCCGATCAGCCCGACGACAATGATGTCGGCCTCGGTAAAACGGGTCATCATGCCCAGCAGCACACTCTTGCCGACGCCGGTACCGGCGAACAGGCCGAGACGCTGGCCGCGGCCAACCGTCAACAATCCGTTGATGCAGCGAATCCCCACGTCCAGCGGCTGGTGGATGGGGTCGCGATTGAGCGGGTTGATGGTCGGGCCGTCCAGCGGCACCCAGTCCTCGGCCTTCATCCCGCCCTTGCCATCCAGGGCCCGGCCAGCGCCGTCGAGGACCCGTCCGAGCATGCCCATGCCCATCGGCAGGCGACCGGTGTCGGCCAACGGCACGACCCGGGCCCCCGGGGCGATGCCGGCGACACTGCCGACCGGCATCAGGAACACCTTGTTGCCGGAAAACCCCATGACCTCGGCTTCGACCTGCACCGGGTGGTAGCTGTCGTCGTTGATCACCACGCAGCGCGCGCCCATGGCGGCCCGCAGTCCCTCGGCCTCGAGGGTAAGGCCGACCATGCGCAACAGCCGGCCTTCAAGGATCGGCTGCCCCGGCAGGTTGATCGCATCGGCATAAGAGCTCAAGCGCTTGCCGAAGCTGGTTCGTTCAAGACGCATCGGCAGGTTCCGGGGTGCCCAGCGGCACGTGAAACTCACCCAGGTCGACCGCGAGGTCGGGCTGGGCCGGGTGCAGCGATTGTTCGTGAAGCTGGTCGAACAGTTGCGCGATGGCCTGTTCGATCCGCGTTTCGACGCTGGCGTCGATCCGGCTGTGCTCGGTCTCGACCCGACAGCCGCCCGGCATCAGCGCCTCGTCCTCGACGATCCGCCACTTGGCCTCGTGGCGCTCGCGCAAGGCCTTGACCTGCTCGAAATCCTGGGGATTGATGTACAGCCGCACGTTGTCGGCATCCAGCGGCAGCAGCTTCAGCGCCTCGCGCAGCACGTGCTCGATCTGACTGGAATCGGTCTTGAGCTCACGCTGGATGACCTGCCGGGTGATGTGCCCGACCAGCCCGACCAGGGTTTTCTCGATCTGCTGGTCCTGGTCGGCAATCGGTTGGAACAGGTTGTTCATCAGCCGTTCGAGATTGGCCAGCTTGACCCCCAGGGCCACCTCGGCCTCCTGGCGGACCTTGATCTGGGTACTGTGAAAACCTTCGCGCTCACCCACCGCGAAGCCTTCGTTGTAGGCCTCCTGGCGAATGGTCTCGAGCTCCTCGAGGGTCAGTGGCTGGACTTCCTCCAGCGGCACCTCCTCGATCTCGGCCTGCGGCTCTTCCTCCGGCTCCGGCTCGGGTTCTTCGACATGCGGGTCGAAACTGGGCAACGACCACAGGTCGAAGCCGCTGACGTCCCGCGCGCGGATCAGATCGGTTGGATCAGTCATGGCTTGATCCTTAGATCATCTCTTCGCCGCCCTTGCCACCGAGCACGATTTCTCCGGCTTCGGCCATACGGCGGGCGATGGTGAGGATTTCCTTCTGCGCGGTTTCCACGTCGCTGACGCGTACCGGGCCCTTGGCCTCGAGGTCGTCGCGCAGCAGTTCCGCCGCACGCTTGGACATGTTCTTGAAGATCTTTTCCTTGACGTTCTCGTCGGAGCCCTTGAGCGCCAGTACCAGTACATCCGAGGAGACTTCGCGCAGCAGCGCCTGGATGCCGCGGTCGTCGACGTCGGACAGGTTGTTGAAGACGAACATGAGGTCTTCGATCTGGGTCGACAGGTCCTCGTCCACTTCGCGGATCGAATCCATGAGCTGGCCTTCGATCGAGCTGTCGAGGAAGTTCATGATATCCGCGGCACGCTTGATACCGCCCAGGGTGGTACGGGCAGCATTGGAGTTGCCGGAGAACTGCTTCTCGAGAATCTGGTTGAGTTCCTTGAGGGCGGCCGGCTGCACGGTGTTCAGCGAGGAAACCCGCAGAATGATGTCCAGGCGCACCTTGTGGTCGAAGTTGTTCAGCACTTCACCGGCCTGGTCGGGATCGAGGTAGGCCACCACGATCGCCTGGATCTGCGGGTGCTCGTAGCGAATGACGTCGGCCACGGCACGTGGCTCCATCCACTTGAGGCTGTCCAGGCCGCTGGTGTTGCCCCCGAGCAGGATGCGGTCGATCAGGCCGTTGGCCTTGTCCTCGCCCAGCGCCTGGGTGAGCATCTTGCGCACGTAGTCGTCGGAACCGACGCCCAGGCTGGTCTGGTCGCCGACGATGTCGACGAATTCGCTCATGACCTGCTCGACCTGCTCGCGATGCACGTTGCGCATCTGCGCCATGGCCACGCCGACACGCTGAACCTCCTTGGGCCCCATGTGGCGCAATACCTGGGCGGCATCGGCCGAACCCAGCGACAGCAGCAAGATCGCGGCTTTATCGACCCGGGTCAGCTTCTGGGTGACGGCGGCGTTATTACTCATCGGCGTTAATCCACTCTTTGACGACCTGTGCCACACGGCCCGGATCTTCGGCTACCAGACTCTTGATGGCGTTCAACTGCGCGTCATAACCTTCGCTCGGACTTGGCAGCAGGATGCTCTGCGGACCGCCCAGGCTCACGCGGTCGTTCGCCAGTTCGCCGTCCAGGCCGCCCATGCCACCGAGCTCGACGTCGCCGAGACCGGCCAGTTGCTTGCTCTTGCCACCGTTGGTGATGTTGTTCAGCACCGGACGCAGCACACCGAACACCAGGACCAGGATGAACAGCACGCCCAGTACCTGTTTGACCACATCCCAGAACCAGGGTTGCGAGTAGAACGGAATATCGGCGATCACTTCCCCACGCTCGGCGGAGAACGGCACGTTGATCACACTCACGCTGTCGCCGCGGCTGGCGTCGAAACCGACGGCATCCTGCACCAGGCGGGTGAAGCGCGCCAATTCGTCGGCGCTCCACGGGTTGCGGGTGGTTTCGCCGTTGGCCGGGTTGACCTTGACCTGGTCGTCGACCACCACCGCTACCGACAGGCGGGTCAGGCGACCCTGCTGCTGCTTGGTATGACTGATGGAACGGTCCAGCTCGAAGTTCTTGGTCGATTGTTGACGCTTGTCCGACGGATACGGCGCCAACATCGGCTGGCCGGTGGCCGGATCCATGATCTGCTGGCCGTTGGCATCGAGCAATGGCTGGCCCGGTTGTACCGCACCGGCCGAGGCCGTGGCGCCACCGGTGGTCTGCGGAGCCGAGGCTGGCGTTGGCGGCTGGTTGCTCAAGGCACCTGGAACGCCCTGCGGGCCGTTGCTGGCGGTGCGCTGTTCGCTGGTCGACTGCTCGCTGCGCAGGGCCGGCTGGTCCGGGTTGAACTGCTCGGAAGTCGATTCGACCGCGCTGAAATCGACATCCGCGGAAACCTCGGCCTTGTAGCGATCGTTACCGAGGATCGGCTGCAGGATGTTGTGCACGCGCTGGGTCAGCATGCTTTCCATGCGACGGCTGTAGTCGAACTGCTTGCCGGCCATGGTCAGTTCGGAGTTCTGTGCCTGGTCGGAGAGCAGGTTGCCCTTCTGGTCGACCACGGTGATCTGCGACTTGTTCAGTTCGGGAACGCTGGTCGCCACCAGGTTGATGATCGCCACCACCTGGCCCGGCTCCAGGGAGCGACCAGGATAGAGCTCGACCAGCACCGAGGCGCTTGGCTTGCGTTCATCGCGCACGAACACCGAGCTTTTCGGAATCGCCAGGTGCACGCGTGCGGCCTTGACATTGTTCAGGCTGGAGATGGTGCGCGCCAGCTCACCCTCGAGACCGCGACGGTAGCGGGTCGCTTCCATGAACTGGCTGGTACCCAGGCCCTGGTCCTTGTCGAGGATTTCGAAACCGATGTTGCCATCGGTCGGCGTCACACCGGCAGCCGCCAGTTTCAGCCGGGCACGGGAGACGTCTTCGGCCTTGACCAGCAGTGCGCCGGAATTCGGTTCGACAGTGTAGGGAATGTCCGCCGCCGCCAGGGTTTCGGTGACCTGCTTGGCATCCATACCGGCCAGGCTGCCATAGAGCGGCCGGTAGTCAGGTTGCTGGGACCACAACACCACGGCAAAACCAATCGCCACGCTGGCGGCCAGGCCGACCATGAGGCCGATCTGACGGAGCATGGACATCTCGGAAAGGTTTTCCAGAAAGGACAAACCAAACAGCGGAGGTTTGCTTTCTGTCGCACCGGACTTGGCCGGTACGTTATCGGCGACTGCTTCTGCCATGACTCAATCTCGCCCTTAAACCGGCATCTGCATGATGTCTTGATACGCCTGGACCAGTTTGTTGCGAACCTGGGTCAGGGCCTGGAACGAGACGCTGGCTTTCTGCGAGGCGATCATCACATCCGTCAGGTCCACGCCGCTCTTGCCGATTTCGAAGGCGTTGGCCAGCTGGTTAGAGGCCTGCTGGGTATCGTTGACCTTGCCAACGGCCTTGCCGAGCAGGTCGGCAAAGCTGCTGCCGGCGACTTCTGGCGCGGCCACAGCCGACTTCGGCTGGGCCATGGCATCCATTTGCATGGCGCGCATGTCCAACATCAACCGATTAAATTCAATACCCTGGCTCATGAACTACTCTCTCCGGCGACCTGCAATTTTTTGACACTCGTGCAGCGGTTAGTAGTGGTGTTAGCAACAAGGGTGCCATCTCCTTGTCGCCTCCGAATAAAAACCGATACATGACCGTATAGCGGGCAAAGCGACTCAAGTGGCGAACAGATAGGCTTCCACATCCATGCCGGCATCGCGCATCTGCGCCAGTTTGTAGCGCAGCGTACGCGGGCTGATACCCAGGCGCTCCGCGGCCTCCTTGCGCCGCCCGCGCTCGGCACGCAGGGTATCGATGATCATCTGGAACTCGCGTCGACGCAGATCGTCACCGAGCGCTCCCGCCGATTCCACCGCCGCCATTTCACTGGCGTCCGCCTCAACCGAGGGCACCCGCACCGCTGGCAACGGCGCACAGCCGATTGGCCCGGCTAGGCAGAAGTCCTCGGCCTGGATCAGCCCGCCCTGCTGCAAAATCAACGCCCGCTGGATCGCATTGTCGAGTTCGCGCACGTTGCCCGGCCAGGCATAGCCGACCAGGCAAGCCTGGGCCCCAGGCGACAATCTGACGGCAGCGTGTTTCATTTTCGCACTGTGCTTGGCCAACAAACGTTCTGCCAACGGCAGGATATCGGCAGTGCGCTCGCGTAGCGGACGCCAGGCCAGCGGAAAAACCGACAGCCGGTAGTACAGGTCCTCGCGGAACCGCCCTGCCGCCACCTCGGCGGCCAGGTCACGGTTGGTGGTCGCAACCACCCGGATATCCAGGGAAATCGGCTTGCGTGCACCGACCCGCTCGACCTCGCGCTCCTGCAGCACCCGTAGCAGCTTGGCCTGCAGGCCCAGGGGCATCTCGGAAATTTCGTCGAGCAGGATGGTGCCGCCATCGGCCTGTTCGAACTTGCCCGCCTGGGCGGCGATCGCACCGGTGAACGATCCCTTCTCATGACCAAACAGCGTAGCCTCGAGCATGTTGTCCGGGATGGCCGCGCAATTGATCGCGACAAACGGTTGGCCGCCACGCTGCGATTGCTGATGGATATAGCGCGCCAGGACCTCCTTGCCGGTCCCCGACTCGCCGGAGATCAGCACCGTCGAATCACTGCGGGCGACCCGCGAAGCCAGCTCGAGCAACTGCGCACTGGCCGGCTCGGCGGCAATCGGCCCTTCACTCTCCACCGCACCGGACAACCCGAGTGCATGACGTTCCACCAGCTCCAGCAGCGCCTTGGGCTCGAAGGGCTTGACCAGATAGTCGGCAGCGCCCTGGCGCATCGCCTCCACGGCACGCTCGACCGCACCATGGGCCGTCATCAGCAGCACCGGCAACAGCGGCTGGCGGGCACGCAGCCGAGCGAGCAACTGATGCCCGTCCATGCCCGGCATGTTCACATCGCTGACCACCAGGCTGAACGCCTCCTGCGCCACCGCCTCCAATGCCTCTTCGGCACAGCTCACTGCGCGAAACTCATGCCCCGCCAGCAGCAAGGTATCCGCCAGCGCTTCGCGCAGCGCCCGGTCATCCTCGACCAACAGGACCTTGATCTGTGCAGCCATCACTATGCCTCCGTGGCGCCGGGGATCAGCGGCAGGCACAACATCGCGCAAGTGCCACGCCCCAGTCGTGAACGTAATTGCATGTCGCCCTGGTGTGCCCGGGCAACAGCCTTGACCACCGCCAGGCCGAGGCCGGTACCGGTGGTCTTGGTGGTGAAGAAGGGTTCTCCCAGGCGCGCCAGCACCTGCGGCTCGATGCCACTGCCATTGTCACTGATGCTCAGGCGCAGGGTATTGCCGCGGCTGTACAGGTGCACCTTGAGGCGCACCTCGCCCACACGGGCCTGCATGGCGTTTTCGATCAGGTTGAGCAAGGCGCCGACCAGGGTGTCGCGATTGCACAGCAACTCACCCTCATGACTGTCGCACTGCCAACGGATCGCCGCGCCCTGTACATGGGTCTGCGCGGCCGCCTGCAGGGTTTGCAACAGCACTGCGGGGGTCAGGCGGTCAGTCAATGGCAGCTCGCCACGAGCGAACACCAGCATGTCGCGCACCTGATGCTCGAGTTCATGCAGGCGCTCCTTCAGGCGCCCGGCGAAGCGCTGCTGGGTCTCCACCGGCAAGGCCTGCTCATTGAGATGACTGGCGTACAGCAGCGCCGCCGACAATGGCGTGCGAATCTGGTGCGCCAGGGATGCGACCATCCGCCCCAGGGAAGACAGGCGCTCGTGACGGGCGAGTTGATCCTGGAGGCGGCGGGTTTCAGTCAGGTCATTGAGCAGCACCAGCTGCCCTGGCTCGCCTTCCAGCGAGCGCGTGGCAATCGACAGGCGCCGACCGTCCTTGAGCGAGATCTCATGGCCGTCATCCTCGCGCGGCGCGAAGCAACGAGCGATCACATGACGCCACAACTCGCCTTCCAGCGGCTCACCCAGTAACTCGCGGGCGGCAGGATTGGCCTCGCAGACGTAACCATGGGAGTCGATCACGATGACGCCGCCCGGCAACAGGTCCAGCAGATTCTGCAGACGGTTGGCCAAGCGCTCCTTCTCCGCCAGCTCAGCCATGCGCTGGGCGCTGACCACGGCCAGCTCACCCTTGAGCTCGGTGACCCGTGCTTCCAGCAGACTGTAGGAATCAGTGAGTTGAGTCGACATCTGGTTGAACAGGGCAAACGCCTGCTCAAGACCCAGCCGGCTTGCCTGCTCTACGGACGATGGTTGTCCCGCGACTTCGGGAACAGAAGACATCTGGGCGGCTTGGGGCATGGTGCTCTCTCGCATGGCTGACCGTCATTTAAACGGAACGTTGCGGGAGACTTAGCAATACCCGTGCCTAAAAAAAACCGCCCAGTTTTCAGCGACTTGAAAAACAGGCGTCAATCATCCGCCTGCTCGTCACCTTCGCGCCGGCTCATGCCGTACTTGCGCATCTTCTCCACCAGGGTGGTACGACGGATGCGCAGACGCTCGGCCGCCCGTGCCACGATGCCATTGGCATCGTCCAGCGCCTGCTGGATCAGGCCCTGCTCCAGGCCACCGAGGTAATCCTTGAGGTCCAGGCCTTCCGGCGGCAGCATCGCCGAGGTACTGAAGTCCGGCGTATGGCCATTGATCGCCACGCGCTCCTCGAGGTCGCTGCGCAGGCTGTCGACCATCTGCTCGTCTTCGTCGTCGACGTAGCGGAACTTCTTCGGCAGTTCAGCCACGCCGATCACCCCATAGGGATGCATGATCGCCATGCGCTCCACCAGGTTGGCCAGTTCACGGACGTTGCCCGGCCAGCCATGGCGACACAGCGACATGATCGCTGCCGAGTTGAAGCGGATCGAACCGCGCTTCTCGTGCTCCATGCGCGAGATCAGCTCGTTCATCAGCAGCGGGATATCCTCGACCCGCTCACGCAGCGGCGCCATCTCGATCGGGAAGACATTCAGGCGGTAATAGAGGTCTTCACGGAAGCTGCCCACCTCGATCATGCTCTCGAGGTTCTTGTGGGTGGCCGCGATGATCCGCACGTCGATGCTCTGGGTCTTGTTGCTGCCCACGCGCTCGAAGGTGCGCTCCTGCAACACGCGCAACAACTTGACCTGCATCGGCAACGGCATGTCGCCGATCTCGTCGAGGAACAGCGTGCCGCCGTTGGCCAGCTCGAAACGGCCAGCCCGGCTGGTGATCGCACCGGTGAAGGCGCCCTTCTCATGGCCGAACAGCTCGCTTTCCAGCAACTCGGCCGGAATCGCGCCACAGTTGACCGGCACGAAGGGCGCGTCACGCCGCTTGGAATGGTAGTGCAGGTTGCGCGCCACCACTTCCTTGCCGGTGCCGGACTCGCCGAGGATCAGCACGCTGGCGTCGGTATCGGCCACCTGCTGCATCATCTGGCGCACGTGCTGGATCGCACGACTGGTGCCGACCAGGCTGCGGAACAGGTTCGGCTCGCGCTGACGACCGCGCTCGCGGGCCTGGTCGTACATCTCGCGATAGACCTGGGCACGGTGCAGGGAGTCGAGCAGCTTGCTGTAGCTGGGCGGCAGCTCCAGGCTGGAAAGCACCCGGCGACGCAGGTCCTCGGGCAGCTCGGCAGAACTATTTTCACCCAAAAGCAGAACCGGAAGGAACTCATCCCAGGTTCCGAGTGTCTTAAGCAAGCCCGATAGCCCTGTGCTCGTGTTGACCGTCCCGATCAGGACGCACAACACCTCGCGACTGGACGCCAGGGAGTCGACCGCCTGCTGCCAGTCATTGCTGCCGCAGGACAGGTTGTCTTCGCCGAGAAAATTTAGAATCACCGCCAGGTCACGGCGGCGAACGCTATCGTCATCGATCAGCAGAATTTTGGTTTCACGCCACATGCAATAGCAACTTCCCTAGTCAACTCGATGCCCTTGTGTGTGGGCAACCTTGACGCCCGAGGTGGGCTATCACCTTCAAAGACGACTGAAATCTGGAAAACAGCACTAGTTAAGTCAAAAAATCGTACGCAGTCAAATTTATGGCGCAATACGCTTCGATTAACCCTGCGCAAACGCTGCGTCAACCGAATAAATGGTAAACCTTCGCTGCATTCTGCGCCTGCTGCAGATGCTGCATCTCTTCGACTATAGCCTGCCGCTCGGCCATCGCCGTCTCCAGCAGTTGCCGATAGACGTGCAACAGCTCTTCCAGATGACTGCGCAGGGCATCCTCATCGACCGATGCCTCGTTGAGCACATCCTCCATGCAGGCACGGCACGCAAGGTCCAACTCGGCGATGCTACCCCAGTCACGCTCGGCCAGGGCCTTCACCAGAGCTTCGCGGGTTTCCTGGATACGCTGCAGAACGAGGCTCATGACGCTGTACTCCCTAGAACTGTGGGGCGGGCGCGCCGATGGCGTCCCAGCCCTCTTTGACCGTGCTGAGCAAGCTGGCGATTTCATCAAGGATCTTCGGGTCCGACTTGATGTTGGCCTCGGCCAGACGCTTCATCATATAGATATAGAGGCCATCCAGGTCAGCCAGGGCATCGGCCTGCTTCTCCAGATCCAACCCCTCGCGCAGGCCGCCGACGATACCGATGGCCTTGCTGATCGCCACGCACTTGGCGGGGATGTCATTGCGCGCAATAGCCCCCTTGGCCTGAGCAATGCGATCCAGGCCGCCTTCCATCAGCATCTGCACCAGACGGTGAGGCGTGGCCTCGGAGGTCTGTGCCTGCGCCCCCACCTTCTGATACTGCCGAAGGGCTAACATCGGATTCATGTCGTACCTCGCTACAACGCTGAAAGTTCGTATGACCAGTGTATCGCCTTCGAGTCAAAAAACTTTAACCCAAAAGGCAAAAACCCGGCACGCGATAAAGCGTAGCCGGGTTTTTGGCGTCGCCCCAGGTTAGCTGGAGGATTTCTGCGCGTTCAGCGAGGTGAAGAACGAGGTGATACTGGTCGCCGTCGCCTTCATCTGCCCGACCAACAGGTCCATGGCGTTGTACTTGGCCGTCAGGGTCTTGGTCATGTTGGCGACACGCAGATCCAGCGCGGCCTGCTGATTGGTCAGATCCTTGGCGATGGACTGCAGGCTGGTGTTGCGCGCATCGAGCACGCCGCCGGTGCGCACGCCACTCGACCCGACCGGAGTCCCCAGGTAGGTATTGAGCGCAGTACCCAGACGCGAAAACAGACCATTGGTCGAATTGGTGCCGTTGAACAACTGCTGCACCTGGCCGCTCATGCCTGGAGTGGCCATGGCCTTGGTGAACGTGGCGGTGTCGAAGGACAGGTTACCTGAGTTGCTGGCGTCGTTACCGGCTACCGTCAACACGCCCAACTGCGACAGCACGGACAATGGCCCACCAGCCCCCGTGGTCGTAAGCTGTGCGCGAAGGTCAGAGATCAGCGAGCGCGGTAGCGAGTCACCGGTGAACGCCGCCGACACAGTCAGATTGCCGTCAGCATCCGCTGTCGCCTTGGACAGGGTGTTGATGGTATTCATCAGGGTGTTGTAGGAGTCGACGAACGACTGGATCGAGGTCTGCAGACCGCTGGTGTTGTTGGCAACAGTCACCGTCGAGCTGGCACCGGCAAAGGTACCATTGCCAGTACTGGCACCCGCCGACAGCAGGTTCAGGGTCAGGCCGCTGATCGCACCGGTAACGGTATTGCTCTTGCTGGTCACCTTCAGGCCGTCAACGGTCAGCGAAGCGTCGGTAGCGAGAGCCGTGACCGCACCGGAAGCCGTGGCCGAAGGATTGCTCCCCATCACCTGGGTACCGTCGATCTCCAGGCCGGAGATACCACTGACCTTGATGTCGGAGCCCGCTCCCGTGGTCGTCGAACTGATCACCATGCGCGACGCACCGGAGCTGTCGGTCACGATGTTGGCCGAGAAGCCATTGCTGCCCAGCTTGCTGTTGATCAGGTCCCGAGTGCTCTGCAAGGTAGCATTGGCCGGGATGTCGACATTGTAGTTAGTGCCATTTTGACTGATAGTCAGGGTACCACTCGGAATGGCACTGCTGGTACCACCGGCAAACGAGGCGCTGGCCACTTTCGAACCCGTGGCAAGGCTCGACACGACAACGTTGTACGTGCCTGGAACGGCCGTATTGTCGGAAGTCGCGGTCAGCGTGGTCGCCGTTCCCGACGTCGCCGTGTAGCCGGCAAACGCGGTACTGGTCGAAGCACTGAGATCGGTCATGGTCTTCTGGAACGCCGCCAGGGCGCTCTTCAGGGACGCGATACCGGAAATCTTCAGTGTATTGGTTTTTGTCGCGCTATCGATCTGCGTCTGCTTGGCCGATTTGTCGGCGTTCACCAGCGCAGTAACGATCGAACTGATATCCAGACCCGAGCCTAAGCCCGTTCCCGGTAAAATTGGACTTGCCATGTGCCTCTCCCGTCAGGTTGCTGCCGGTCTTTTGACCCTTATCGGCGGCCAAAGGTCCAGCAAACACTATTCATGCCAGTTGTCAGGCTTTTCCATCGAACAGCACGCTGCTCGCCGAACTCAGGCTGTCGGCCAACTTCATGGCCTCGGCGGTAGGAATCTGCCTTACCACCTCACCCGTATCGCTGGCGATGACCTTGACGATGACTTTCCCGGAATGCTCGTCGATCGAGAACTCCAGGTTACGCTTGATCGACTGCACGAACTTTTCGATGTCCTGAACAGCCCGCTTGAGTCTTTCGGAGGAATCCGCATCCTTGTTGGTGGCGTCGGTGTCCGGAGCCGCTTTCACCGCATCCGCCTGAGGTGCCGAAGCCGATTTGTCGGCCACAGCGCCGCTGTTGGAACTGGTACTGGCCGGCAGAACAGCTGGGTAAGACAGATTAAGTTTTACACTCATGTCCATCTTGCATCACCTCTCAACGTAAAAAGGCGAGAGAGCGTGACAAGCACACTCCCCCGCCAAACTCATTCCGAGATTACTGAAGCAGCTTCAGTACAGCGGAAGGCAGTTGGTTAGCCTGAGCCAGAACAGAGGTGGAAGCCTGTTGCAGGGTCTGCTGCTTGGTCAGGTTAGCAGTTTCTGCGGCGAAGTCGGTATCTTGTACGCGACCTTGTGCAGCAGTGGTGTTCTCGTTGATGTTCTGCAGGTTGGAGATGGTGCTGGTCAGACGGTTCTGCGAAGCACCCAGTGCAGCACGGGTAGCACCGATGTTGGCGATTGCCGCGTCGATCGCGGTGATCGCGTTATCGATGTTGGTAGCGGCTGCACCAGTGGTGGCACCAGTCAGAACGACAGTACCGCTGTCTACCGACAGGCTGGCGGCGTCGAACTTCGAGCTCAGAACCAGGTCGATGTGGTTGGCGCTACCGGTGTTGGCACCGACTTGCAGGGTCACAGTACCCGCCGAACCGTCCAGCAGGTTCTTGCCGTTCAGGTTGGTGGACTGGGCGATACGAGTCAGTTCGTCAGACATCTGAGCGAATTCGGCGTTGGTCGCGGTCTGGTCGGCAGTACCGTTGGTTCCGTTACGGGCTTTAACAGCCAGTTCACGCATACGCTGCAGGATGTCGGTCGAAGCTTGCAGAGCGCCTTCAGCGGTCTGGGCAACGGAGATACCGTCGTTGGCGTTCTGGATAGCCTGGGTGCCACCACGGATCTGCGAGCTCATGCGAGTAGCGATCTGCAGGCCGGCGGCGTCGTCTTTGGCGCTGTTGATTTTCAGGCCGGAAGACAGGCGCTGCATGGAGGTAGACAGGGCATCGGAAGCACGGTTCAGGTTCTTCTGAACGTTCAGCGACGTAGTGTTGGTGTTTACAGTTAAAGCCATGACGAATTCCTCGTTGGGTGGTGTACTACGGCTTCCGGCCCTGGCAACCGCCGGGTGTGGCCTAGAGAACCTTCGTAATAGTTATCGTCGGGTTGGCAGGTTGCTTGAGGGCTTTTTTCAAAAAATTTGCTAGCAACCTGCCACCCCTCTAAAAACAAGGGCTTAGCGCACACCCATTGAGAAAAAATGGCGCCAGAGAACCGCCCACCCCCAACCGTTCGTCACCAGGCACTCACCGACCGCTCTGGACCGCCGCCAGCAACCCGACCAGTTCGTACTGCAGCGTATCCGCCAACCCCAGCCAATCCTGACGTTCCTGGCAGCCGAACATCGACACCAGCAGTTGCCCCCACACCTCCTGCACATTGGCAGGCGCCTGCCGCAGCAGCAGTTGGATCTGCTCGAACAGCTCGACCATCGACAATGCCGCCTCGACATCACGGCCGAAACGGAACAATGCTGCACAACGCAGCGCCTCATCGGCGGCGTATTCATAGGACTTCACTGCACGAACTCCTGGTCGAAAGCGCTACCGATAATCTGCGCACCTGCCCGGCTACTGTTGAGAAAGCGCACGTGCGGATGCGCGGCAATGTAACGCTCCAACTCGCAGAGATAGCGACGGAAATTCAACTGCGTGCGCACCCGCTGGCCATTGCCGTCCAGCACCCAATGGCGCGCCTCATTGAGACTGGGACCCAGCTCGCCGTCATTCCAGCCCGCGTGGGTCTTGTTCATCGGGAACGCGAAATCGGCACCGAACAGGGTGATGGTTGCCGCCCCCATCTTCACCGCCAGGTCCACCGCCGGATGCAGCACACTGCCACCGACATACAGCAGGCCTCGCTCGAACTGCTGGCGAACCGCACCATAGACCGGACTGGCGGAATAGGCACCGTAGCGCGGGCCTTGCCAGGCCTTGAGTATCTCGGGGTCACTCATGGGCATGTAGACCAGCGGGATCCCCGCGGATGCCTCGGGCGGCAGGTGTCGAAAACCGATCCGCTGATCGATGCTCACGACCAGGTCCGGCCTGATGCCCTGCTCGCGCAGCGGCCGGTACGCGGTATCGACACTGATGAACAGCGGCCGTTGCGACTGCTCCTGGATTGCCCTGAGCCGCGCACATTGCGCCTCCAGGCTCGGCCCGGTGCCGATCACGTAAACGTGCTGCCCCACCTGCGTGGCGAACAACTCAGCGACATCGCGATCGGCGGCAAACATCGCGCGACTCTCCTGAAGACGCTTGAGGATCGCCGGGGACTGCGGATCGAATTCACGATTGTTGAAGCTCAGGTGCACTTCACTCATCAACCGGTCGCGCATCCGCGCATTGAAATCGTCAGCCAGGACCAACTCGGCCGGCAGCGCAAAGAACGGAAAGAGAATTTCCGGATGATCGGCGGCATGACTCAGCTCGACCCGCGGATCGGCCAACCACCCCCCCTGATCCAGCAACCCGAGTACCAGCCGAAACAGCGCAGCATTGAGAATATGCACGTGCAGGCGCTGCAACCCCGGCGACTCCAGCAGCACCTGCTGCAGATCCCCAAGTCCAGTCCCGTAGACATGCAACACCTTGCTGCCGGGTGGCAGGGTCGACGCCTGCAGGCGCGCCTCGGCGAGGCGGTCATGCCGGCTGGTCAACTGCACGCCACCGACACTCAGGGTCGAGCCTTGCCCCTCGACCAGCTCCACCGCCAGCCCGTCGCTCTCCTCGACCAGCAGGCGCTGCCACAGTTGCGGCCAACGTGCCTCGATGATTCGCCCGTTCAGCTCAAGGCTTTCGCTCATCCCGCCGTGCTCCGCGCAAAAAAATAGCGCTCAAGGTTAACTCACCCGGAGCGCTATTTTGCAGCCCTGTGCAATCAGGGGCGATGAATGATCGCCGAACCCCACGACAGGCCAACGCCGAAACCACTCAGGGCCACGCGCTTCCAGCTCGAGTTGAGCACGTGCTTTTCCAGCAGCAGGGGAATGCTCGAGGACACGGTATTGCCGGTCTCGGTCATGTCCTTGATGAACTTCTCCGGCTTGTCCTCGAAACGCCGCGCCACGGCATCGACGATCGCCGCGCTGCCCTGGTGGATGCAGAAGGCATCGATATCGCTCGGCTGCAGGCCCGAGTCGTCGAGCAACTCATGCAGGTGGGCCGGCACCTTGAGCAGGGCGAAGTTGAACACCTGGCGGCCGTTCATGAAGAACACCCCGTCGCTGACCTTCAGGTGCGGCGCGCCGGAACCGTCGGTACCGAACTTCGACTTGCCCAACTGCCAGGGTGCGTCCTCCCCCATCCAGGTCGCGGTCGCGGCGTCACCGAACAGCATGGTGGTGTTGCGGTCTTCCGGATCGACGATCTTCGAATACGGGTCGGCGGTGATCAGCAGGCCATTCTTCAGGCCTGCGGCCTCCATGAAGCCCTTCATGGCATAGATGCCATAGACGTAGCCGGAGCAGCCCAGGGAAATGTCGAACGCCGCCACGTGGGTCGGCAGACCGAGCTTGTCCTGGACGATCGCCGCGGTATGCGGCAGGCCTTCCTCGTCACCGTTCTGGGTGACGACGATCAGCGCATCGATGCTCTCGCGCTTGAGTTGCGGATTGCTGGCAAACAAGGCATTCGCCGCTTCGACACACAGGTCCGAGGTTTCCTGCCCGGCATCTTTGCGCGGCAGGAAGGCGGAACCGATCTTGCCCAGGATGAACTCTTCATCCTTGGCGAATTTGGCACCCTGAGCGTAGTTGTCCACGCCGGCTGTCGGCACGTAACTGGCAATGCTTTTTATGCCAATCATTATGAATTCCCAATAATAAACAGCTGAATATCGCCGCTCGCAGGCATCGAGGGGCGCCGATCAACAGGGATTTTCCGTCACCCCGCCACGTGGGTTAAAACAGGGCGAAAACGGCGGACTGAAGGGGCTGTCACCAACCGAAAAGGCTCAGGCGCCCGCATCCCCGGAAAATACAATACAGTGAAGATGCGCGTCATGACTCACAAGTCACGCCTATTTTGCCCGAATCGATAGCAAAGAGGCTATTGGATCAACGACCAGTCCAGGGGCGTACCGCGTTTCAGGGGCATGCGGGCCTTGCGCCCCAGCACACCATCGATATGTTTGGGCGCCAATCCCAGGCCGGGACGGATCGCCCGCACGTTCCGCGCCGTGAGCAGCTCGCCGGGGGCAACGTCCTCCACCACGTACAGCGAGCGTCGATAGACCAGGGATTTGCGCTCGGCCTCGGTTGCGCCATAACGCACCTCGCCCAGCGCCTGCCAGGCCCGCTCGGTCTCCACCACCAGGCTGGCCAGCTCGGCCGGCTCCAGGGAGAAGCTGGCGTCCACGCCACCTGCGGCCCGATCGAGGGTGAAGTGTTTCTCCACCACGGTCGCGCCCAGGGCCACCGCCGCCACCGCGACGCCAACGCCCATGGAATGATCGGACAACCCCACCTGGCAACCGAACAACTGCTGCAGGTGGGCAATGGTGCGTATATGACTGTTGAGCGGCGAAGCCGGGTAGGTGCTGGTGCACTTGAGCAGCACCAGGTCGCGACAACCGGCCGCCCGCGCGGCACGGACCGTTTCATCCAGCTCGGCAACGCTGGCCATGCCGGTGGAGATGATCAACGGCTTGCCCGTCGCGGCGACCCGACGAATCAACGGCAGATCGGTGTTTTCAAAACTGGCGATCTTGTAGGCCGGCACCTCGAGGCTTTCGAGGAAATCCACGGCCGTCTCGTCGAAAGGCGTGGAGAACGCCAGCATGCCCAGCTCTTTCGCCCGGGCGAAGATCGGCGCATGCCACTCCCAGGGCGTGTGGGCCTTCTCGTAGAGCTCATAGAGCGATGAACCGGCCCACAGGCTGCCCGGGTCCTTGATGAAGAACTCGCCCTCGGCCAGGTCCAGGGTCATGGTGTCGGCGGTGTAGGTCTGCAACTTCAACGCATGGGCGCCAGCCTTGGCCGCTGCCTCGACGATCTGCAAGGCGACGTCCAGCGACTGGTTGTGGTTGCCGCTCATTTCAGCAATGACGAACGGCGGTGCATCCGGGCCAATCACGCGCTGGCCGATCTTGAAACTAGTCATGGACCTGATCCTTCACTACACGCTCGAAACGGCTGGCCGACTGGACATAACCGCTGTTACGGAACAATTCGATCGAAGCCGGATTATCCGGCAGCACCCGGGCGTCAATCCCCGTGACTTGCGGCCAATACTCGCGCAAGGCCCGTTCGCCACGCGTCAACAGCGCCCTGCCCCAGCCCAATCCCATGCGCTCGGCAAACAGATACAGCGAAACCTCGGCGCGCTCGGCCGCGCGATCATAGCGCAGCACGCCCACCGGGCCGTCCGCCGCTTCGGCGACCAGCAGCAGGCAATCGCGATCCTGCAGTTTCGCTGCCAGCCAGGCCTGGTGCGACACCCAGTCAATCGGCGCGCTGTTCAGCGAGGCACGACGCACCGCCACGTGATTGCGACCGTCAAACAACAACGGTGAATCCTGCGGCGTCACCCTTCGCACATCGAGGCTGGCGCCCAACAAGGCGACGGCGAAACGCCGGGCGCCGAGCCCGTCGACCAGGCTGCGCGAACGCTCGGCCAGGCTGCGGCGCAGACCCACATTGCCCAGCACGAAACCCACCGCCTGCTTCAACTGAGCGACATCCACCGCCTGGCTGGTGCCGAGGTAGACATGCGCCCCCGCCGCCGCCAGTCGTTCGGCGTTGGCCTGCTGGTTCTCGGCCACCGCTATGCACAGGGTCGGCAGCCCCAGCGCGGCGCGCTCCCAACTGGTGCCGCCACCGGCACCGATGAACAGATCAGCGCCGGCCATCAGTTCGGCAAAATCCTTGACGAAGGTCTGCACCCGCCAGGACGGACGATCCGCGGCCATCGCCTGCAACTGCGCCAGGCGCGGGTTGGCCGTGCCGGCGACGAAGTCCACCTGCAGATCCTGAAAATCCACCAGGGCCTGCATGGCCTTCCAGGTTTCCCCGACGCCATCGAGCCCACCAAAATTCACCAGCACCCGCTGCGCCCGGGCCTTGATCGGTACGGCTGGACGACGGAACTCGTCGCGAATCAGCGCATAGCGTGGGCCGAGCAACTGCCGGCAGGGCGTCAGGGCACGCCCGGCATATTCAGGGTCACGGGCAGTGAAGTTCTGGTCGAAAAGGATATCGACCGCATGCTGGCGGTTGTTCAGGTCGTCGATCGCCGCGATCCGTCGTCCCCAGCGCCGCGCAGCGGCCTGCCAGCGATGATCGAGGGCATAGTGATCGACAACGATCCAGTCGAACCCGGGCTCGACCGCCAGACAGCGCTCCAGGGCCTCGATATCGGCCTGCCAGGGCAAGGGGGCCTCGATCCCCAGTGCGGACTCCTCACCCGGATAGGCATTGGGCAAGGCCAGGCAGGGCCAACCATCCGCGGCCAGGCGGGCCAAGGCATTGCCTGGCAGCTCCCGGCAGGCGAACACCACTTCGGCACCGCTGGCACGCAGGATCGCAGCCAGCGTCAGGCAACGGGCCACATGCCCGCTGCCGATGGCGGCCGAAGCGTCAGCCCGAAACAGCACTCTCACGACTGCAACTCCCCTGCGGCCTGCAAGGCCGAGTACAGGTACTCCGCCCGGAGCCAATCCTCTGGCGTATCGATATCCTGGACCAGATGGCGCGGCAGCAGGACCGGCAGACTGCTCTCGGAAAACAGCACATCGCCACGCAACCAGGCGGCGCTGCGCCCCCAGTAGAACTGTCCGGCGTCCTGGAAAGCCGGAGGCAGGTCCTGTGAGCGGGTCTGACGATGCTCCGGATAGAGCGCGGTCAGCGCCCCATCCCCGGTCAGGGTCAAGGCCCGCTGGATCGGAAAACCGAACTCACAGACGGAAAACGCGAAGGAGCGTTCGGGATGCCGCTCCAGCGTCTCGAACCCTTCACGCAGGAAACGCGCTTGCAACAGCGGCGCCGTGGCGTAGATGCAGCAGGCGTAGTCGAAGGTCTGCCCTTGCTGCGCCAGGGCCTCGACGGCATGTGCGATCACGGCCGCAGTGCCGGTGAAATCATCGGCCAACGCCGCCGGACGCAGGAACGGCACCCGGGCCCCCTGCTCTCGCGCCACCTCGGCGATCTGCGCGTCATCGGTACTGACCACCACCTGCTCGAACAGGCCGCAGCCCAGCGCCAGCCGGATCGAGCGCGCGATCATCGGCTCGCCATGGAACAGCTTGAGGTTCTTGCGCGGGATCCGCTTGCTGCCGCCCCGCGCCGGAATGATCGCGACCGCACTCAAGAGCGTTTTTCCAGCAGGAACCAGTTCACGTCATCGATAGGAAACTGCCGATCGCGGTGATAGCCGAAACCGTAGTCGAGCAACTGCAGGTCGTCGTAGCGATCCAGCATCTCGCCGGCGAAATCACGCTTGAACAGCTTGCCGCTGTTGCCCCGATAGGACACCTCGACCGGCACCGGGTTGTAGTACTCGGCCAGCAGGATGTAGCGTCCGCTCAATTGATAGAGCTGCTCGTAGGCTGCCGACAGCAGTTCGGGTGCCAGATGGATCAGCACCCCCTTGCTCAGCGTCAGGTCGAAGCGACGCTCGCGCGGGTAATCGAACAACGAGCCGTGCCAGACCTGGGCGATGCCCAGCGCGTTGGCCTGCTCGCAGGCCTTGGCGTTGATTTCCACCCCCTGCAGCTGGCAGCCGGGCAGCAACTGGTGCAATGCCTGCAGGTTGTTGCCGGTATTGGTACCCAGTTCCAGCAGGTTTTCGAGGCGGGTGGTGCGGGCCAGCGCCTTGGCGAACAGCGCCAGGTTGGCGGCGACCAGCGCCTGCCCCTGGTTGCGCCCCACGTACTGGTCGCCGAACTCGCCACGCCAGAAGTGCTCTTGCTCACTCAGTTCACGCATGCTCGCTCCCGCTGTTCAAGATTCGTCGTAATTGATCGACGACATGATCCTGCTGTTCATCGCTCAACCCAGGGTACATCGGTAGGCTGATCGCCTCGCTGTAGTAACGTTCGGCCTCGGGAAAATCACCCTCGGCAAAACCCAGCTCGCGATAGTACGGCTGCAGGTGCACTGGAATGTAGTGCAGATTCACCCCGATTCCCGCCGCACGCAAGGCCTCGAACACCCTCCGGTGGGTCAGGCCGATCCGCTCCAGTTGCAGCCTGATCACATACAGGTGCCAGGCCGACTCGGCCTGGGCCTGAAGGCCTGGCCGGGTCACGGGCAGATCGGCCAGCAACTGCCGGTAACGCTCGGCCAGGTAACGTCGCCGGGCAATGAAGCCCTCCAGCTTGTCCAGTTGCGACAGGCCGAGTGCGGCCTGGATATCGGTCATCCGATAGTTGAAACCCAACTCGATCTGCTGGTAGTACCAGGGACCATGACTGGGCTCGCTCATCTGCGCCGGATCGCGGGTCATGCCATGGCTGCGCAAGCGACGCAGATGCTCGGCCAGATCAGCGCGATTGGTCAGCACCATGCCACCTTCGGCAGTGGTGATGATCTTGACCGGGTGGAAGCTGAACACCGTCATGTCGGCGAATCGACCACTGCCCACCGGACTCCCGGCATAGGACGCACCGACCGCATGGGAGGCGTCCTCGATCAGGACAAAACCGTATTCGCGGGCCAGTTGCGAGAGGGCCTGCATCTCGCAGCTTTGCCCGGAAAAAGCCACCGCCACCACCACTCTCGGCAGGGTACCCTCCTGCTCGGCCAGCGCCAGCTTGCGTGCCAGGGCACTGGCATCGAGGTTCCAGGTCAATGGGTCGATATCGACGAAGTCGACCTGCGCACCACAATAGAGACCACAATTGGCCGAGGCCAGGAAGGTGTTGGGAGTGGTCCAGAGCCGGTCTCCCGGCCCAAGCCCGGCAGCCAGGCAGGCGATGTGCAAGGCGGCAGTCGCATTACACACCGCAACGGCATGCGATGCCTGGCAACGCGCCGCCAATGCCGACTCGAAACGCTCGATGGCCGGTCCCTGGGTCAGCCAGTCCGATTGCAGTACGGCAACGACCGCATCGATATCCGCCTGATCCAGGCTCTGGCGCCCGTAGGGAATCATGCGGGCAGGCCGTCATGCAGCTCGGCGAGTTCGCTCACCGAGAGGAACTGCGGGTTGGTGTCGGAGCGATATTCGAAGTCTTCGGGCACCGGCTGGCCGCGTTCGCCCAGGCCATCCACGGCAAAGTCGACATCGACCTGGGTGAAGCGGATCGATGGTTGGATCGTATAGTGATCGGCGAACTCCAGGGTCATCCGTGCATCGTCCAGGGGCACCATCAACTCATGGAGTTTTTCGCCGGGACGGATCCCTACGTGCTTGTGCGGCAGGTGGCTGGCCATGCCACGGGCCAGGTCGACGATGCGAATCGATGGGATCTTCGGCACGAAGACCTCACCGCCATGCATCCGCGCAAAGCTGTCGAGCACGAACTGCACGCCATGGTCGAGGGTGATCCAGAAGCGGGTCATGCGCTCGTCGGTGATCGGCAGTTCGCCTGCCCCCTCCCTGATCAGCTTGTCGAAGAAGGGCACCACCGAGCCACGCGAACCGGCCACGTTGCCATAACGCACCACGGCGAAACGCGTCTGCTGATCCCCGGCAATGTTGTTCGCGGCCACGAACAATTTGTCCGACATCAACTTGGTCGCGCCATAGAGGTTGATCGGGCTGGCCGCCTTGTCCGTGGACAAGGCGACGACCTTTTTCACACCGTTATCGATCGCTGCGGCAATGACATTCTCCGCCCCGTTGACGTTGGTGCGGATGCATTCCGTCGGGTTGTATTCGGCAGCCGGTACCTGTTTCAGTGCTGCGGCATGCACCACGAAATCGATACCGCGCATGGCCTGGCGCAAGCGCTCGACATCCCGCACATCGCCCAGGAAATAACGCATGCACGGAGCATTGAAGGTCTGCTGCATCTCGTACTGCTTGAGCTCGTCACGCGAGAACACCACCACCCGCTTGGGCTGATACTGTTCCAGCAGGCGCCGGATGAAATTGCGCCCGAACGAGCCGGTCCCACCGGAGATGAAAATCGATTTGCCGTTGAACATGTTGTCTCCTGACAGCCGGCTCAAGCCAGCAATTGCGCCCAATCCACGGGGTACGCCTCGCCCAGGGTAAAGCCCTTGCCACGCAATGCCAGGTTCGAGTTGTACGCCGGGTCGACCTGGAAGTTGGCTGCCCACTTCTCACGCAGTGCCTGCAGGGCCGCAGGTGCCTCAGGCAGCACGCCCGGATGCAGGACCTGCACCTGTGGCGTCCAGGACACCAGGTAACCGCCCTGGCCGATGCTCAGGCACAGGTCGACCTCACTGAAGCCCTCGGCAAAATCGCCTTCGTCCAGCCCTCCGACCGCATCGAACAGTGCCTTGCGCACCATCAGGCATGCCGCCGAAACCGCCGAGTAGTTCTGCTCGACCACCAGTCGTTGCATATAGCCATGGGCATCCTTTTTCTCACCGACGAAGGGTGAACCAACCCCCTCGTTCAGGCCGAGAACCAAGCCGGCCTGGGAGATCTTGCGATCGCGGCTGTAGAACTTGGCGCCAACCACCCCGACCTCAGGACGCAGTGCCTGGTTGAGCAGCGACTCGATCCAGTTGGGGTTGACCACCTCGCTGTCGGCAGCCAACAGCACCAGGTATTCGCCCCTCGCCTGCCGTGCTGCGGCATTGCAGAAGGCCGGGGGGCTCGGCCAATCGGATTGCAGAACGCTGACCTTGCTTGCCTGTGGCTGGCCCTGCAGCCAGTTCGACAGCGCCTCGGCACGACTCGGATGATCGGCTACCAACACCTCGTACTTCAGGTAGCGCGTACGCAGCAGCAGCGCACTCAGGCAACGCTCCAACTCATCGAAGTCCGCCGCCCCGTGGACGATGATCGACACCAGCGGACGCTCGGTATGCCGGTAGTCGATCATGTAGGTGCCAGGCTCCTGTGAGTTGACCTGGGCCTTGTAGCCACGCACGCCGAGGTGACGCAGCAGGGTCGCGCGCTCGTGGGCGTTCTCGACCAGCTCTGGCGTCGCGCAGATCAGCAGGGGTTCATCCAGGTGGGCGAGCCCGGCCAGGCCGTCCTGCTCGATCAGCCGCAGCAGCAGGTCGAACTCCAGGGCATTGCGGTAGTCGGCGCTGTAGCCTCCGGCCTCGACCAGCACATCGCGGCGGATCAACCAGTGCCGCGCCATCAGGGCCGGCACGCTCAACAGCAGGTCAGGGTTGAACCCCGGACGGAACACATCGGTGAGCGCACCCTTGGCATCACGCTGGATTTCATCGATGCACACTGCGCGGCAGCCTTCGGCATGACGCAGTTCCAGGCCGGCCTTCAACAGGCCGCTGGCGGTGAACTCGTCGCCGACCTGAGCCAGCAGCATCCAGTCGCAGGACGACTGGCGAGTGAACTGGTTGAGCTTGTCGACGTAGTTGTCTTCGGTCACGCGGATGAAGTGCAGGGTGTTCTGGAGAGTGGTCGCCGCCTGCGGTTCACCGGTGGTGAAGACCACGATGCGGAAGGCCTTGCTGTGCCCTTCCAGCAGGCTGTCGAGGGTCACCTGCAGTTTTTCGACCTCATCCGCGAGGTCCAGCAGCATCAGGCCGAACACCGGGCCAACGCCCTGTTGGGCCTGGTACTCGGCAATCGCCTGGCGTTCGTCGGCATTCGGCTCGCGCGCGTCCAGCCAATGCAGCAAACGCCCCGAAAGCGTTGCATCGAACATCGCCCGGTTGTCTGTGGTCGAAACCGAATCCAGGCGCTCACTCCAGGCGTTGATACGCTGCGCCTCGGCGTGTTCGCCAATAAGCTCGAGCTGCCGCACCAACGCCCTGATCACCCGGCGATTGAACAGATTGCAATCGTGAGCCTGCCACAGCCGGTCGAGTACACTCTCCGGGGTGTCGTTGTTGTGCGGGCGCATCAGCGCCTCCTGACGTGCCCAGACAGCTTCCAGCCGCTGCATTTGCAGGCGACCGGCGGGCATGGCATGCAGGAGGAATTCGAACTGGGTCAGCTTGTCGAAGAACACCTGGTTGTAGAACGGCATCTCCACGTACTGCTTGGGCCCGAAACGCCGCTGCGGTGGCTCGTCGATGCTGTTCCAGGTCGAATCGAAAATCATCTCGACGGTCAACGCCCGGCCACTGCGCAAGCTATCGACCATCGCTTCGAAGCACTCCAGGGCCAGGGCCTTGGTCTGCGCCTGGTCCAGGCCTTCGATACCCGTGGGCAGGGTCGCGAGGAAATCGGCGAATGCCTCGCGCTCGGCGGTCGACTTGGCGTCGGTGTAGGACAGCGCATGGTAGACCTCGGTACCGTGCTCCGACTCGCCGTAATTGAGTTCACGCACCACGTAGGGGATCGGCAGGATGCGTGCCTTGGCCCGGGCCAGCATGTAGTAGACATGGCCGATTTCCTGCCACTGGAAGCTGGTGCCCGGCGGCATCGCCGAATACCAGTCCTGCATCAGCGGGGTACGGTGCACCGCATAGAACGGCGGTACGTACTGGCCCATGTAGCCGAGCGTACGGTCCTGCCCACGCTCCTCGGCAAAGTCCTCGCGGACTTTCTTGTCACGCCGGTAGTAGAGGACATTGTTCTCTACCGTCAGGTACATCAGGCAATAGCCGTGGCACATGCCGTAGTCGGGATGGTCTTCCAGGAACGCCACCGACTGGTTCAATGCGTCATGAACGAGGAAGTCATCGTCCGGGGCGAACGTCATGTACGGCGTCTTGACGCTCATCACGCCGTGGGCGAACTTGTCCTGCATCTTCCAGTAGTCATACTGCGGCACGTGCAGGTACTCGACCCGGTCGCGCCCCTCGGCGATACCGATGCAGGGCTCGGGCGAGGAGTCCATGATCAGCAGCTTGCACGGCAAGGCACTGTAGTAGGTGACCGCCCGACGCAGGAAGGCCGGCCGGTTATGGGTCACGATGACCACGGTCAGCAGATCGCCCAGTGACTCCGCATCCCGCAGGAACCGTGCCTGTTCAGAAACGTACTTGTCTTGCATAACCTATCCCCAAACTGCCAATTCGATCGATGAACCCGAGGCGGTGTCGCCCCTCCCCGGCACAGCACACACCGGCAGGTCACCTGCCCGATTCAATTCATACGCCATGTTCTGCTCCCAGCAACTGCTGCAGCCGCTGTGTCACGCCCCAGAACGCCATGGGCTCGTGGCTGGGATAACCGTAATGCCCCAGGTTAAGGGCGATCGACGCGCCGCGCTCGCGCAGGCGTTGTTCGACCAGAGTCCTGACCGCTATCGGTCGGCCACTGGCACAGTTGACCACGCCGCTAAAATCCCGCAGCTCCAGCAGTCGCGCCAGGTACTCGGCAGCAGCCTCGATCGGCAGGTAATCACGCAGTTGTTCCCCCGCCGACATATCGAAACGTTCGGCGCCGGCATCGATGGCCCGGTCCAGGCTGGCCAGCAGGCTGTTGGGGTTCTGCCCCTCGCCATACAGGTAGAACAGCCGCGCCCACTGCAGGTTGAATGGCAGTTGCTGGCGCAGCGTCTCAAGAAATACGCGCAAGGTATTCTTCGCCAGGCCGTAGGGGTTGCTCGGCTGCGGGGTCGCCGTCTCGCTCAGCGGACCGCTCTGCATGCCGTACTCGAAACAGGTACCGGTGACCAGCACCTGGGTCACGCCCGCCTCGACCGCCCGCTTGATGAATCGGTAGTCGGCGAACAGGTTGTGTTCGAAGTGGAACAGTGCCTGGTAGTTCGGCAGGCCCGGCCAGGCCAGGTGCACCAGCACGTCGACGCCCGCCGTCAAGCCGGCCAGGTCAAGGTGCTCGGCGTGTACGTCGGCTGCGACGAATTCAACGTCATCGAACCACGGCAACTGGCGAGCCGACTGCACATTGCGTGCGACCGCGCGCACCGAGTGTCCGCGCTCCAGCAGCGCTGCGACCAGGTGACGCCCAACGAAACCGGTGGCCCCCGTGACCAATACCTTCAGGCCGCTCACAGGACGGTCAACTCGGGGACCGCGACGACAAAGCGACCGCCCCATTCGCGCACAACGACCTGCTGCTGGCTGACTTCCTGCAACAGGTTCCACGGCAGCACCAGCACATAGTCCGGTTTCTCCGCGGCAATACGCTCCGGCGAAACCACCGGAATCCGGCTGCCTGGCAGGAACTTGCCCTGCTTGTGCGGGTTGGCATCGGCGACCCAGGCCAGCAGGTCCGAACGCACCCCGGCGTAATTGAGCAGGGTATTGCCCTTGGCCGCCGCGCCATAGCCAACCACTCGCTTGCCCTCGGCCTTGGCCTTGAGCAGGAAGCGCAGCAGGTCGTGCTTGATGCGCTCGGCAGCAGGTGCCAGGGTCGCGTAGAACGCCGGGGTCTTCACCCCGGCGGCCAGTTCGGCTTCCAGCACCTGGCGCACCACCGGCAGCACGGCACGCCGCTCACCGTCGGCGCGTTGCACGAATACCCGCAACGAGCCGCCGTGGGTCGGCAGGCCGCCGACGTCGAAGATCTCCAGGCCGTTGCGCTCGCAGAGTGCCTGCACGGCGGTCAGTGACAGGTAGGAGTAGTGTTCGTGGTAGAGGGTATCGAACTGGTGCCCGGCCATCAGTGCCAACAGGTGCGGGAACTCGAAGGTCGCCACGCCCGTTGGTTTGAGCAACGTCGCGAAACCCTGGAGGAAGTCGTTGATGTCCGGGACATGGGCCAGCACGTTGTTGGCCGCCATCAGGTCGGCGGCCCAGCCCTCATCGCGCAGTTGCAAGGCAGTATCCCGACCGAAGAACAGCTCGCGGATTTCCAGGCCCTTGTCCCGCGCCGCCTGGGCGGTGCTGCGGGTCGGCTCGACACCCAGGCACGGAATGCCGCGGCCGGCCACATACTGCAGCAGATAGCCATCGTTGGCCGCCACTTCCACCACCCGGCTGTCACCGGTCAGACCGAAACGCTCGACCATCTCGGCCACGTAACGCTCGGCATGAGCCAGCCAGGTGCTGGAGAACGAGCTGAAATAGGCGTAGTCGGCATCGAACAGTGTGTCGGCGCGAGTGTAGTCCTCGGTCTGTACCAGCCAGCAGTCCTGGCACACCGCAACCTTCAGCGGTACCCAGGCTTCCGCCTGCTCCAACTGGTCGGCACGCAGGTAGGCGTTGGACGGCGGCGATGTGCCGAGATCGATCAACGGCAGGACCAGGGGGGTGCCGCAACCTCGGCAATTCATAGGCGCACTCCAGGAAAAGATGCATCGAGCAGCGGATGGCTGGCATCCCTGGCCGACAGATTTTTGACAGCTTCCGGCCAGGTGATCGCCAGGCGCGGATCGAGCACCGATAACCCACCCTCGCTCTGCGGCGTGTAGTCGGCGCTGTGCAGATAGAGCAATTCGGCGTCATCGCTCAGGGCCTGGAAGCCGTGGGCGAAACCGGCCGACAGCAGCAGGCTGCGGCCATCTCCGGCACACAGGTGTTCGGCGTGCCACTGCAGGAAGGTCGGCGAGTCCGGCCGCAGGTCCACCGCGACGTCCCAGACCTCGCCGCGCAGGCAGGTGATCAGCTTGGCCTCCGGGGCCTGCGCATTCTGGTAATGCAGGCCGCGCACGCTACCGCGTTCGCGGGTGCAGGAATGGTTGATCTGGCGGATGTGAAAAGGCTCGCCAAAGGCATCCAGGCTGCCTTCGCAGAACAACCGGGAAAACTGCCCGCGCTGATCGGCGTGGCGTTTGTGCTGCACGTTGAACAGTCCCGCCAGAGGCAGGGCCTGGATCTGGAATTCGCTCACAGCGCCTCCCGGTAGAGGTCCAGCTGGGCCAGGGTCATCGCGCGCATGTCGGCGCTTGCCTGCCAGGCCAGGTGCCAGTCGAGGGTCTGCTCCAGGCACTGCTGCAACGACCAGCGCGGTTGCCAACCAAGCAGTTGCCGGGCACGACTGCTGTCCAGGCGCAGCAGCCCGGCCTCATGCAGTTCGCTCGGCTCGACACGCAGGCCGGGAGCCTGCGGCCAACGCGTGGCCAGCCGTGCTACCACTTCACCAACGCTGCACATGTCGTCTTCACCCGGCCCGAAGTTCCACGCACCCGCCAGGTCCGGACCACGCTCATACAGCGCCGCGGCCAGCTGCAGGTAGCCGGCCAGCGGTTCCAGCGCATGCTGCCAGGGTCGCACGGCCTGTGGATAACGCAGGGTCACCGGTTCCCCCGCCGACCAGGCGCGAAGCACGTCGGGGATCAGTCGCTCCGGCGAGAAATCGCCACCACCGAGCACGTTGCCGGCCCGCGCGGTTGCCACCGCCAGGCCATGCACGTCATAGCGCTCGGGCGGGAAAAAGGACGCCACGTAGGACTGGGCCAGCAACTCGCAGCAGGCCTTGCTGCTGCTGTAGGGATCATGACCACCAAGCGCTTCGTTTTCGCGATACGGCCAGGGCCATTCCTGGTTGGCGTAGACCTTGTCGGTGGTGACCAGCACACAGGCGCTGACACCGCCGACCTGGCGAATGGCCTCGAGCAGGTTGAGCGTGCCCATGACGTTGCTCGAATACGTGCCGAGCGGATCACGATAGGCCTCGCGCACCAGCGGCTGGGCCGCCAGGTGCAGGACGATCTCCGGCTCGGTTTCGGCGATCAGCTCCAGTAGCGCGCCGAGGTCACGCAGGTCGCCACGACGATCGTCCATGCCCTCGCCGACCCGCGCCAGTTCGAACAGGCTCGGCTCGGTCGCCGGTGCCAGGGCAAAGCCGCTGACCTGGGCCCCCAGGCTCTGCAGCCAGAGCGCCAGCCAACTGCCCTTGAAACCGGTATGTCCGGTGAGCAGGACCCGCTTGCCATTCCAGAACGCCCGGCTCAGTCCCACTGCTTCCATGGGGCCTCCCCACTCTGCCAGAGCTGTTCCAGGTGATTCTTGTCTCGCAGGGTGTCCATCGGGTGCCAGAAGCCGTCATGCTGGAAGGCATTCAACTGGCCATCGGCGGCCAGGCCCATCAACGGCTCGGCTTCCCAGATGGTCGAGTCACCGTTGATCAACGGCAGCACCTTGGGCGACAGGACAAAAAAGCCACCGTTGATCCAACCACCGTCACCACGAGGCTTTTCAACGAACCCACGGACACTGTCACCATCGCGCTCCAGCGCACCGTAGCGACCTGGAGGCTGTACTGCGGTGACGGTCGCCAGCTTGCCGCTGGCCTTGTGAAACTTCACCAATGCGCTGATATCGAGGTCCGAAACGCCGTCACCGTAGGTGAAGCAGAATGCTTCCTCATCCTGCAGGTAACGACCAGCGCGACGCAGGCGACCACCGGTCATGGTTTCCTCGCCGGTGTCGATCAGCGTCACGCGCCATGGCTCGCTGTAGTTCTGGTGAACGTCCATGCGATTGTTGCTCATGTCGAAGGTGACGTCGGAGGTGTGCAGGAAATAGTTGGCGAAGAAATCCTTGATGGCGTAGCCCTTGTACCCCAGGCAGATCACGAAATCATGGATACCGTGGGCCGAGTACTGCTTCATGATGTGCCAGAGAATTGGCTTGCCGCCGATCTCGATCATCGGCTTGGGCTTGAGGTGCGATTCCTCGCTGATACGCGTGCCCAGGCCGCCCGCCAGAATTACTGCCTTCATCAACGTCCCCTTCCTCTTCAGCACAGGACCTCTTCGGGCCCTGTGGGACTTCCCAGACTGCCGGGTCAAATCATGAAAATGGCCCAGGACCGCTAGGTCATGGCGCCAAATGCACGATTTATGGCGATATGAAGGGGGTCTTGCAGGAAACGCGCCAGCTCACTGGGCTTGTGGGGATCGGCTTGTTCGCGATAACGGCGGCAAGCCTTCCCTGTAGGAGCCGGGCTTGCCCGCGAAGCTTTCGGCGGCCTTGAGGGGCCTTTCGCAGGCAAGCCTTGCTCCTACGGCAATCAAGAACAGCCTGCCGAAACACCGGGCTCAGTCGGCCAACCAGCCCTGCTCCCAGTAGCGGACGTTGTCACCGCGCAGCATGTAGTCACGCAGGACGATTTCACGCAGCTCGTCGCCCATGCGATAGCTGGCATCGGGGTCGGCCAGGTGCATGCGAATGGCCTGGATCCATTCGTCGGTGGTATTGGTCCGGATGCGCGTGCATGGCAGGTAGCCAGCATAGGCCTTGGTGTCGGTGCAGATCACCGGATAACCGCAGGCGCCGTATTCCAGCAGCCGCAGGTTGCTCTTGCAGTCGTTGAAGATGTGGAACTCCAGCGGCGCCAGCGCCAGGTCCAGGTTCAGGCTCGCCAGCTTCCCCGGGTAGTTGTGAAGACTGATCACCCCATGAAACTCATGCATGTAGGGTCGCAGCTCTTCCGGACACATGCCGAAAAACACCCAATCCACTTCATTGGCCAGCTCGCGCACCACATCGGCGATGACCGCCAGGTCGCCCGCGTGACTGGTTCCGCCGCCCCAGCCGACCCGTGGTTTCCTGGTAGTCCGTCGCCGGCTCTGCAGGCCGACCCACAAGTGCGGGGCCAACATGTTCGGCACCACTCGGATGTCCTGATGCATCGACGAAAGCGCGTCGGCCAGCGGCTGGGTCGAGACCACCACCCGGTCGCACAGGCTGATGCCACGCCGGATCATGCGCTCCATCTCTACCCGATCCGGCAGATTGCGAATGTGGCCGTTCTTGCGCGATGGCTCGATGACGTAATCGTCAAGCTCATACACCCGCCGGGCATTGCTGTAGCTCATCAGCAGCGCGATTTCCTCGACCGGCTTGGCCGTGTAGCGCCCCTGCTGGATGATGACATCTGGCGACTGGCGCTCGACCTCGATGATCGACGGCAAGTTGTAGTAGGTGCGCCCGACTGCACGGCCGGAGGCTTCCAGCTCGATCAACGGCTGAATCACCCGGTAGTGTCCGACGGCCGAGGCATTGACCGGTAGCGCCATGATCTTTGGCAGCTGGCTCACGGAGAACGGGCTCCAGCCTTCGCGCAATCCAGGCTCCAGGCTATAGCTCGAACCACTCAGGCTATCCAGTGTCAGGCTCGGGTTGTAGGCCGGGTCACGAGCGACGACCGGCAGCCAGCGATGATAGAAGTCCTTCTCCTCGGTCTGACGCTGCACCTGCTCCCCGGCGTCGACCGCCACGCCCGGCACGGCCCCCAGGGCCAGTTGTGCGAACGGCGTCCACACCACCAGGTGGTTGCTCTGCCCAACCCGCAGGCAAAAATCCACCTCGTTGAGGGTATGAGCGAAACGCTCTTCGTCCAGCCCGCCAAGGCTATCGAACAGCGACTTGCGCACCAGCATGCAATCGGCACCCACCGCACTGAGTTCCTGCACCGCCTGCAGGCGATGCATGTAGCCGCTCGCCTGCATCGCCTCACCGAAGAATGGCAGGCCAACCGGCCCACGCAGGCCGAGAATCATTCCTGCATGCACCACCCGCCCTTCCGGACTGAACAGCTTGGCCCCGACCACGCCGACCTCGGGACGCTGGGCCTGGGCCAACATCTCATCCAGCCACTGGCCATTGGTAATGACCGTGTAGGGACTGAGCAGCAACAGATACTCGCCACGCGCCTGCTGCGCGGCAAAGTTGCGTACCGCCGCCACATTGCCCTGTTGCGGATACGACAGCACGCGCAGGCGCTCGCTACCCAGCTGGGCCATGCCTTCGAACCAGGTGCGGGCCGCCTCGCTCTCGCTGCCGTTATCCACCAGCAGCAGTTCGTATTCGGTATAGGCCGTGCGCTCGAGCAGGGTATCGATACAGCGCTGCAGAGCCGCGCACTGGTCCCTGCTGACCAGGATGATCGAAACCAGTGGCCGGCTGGCATGCAGGTAATCGATACGTGTAAGCGGCGACCCCTCGCCAGGATGGATCCGATGGGCAATACCCAGGCGATTCAGGTGCGCTTCGGTCACCTGCGGAGCGAGCGCCAGCACCTCGGGCGACGACAACCATTTCGATAAAGAGAATATCGACTCCAGCTGGACTTCGGCGATATGCGCCACCGCACGGGTGCCATCGCTTTCCACCATGCGCCAGAGCAGATCGTGAGGCGCCAGTTCACCATAGGTGGGATCGAAACCACCCAGCTCGACGAAACCCTTGCGCTGAAAGGCCAGCGCACGGCCCACGTAGGGGTAGCTACGCATCAGGTCAAGATTGAAATCCGGCTTGAACACCGGATCGGCGGATTCGCCGTCACGCAAGGCGCCCTCGTCACTGTAGGCACAACGGATCTGCGTCTGGACCAGGATACGCTCGGCCAGTACCAGCAGTGCCGACTCGGGCAGGCGATCGCCGGCCCGCAACAGATAGAACCAGTCGGCACCCTCGAGCTGCGGCAGCAGGCCATTCAACTGTTCACGCCAGTCATCGGCCAGCGGCAGATGGAACACCTTGCCGTCCAGGCCTGCCTCGGTACAACTGGAAGACAGCACCAGGGTCAGCTCCGGCGCATAGAGCTGCTCCTCCAGGCTACGCAAGGTTGCGCTCAGGTTGGAGCTGCCACCCTGCTCGTCGACCACCACCGGCACGATCTTCGGCTGCCAGTCCCACCCCGACAGGGTGTCGGACAACAGCTTTTTCTGTGGCTCAGGCAGGGTCCGGCAAGACAGCCATTCGGCATACAACTGGGCGAAGCTCTCACTGGCGATACCGACACGAAATGGCTGGGCGGTCTGTTTGTTACCCAGGGTGCGGCTCATCGGCACCTCATCCCACTGGCGCGGCAAACCGCCGGCACTGGCCAGTGGCAAATAACGCACCCAACCAGGGGCCGGGGCGGCTTCGCCGCTGCGTGCCTTGAGCATCTGCACCAGCCATTCCATTTCCGTGGCAGCAGCATCCTTCATCGCCTGCTGACGGCTCATGCGCTCGGGGTACAACCGCTCGATACTGAGCACGTTGTTGAGCATCGCCAGGTTGCCACGACGGAACAGGCAGATGTACAGGGCCAAGTCGAGCGAGGCGACAAAGCAGTGGCCTGGCTGGGTCAACGCCGGCAACAGTTCGACCAGATCGACACGGCGGAACAGCGCGCTGGTCAGCCCACCAAAGAAATTGACCGGGAAGTTCTCGCAGATTGCCAGCAGGTCCTCGCCCTTGAACAGCCCGGAGGCCGGCGACAAGGCCGTATTTTCCAGGCGCGATGGCAGTTGCAGGTCGTCAGCGTCCCAGTACAGACGCTGCGCCAACACCAGGTTGACGTCCGGTTGCTCGATGAACACCTGGGTCTGCTGCGCGAGGATATCGGGCAGCAACTGGTCGTCCTCCAGCAGAAACTTGACGTACTCCCCCTGGGCCAATGCCAGGCAGGCCAGCAGGTTGCCGACATGCCCCAGCGGCTGCGGATTGCGCACGTAGCGTACGGCCTTGCCGGTGCGTTCGCTCAGCGCCAGCACGGCCTGCTCGATCTCGCCACCACGACTGTCGTCGCAGACGATGACCTCGAAGTTGCCATAGGCCTGGCTCAGCAGGCCACCGAGGGCCTTGGAGAAAAACCGTGGATTGGAGGCGGGAATGGCGACACTGACAAGCGGCATGGAATTCACGGCGGGACTCTCGAGCGAAGGGTGGCCTTCCGACCGGAAGGCCCCCTGGAGCCGTTGAATGCAACGGCTGGCAGACGATACTGGACAACGTGGGGGCGCTGGCGCGCCCGCTGTCTTCAGATCTTGTTGAACAGGCCCAGTTGGCTGACCTTGCTGAAAGCCAGTTGGGCAGCCTGCAGCATGGTCTGCTGCAGGGTCAGACGGGTCATCACCTCGGCCGGATCGGAATCACGGATCGCCTGCTGGCTGGTGGTGTTGGCCAGGGTCAGGCTTTGGTTGGTGGCTGCCTGGTTGTCCAGCGCCGAACCACGCGAACCAACGGTGGTGAGCGCCGAACTGGTCTGGTCGAACGCGCTGTCGATGTTACTGATGCCGGCGTTCATCGTTGCCAGTTGTTTCTGCTGGGCGACCGGATTGCCATCGACCGGCGTGTTCAGTGCGGTGATCATCGACGACAGGGTGTCCAGGATACTCTGGGTCTGGTGATCGTTGGACTGGACCATGAACTGGTCGCCCGCCGATGCGGCACCGCTGAAGGTGAAGGTCACCCCGGCTGCGGTGATGGTCTGTGCCGCCGGTGGCGCAGCCATGGTGCCCGAGGAGATCGGCTGGCTGGTCGAACTGATAGGGGTGGCATACACGTCATAGGCACCGCCGGCACCGAACTTGATGGTCGCCCCACCATTGGGGAAAGTGCTGGTGTACGCCGCCTGGTTGGTGGTGGTCGCCCCGGTCACCACCGTGGTCGACGGGTTGCCGGCACTGCGGGTGGTGTTGAAGGTGTCCGGCTGAGCGGTCAGGGTAAAGGTGTGACCGGCAATCACGGTATCTGGCACATCACCCGACTTCAGGTTGATGTTCAGGGCCAGGTCGATGCCACGGAAGTTCACCGTCTGGTTGGCACCGCTGCTGTTGCTGACAACACCATTCTGGGTCGCTTCGGAGGTCACATCGTTGCCTGCACCGTCGGTGATCTTCAACTGCGTACTGCTGAGGAAAGTCACGGTGTACGGCTGGCCGGCAGTGAACTTGGCGTCATAGGTGGCGCTGTTGCTGACCAGGCCATTGGACAGCGTCACACGGCCGTCGTCGACCGCTGGCGAGGTCATGGTGACATTGGTCCGCGCGGTGTTGATGGACTGCTGGAAGGCCTCCCAGCCCGTGATGTTGCTGCCCAGCGACAGGTTTTCACCCACCTGCAGGCTCAAGGTCGACTGATCACCGTTATAGCTGTAGGTACCGTCGGCATTGGCGGTGTACGGCGCGGTGCCGGTCTTCGAGCCACCGAACAGGTAGTTGCCATTGGAGTCCTGGCTGTTCATCAGGCCGAGAATGGTCTGCTGCAACTGGCCGAGCTCCTGGGCCACGGCCTTGCGATCGGCATCGGTCTTGGTGCCGTTGTTGGCCGACAGGGCCAGCTCACGCGCACGCTGCATGGCGTCCTGGATCGAGTCCAGAGCGGTCTCGGTCTGGCTGTACTGGGTCTTCAGCGCGCTGGCGTTGGTGGTGTACTGCGTCAGCGCGGCACTTTGCTGGCCCAACTGCAACAGGCGTGCGGCACCGACCGGATCGTCGGCGGCGGTGTTGACCTTGGTCAGGCTGCTCGCCTCGGCCGCGCTCTTGAGCATGCCGTCGTAACCGCGCTGATAGTTGGCGGCTGTCGTTTCGTAATACTGGGCGGTGGAAATGCGCATGGATTACGACTCCTTAAAGACTGTTGATCAGCACGCTGAAGGTTTCCTGGGCCGCCTTGATGATCTGCGAAGAGGCGGTGTAGTACTGCTGGTACTTGACCAGGTTGCCGGTTTCCTCGTCGAGGTTGACCCCCGACAGCGAATCCCGAGCACCTTTGGCGGTGGTCAGCACGGTAGTGGTCGCGTCGCTGTCGGACTTGGCCTGGGCCGCCTTGGTACCGACGTTGGAAATCAGCTTGCCATAGGCATCCGACAGGCTGACGCCCTGGCTGGCGCTACTGGTGTCGACCGTCTTCTTGGTCTGCAGACCAATCAGGGCCGTGCTATTGCGGTTGTCCGATGAAGCGGCGCCGGTCATCGAGATGGTGTAGCTCTCACCGGCTTTCGGGTTGCCGCCCACGGTGGTCTGTACGGTGAAGGTCTTCTGTACCGCTGGCGTGACGGTGTTGTCCATCACCGGGTTGCCCGACGCATCGACCATGTTGATCTTCAGGTTCAGGGTGTTGCCCTGGCCCGGCACGATGGTGCCGGTCCCCATGACGTTGCCCTTGGCGTCGGTCAGGGTGTAGCCCTGGGTGCCTGCCGCCGCACCGGTACCGGCAGCGTCGAACACGAGCTTGACCGGTGTGCCGTACTTGATGGCGTCCTGCAGTTGCGCGTTATTGGTGGCGTTGGAGGTGCCCAACTGGTCGACCAGCACCGGCTGGGTGTAGGTACCGCCATTGTTGGCACTGGTCACGCCGGTCAAGGGCGCGGCAGCGGCGATGTTCTTCGAGTCGCTCATCACCATCTGGATGTCACTGGCACCGCTGCGGGTCGGGGTGACCTTGAAGCTGTCACCGGCCGTCATCGCCGTGGCGCTGTTCGGGCTCAGGGTGAAACCGTCGATCACCGGGGGCGGCGTGGTCGTGGTGCTGAAGGTACCCATGTCGGTGCCGTCGGAACGCTTGACCGAGTAGTTGGTGCCGTCGGTGAACGTCACCTGGTAGTCGTAGGTGGTCAGAGCACCCGTATTGCTGATGTTGACGTTCAGGTTGCCGGAAGCCGGGTTGTTGGTCGACTTGGCGATGCTGCGCTGGCTGACCAGCGTTGCACTGTTGATATCGTTGAAGATCGCCGAACCGAAGTTGCCGTTCTTGTCGATACCCTGGGCGTTCTGCTTGTTCATCTGGTCGGCGAGGACCATGGCCACGCGCCCCAGCTCGTTGAGCGAAGGGTTCAGCACTTCGGTGCGATAGCGCAGCAGACCGCCGATCTCGCCACCGCTCACCGTGTCGGTGATGTCGATGGTGCTGGAAGCACGGTTCAATTGCAGCGAGTAACGGCTCGGATCGTCCTTGCTCGGCACGGCGGCCAGGGTGTTGGTGGAGTTGCCCATGACCAGTGGCTGGCCGTTGGCCAGGTACACGTCATAGTTGGAACCCCGCTCGGTCACCGAGGTGCCGACCAGTTCGGACAGCTGCCGTACGGCCTCGTTACGCTTGTCCATCAGGTCGTTGGGCGCACCGGCCGACGGGGAAATCTTGGTGATCTGCTCGTTGAGCTGGGCAATGCTGGTCGCCAGCTTGTTCACCTGGTCGGCCATGTCCGCCAGGTTGGTGTTGATCCCGGTGTTCTGGTCGTTGAGCTGCTTGGCGATCGAGTTGAAACGGTCGCTCAGGGACTTGGCGCTGTTGAGAGTATTCTGGCGGGAAGCATCGTCCGTCGGTGAGGCCGAAACCGACTGCAGGGCACTGAAGAAGCTCTGCAGGGACGCGGTCATGCCGGTGTTGGTATCGGACAGCATCGAGTCGGTCGGCGTGACCTGGGCCAGGTACGACGAGGCATCGCTGTTGAGCGAAGTCGCGGTATGCAGCTGCGATTCCAGGTACGAACTGTAGACCCGGCGCACATCCGACAGCGTAGTCCCGGTCCCGATGAAAACGTTGCCATAGCGCTGCGACGCCGCGGTGGTCTGCACGGTTTGCTGACGCGAATAGCCAGCCGTGTCAACGTTGGCAATGTTGTTACCAGTAGTCGTCAGGGCCGAGCTGGCAGCGTTCAACCCCGTCATCCCGATATTGAGCAAACTCATGATTCAGACCTTATAAATTCGTGGAAGCGCTCGTCGCCGCAGCGTAGTTCTGGTAGCTCTTCATCGTTTTTGCTATTTGCGTGATCTTGCTGGCGTAGTCCGGATCGGTTGCATAGCCGGCCTTTTGCAGCTCACGCACAAACTGTTCCGGTTTATCGGCCGACTTCAGCACATCTTGATAGCGACTGTTGCTTTGCAGCAGGGTCACCAGGTCATGGAAGCTGTCCTGGTAGGACGCATAGGAACGGAAGTCCGCTGTTTCTTTGACCATCTGCCCATTGCGGAATTCACTGGTAATGGCCCGCGCCTGCGGCCCCTGCCAACTGCTGCCGGCCTTGATACCGAACAGGTTGTGGCTGCTGCTGCCGTCCTGCTGGCGCATGACCGACTTGCCCCAGCCGGTTTCCAGGGCGGCCTGGGCCACCAGGTAGCGCGGGTCGACCCCGATGCGCTTGGCGGCCTGCTCGGCCATCGGCAGCATGGTCGCGACGAATTCGTCGGGCGAACTGAAGGCGCGCTTGGCCGGTGCCAGCGGAGGCTGGGCCACGGCGCGACCATAGACTTGCATGCGAGACGCCGGCACGGCGATGCTGCGGGTTGCCAGGTTGTCGCTCTTGAGCGCCGCATCGGCAGACGCCGTGCTGCGCTCCGGCACGGCATAGCCGGCCGCGGCGACCTGGCTGGCGTCGGCGGACGGCACCAGGCCGGCCAACAGGCGGTCGGTGAGTTTGCTCGGCAGCGACAGGCGGCGCGCGTTGAGCTTGGCCACGTCGTTACGCACGGTGCCATCGGTCGCCGAGCCATGAGTCGCGACCCGCGACGCCCACAAGGCATGCTGGCCGTTGGAGCGGGTGAACGGCGAGCCCGGCGCCTGGGTAACGGTACCGGCGGCGATCGGCGTCTCGACCGGCGCGGCGGCAGGCGTATCGGTGGTACCCGCCGGCGGTCCGACCTTCAACCCGCTGTCGGCTGGTCGAACATGCTTCTCCTTCGACATCTGGCGCATCAGCACGTCGGCCAGGCCGATACCACCACCCTGGCGTGACATGGTCACCGCCAGTTGCTGATCATACATTTCCTGGTACTGCTTGGCCGTCGGCGTATTGAGCGGGTTGTCCTGGCCCAGCACTTCGGTGGCCGAACGCATCGACTTGAGCATCTGGCTGAGGAACAGCGATTCGAACTCCTGGGCGACCTTGCGCAGGTTGGCGTCGCTGGTGCGATCGCCGACCTTCAGGTTGTTCAGGCGATTGAGGTCGCTGTACGCCCCCGAATCGCTGACATTGACGATGCCGCTGTTGCGAATATCAACCATGGAACCGGCCTCAGATCACGATCAGGTCGGCCTGCAGCGCGCCGGCCTGTTTCAATGCTTCGAGAATCGCCATCAGGTCGCCTGGCGCCGCGCCCACCTGGTTCACCGCACGGACGATCTCGTCCAGGGTGGTACCCGGGCCGAACTTGAACATCGGCTTGGCTTCCTGCTGGGCATTGACCCGTGAACGCGGCACGACCGCCGTGGTGCCATTGGACAGCGGGCCCGGCTGGCTGACGATCGGGTCTTCGGTGATGGTCACCGTCAGGCTGCCGTGGGTGACCGCCGCCGGCGAAACCTTGACGTTCTGGCCGATCACGATGGTACCGGTCCGCGAGTTGATGATGACTTTCGCCACCGCCTGGCCGGGATCGACCTCAAGATTCTCCAGGATCGAGATGTAGTCGACACGCTGGCTCGGATCCAGCGGAGCAGTGACCCGTACCGAACCGCCATCGATGGCCTGGGCCACACCCGGGCCGAGCATGTCGTTGACCTTGTCGACGATGCGCTTGGCCGTGGTGAAGTCGGACCGATTGAGGTTCAGGGTCAGGCTGTTGCCCTGGTTGAAGCCGCTCGGCACCGCGCGCTCGACCGAGGCACCACCGGGGATACGGCCGGCCGACGGAACGTTGACGGTGATCTTCGAGCCGTCACGCCCCTCGGCATCGAAGCCGCCCACCACCAGGTTGCCCTGGGCGATGGCGTAGACGTTGCCGTCGATACCCTTCAATGGCGTCAGCAACAGGGTGCCGCCCCGCAGGCTCTTGGCGTTACCGATGGAGGACACGGTGATATCGACCACCTGCCCCGGCTTGGCGAACGCCGGCAGGTCGGCACTGACCGAGACTGCCGCGACGTTCTTGAGCTGGACGCTGCCGGAGTTGGCCGGCACCTTGATGCCGAACTGCGACAACATGTTGTTGAAGGTCTGCAGGGTGAACGGGGTCTGGGTGGTCTGGTCACCCGTACCGTTCAGACCGACCACCAGGCCATAGCCGATCAACTGGTTGGAACGTACGCCGGAGATGCTGGCGATATCCTTCAACCGTTCGGCCTGGACACTGAGGGCGGTCGACATCAGCAGCACGGCCGCCATCAGATGCTTGAAGTTGAACATGATCGTCGGCACCTAGAAAGGCCAGAGTGGGCTGAGGAAGAAACGGTCGAACCAGCCCGGCTGACTCGTATCGGCAAAGGAGCCGGTACCCGAATAGGTAATGCGCGCATCGGCCACCCGAGTGGACGGTACAGTGTTGTCGGTGGCGATGTCGTCGGCCCGGACCAGTCCGGCAATCCGCACCAGCTCGTCACCGGTGTTGAGCGTCAGCCACTTCTCGCCACGGACCGCAATGATGCCGTTGGGCAGCACATCGGCCACGGTCACGGTGATCGAACCGGTCAGGCTGTTGCTCTGGCCGGCCTTGGAGGTGCCGTCGGTGGCCCGGTTGCCGCTGTAGCCGGCGTTCAGCGTGAGATCACCACTACCCAGCGGGTTGTTGGTGTTCGGGGTGCTGCCAAACAGCGAAGTCAGGCCCAGGCTGGTGGAGCTTTTCTTCGACAGGTTGGAGTTGGCGTTCTTGCTGGCCTGGGTGGCTTCGTTCAGGGTGATGGTGATGATGTCACCGACCCGGAACGCCTTGCGATCGCCATACAGGTTCTGTTCGAAGCCGGCCTGGTAGATCGAGCCGTTGTTCGCCGCGGCAGGCAACGGGGTACGCGGCAACACCGGCGCATAGTACGGGTCATTGGGCTTGGGCGGCGGGCTCACGCACCCCGCCAGCGCAGCAATCCCACTCAGCGCGAGAATAGAAAACAACCGATTCATGACCCTTACCTCACGGTGTTGCAGGCGGCCCCGAGGCCGCCACATAGACTTGATTACAGATTCTGCGCGACGAACGAGAGCATCTGGTCGGCGGTGGAAATCACCTTGGAGTTCATTTCGTAGGCACGCTGGGTGGTGATCATGTTGACCATCTCCTCCACGGTGCTGACGTTGGAGGTTTCCAGGGTGCTCTGCTCGGTGGTACCGAAACCGTTCAGGCCCGGGGTGCTGACCTGTGGCGCACCGCTGGCGGCGGTTTCCAGGAACAGGTTGCCACCGATGGCCTGCAGGCCGGCCGGGTTGATGAAGTCGGCGGTCTGCAGGTTGCCGATCACCTGCGACGCCGGGTTGCCGGCGGTGGTGATCGAGACGGTGCCGTCCTTGCCGACGGTGAAGGTCTGGGCGTTGTTCGGGATCACGATGGCCGGCTGCAGGGCAAAACCGGCGGCGGTGACGATCTGGCCGGTGTTGTCCAGGTGGAAGGTACCGTCACGGGTGTAGGCCGTGGTGCCATCCGGTTGCAGGATCTGGAAGAAGCCACGGCCGTTGACCGCGATGTCCAGCGGCTGGTCGGTGACCTGCAGGCTGCCGGCGGAGAAGTTCTTCTGCGTACCCACGATGCGCACACCGGTACCCAGTTGCAGGCCCGACGGCAGTTCGCTGTCCTGGGTCGACTGGGCACCAGGCTGACGCTTGACCTGGTACAGCAGGTCCTGGAATTCGGCACGATCACGCTTGAAGCCGGTGGTCGAGACGTTGGCCAGGTTGTTGGAAATGGTGGTCAGGTTGGTGTCTTGCGCCGCCAAACCTGTTTTTGCAACCCATAGAGCCGGAAGCATTCTGTTCTCCTTCGCGCGCCTGTTTTACGGCGCTACGTTGTGGTGATTAGCTGATCTGCAAGACCCGAGCCATTGCCTGGTCATCGTCTTTGGCGGTGTTCATCATCTTGATATGCAGTTCGAACTGCTTGGACAAGGCCAGCACGGCGGTCATCTCTTCGACGGCATTGACGTTGCTCGCCTCGAGGAAGCCCGACTCCAGCTTGACGTTGGCGTCGACGGCTGCCGGCTGTCCATCCTTGGTGTGGATCATGCCGTCCAGGCCCTTGGTCATGTTCTTGAGGTCCGGATTGACCAGTTTGATGCGATCGACCACGGCCACGACGCGTGGTCCCTCGCCCATCGAACGGATGCTGATGGTACCGTCCTGGCCGACCTCGATCTTCGACTCGGGCGGCACGGCAATCGGGCCGGCGTTGCCCATCACCGGCATGCCGTTGCCGGCACGCAGCACACCCAGCGCGTCAATATTCATGCTCGCGGTACGCACATAGGCTTCACTGCCGTCAGGCGCCTGTACCGCCATCCAGCCGTCACCGCCCACGGCCACGTCGAGATCACGGCCGGTTTCCTGCATCGCACCTGGCGAAAAGTCGGTTGCCGGCCGCTCGCTCATGGCAAACGCACGCGCCGGAAAGACGTCACCGAACACCGGCATCGAACGCGCCTGCTCCAGGTCGCGCTGAAAACCGCTGGTAGAGATGTTCGCCAGATTGTTGGCATGAGCCTTTTGCGCCAGGGCGTTCTGGCTGGCGCCGGTCATTGCCACGTAAAGGTACTTGTCCACAGTCTTTCCTCTTGCTGACAGGCGTTTGCCGCCCACCGCTGTACGGCGAGAGCCTTAGCAATTTCTGCACCAACATTGCTACAAGATCGGTGCAGCCAAGGCCGGCCGGGCTTCCAAGGCCAGGCAGGGGCTTTCAAGCGCTTGAGACAGAGACGAAAAAACGGCGGAGTCATGCCGCTAGCGGCAAGTATCAGTCACGTTACGCAACGACATCCCCGAACAGGCCCGTAGGAACGTGGCTTGCCCGCGAGGCTTTTCGGGTGCAGAGGTCCATTCGCGGGCAAGCCACGCTCCTACAAGACGTCATGGGCCTTGAGCTTGTTGGCGATGGTGGTGTGGGAAACCCCCAGGCGCTTGCCCAGCAGTCGACTGCTGGGATGCTCGGAATACAGGCGCTCCAGTACCGCTTTCTCGAACCGCCCGACAATCTCGTCCAGACTGCCCTCCAGCGAGAACTCCCCCAACGGCTGGCGCACGCCGTAGTCCGGCAGACGGATATGCTCGACCTTGACCAGGCCGCCGTCGCACAACGACACCGCCTGGAACAGCACGTTCTCCAGCTGGCGGACGTTGCCCGGCCAGTGGTAGTGGCTCAGCCGTTCCATCGCTGCCGGCGCCAGCTTCGGCAGCGGGCAGCCGATCTGCCGGCTGGCCTGGTCGAGGAAGTGCTCCACCAACGGGGCCAAGCCGTCCAGGCACTCGCGCAACGGCGGGATGTGCAGCGACAACACGTTGAGCCGGTGATACAGGTCCTGGCGAAACTCGCCACGGGCACACAACTCCGAGAGGTCGACCTGGGTCGCGCAGATCACCCGGACGTCGAGGTAGACCTCCTCGTCACTGCCGACCCGCCGGAACCCGCCATCCTGAAGGAAGCGCAGCAGCTTGGCCTGCAAGCGCGGGCTCATCTCCCCCACGCCATCGAGAAACAGCGTGCCGCCGGCGGTCAGTTCCAACAGGCCGAGCTTGCCCTCGGCCCGCGCACCCTCGAAGGCCCCGGGGCCGTAGCCGAACAGCTCGGTCTCGGCCATCGACTCCGGCAAGCCGGCACAGTTGAGTGCCATCAGCGGTGCCTGGCCGCGCGGGCTGGCCAGGTGACAGGCACGCGCCAGCAACTCCTTGCCCGTGCCGGTTTCACCTTCGATCAGCAGCGGCGCATCCAGGGGCGCCATGCGCCGGGCCTCGCGCACCACCGCCGCCATCACCCGCGAGCTCTGGAAGATGCTGTCGAAGCCGCGCAACTCCTGCTTGCGCACGTTGTAGATGCGTTCGCCGACCTGATCGGCCCGGTGCAGCGTCAAGACCGCGCCGGCCATCGCCTCGCTGTCCTCATGTTCGGGCTGCAACGGGGCGATGTCCGCCAGAAACACGTCACCCTTGACCTTGACCCGCAGGCCGTTGATCCGTGACTTGTTGCTGCGCACCAGCTCCGGCAGGTCGAAATCCGGCGCATAGCGCGACAGCGCGATGCCCGGCACCTCGTCAACGCGCACGCCGAGCAACTGCGCCGCTGCCCGGTTCGCCGCGACGATGCAACCGCCCATGTCGATGGACAGCACAGGAAACTCCAGCGCCCCCAACAGGGCATTGAGCTCCATGTGCCGGCGCTCGCTGGGCATCAGCCCGACCCGCTTCACGCCAAACACCCCGGCGATGGTCTCGAACCGGGGTCGCAAGGCCTGGAATTGCAGGTTGATCAGGTTGGGACAGTGCAGGTAGATCGCATTGCCCTGGTCGCCACCGACCTCGCCCCGGGCCACGTTGATGCCATAGTCCACCAACAGGTTGAGGATGTCGCGAAGGATGCCGATGCGGTTCTGGCAATGCACTTTGATACGCATGAAAAAGCCCGGGAAGGTGGTCAGGACTGCTCGAAGGGGCCACGACGCCCACTCCAAGGGGGCTTTGACGGGGTCGGCTCGACAACTTTTTGGGTTGCACCGCAGTTTTTCGTAAAGAATACGTGACAGCCTTCCACAACACTACCCCGTAGAAATGCCACCCGCACGCTAAAAAAGCGCATTCGTAACGATTACTTTACGGACCACCCTCGCAAAGACGCGTATCGACACTCGCCAACCCAGTGCATTTCTTCCGCGCCGGGATCAACACTTGGACACAACGCTGGACATAACAAGAATGATCCCTCTAGCAGGAGAGCTGTATGAAGCAGACGCAATACGTGGCTCGCGAGCCCGATGCGCAAGGGTTTATCGATTACCCGGCCGCCGAGCATGCGGTGTGGAACACCCTGATCACCCGCCAGATGAAAGTGATCGAGGGTCGTGCCTGCCAGGAATACCTGGACGGCATCGAAAAGCTCGGCCTGCCCCATGACCGGATTCCACAGCTGGGCGAAATCAACGCCGTACTGGCCGCGACCACCGGCTGGCAAGTGGCCCGGGTGCCGGCACTGATCCCCTTCCAGACCTTCTTCGAACTGCTGGCCAACAAGCAGTTTCCGGTGGCCACCTTCATTCGTACCGAGGAAGAACTGGACTATCTGCAGGAACCCGACATCTTCCACGAGATCTTCGGCCACTGCCCGCTGCTGACCAACCCCTGGTTCGCCGAATTCACCCACACCTACGGCAAGCTCGGCCTCAAGGCCACCAAGGAGCAACGGGTGTACCTGGCCCGGCTGTACTGGATGACCATCGAGTTCGGCCTGGTCGACACCCCGCAAGGCCGACGCATCTATGGCGGCGGTATTCTTTCCTCGCCGAAGGAGACGGTCTACAGCCTGTCCGGCGAACCCGAGCACCAGCCGTTCGATCCGCTGGAAGCCATGCGCACGCCGTATCGCATCGATATCCTGCAACCGGTGTACTTCGCGCTGCCGGACCTCAAGCGCTTGTTCGACCTGGCCCACGAAGACATCATGGGCCTGGTCGAGCAAGCCATGCAGCTAGGCCTGCATACCCCGAAATTCCCGCCCAAGGCCGCCTGACCGGCGACCTGCGGCCATACCCCAGAGCCCTCGCGCCGATACCCGGAACCGGTGTCGCCGAAGGGCGTGCAACGAACAAGAACGACAGACAGGAATACACCATGAGCACCCTCACCCAAGCCCACTGCGAAGCCTGCCGCGCCGATGCCCCACAGGTCAGCGACGAAGAACTGCCGGTACTGCTCAAGCAGATTCCGGACTGGAATATCGAAGTTCGCGACGGCATCATGCAGTTGGAGAAGGTCTACCGCTTCAAGAACTTCCAGTTCGCGCTGGCCTTCACCAATGCCGTCGGCGCCATTTCCGAAGCCGAAGGCCATCATCCAGGCCTGTTGACCGAGTGGGGCAAAGTCACCGTGACCTGGTGGAGCCACTCCATCAAGGGCCTGCACCGTAACGATTTCATCATGGCGGCACGCACCGACGAGGTCGGCAAAACCGCCGAGGGCCTTAAATAATGCATTTCACCGCCATCGCGCGCGTCCCCGGCGATCCGATCCTCGGTTTGCTGGAGGCCTATGCCCAGGACCCGAACCCGAACAAGTTCGATCTCGGTGTCGGCGTCTACAAGGACGCCCAGGGCCTGACGCCCATCCTGCAGTCGGTCAAGCTGGCCGAGCAGAAGCTGGTGGACGGGCAACTGAGCAAGTCCTATATCGGCGGCCATGGCGACCTGCGTTTCGGCAGCCTGTTGTGCGAACTGGTGATGGGCGCGGACTCGCCGCTGATCGCCGAGCGTCGGGTCGGCGCCACCCAGACGCCGGGGGGCACCGGCGCCCTGCGCCTGAGCGCGGACTTCATCGCCCAGTGCCTGCCGGGCCGCGGCATCTGGCTCAGCGACCCGACCTGGCCGATCCACGAGACCATCTTCAACGCCGCCGGCCTGAAGATCAGTCACTACCCCTACGTGGGGGCCGACAACCGCCTGAATGTCGACGGCATGCTCGCGGCGCTGGAACAGGCGCCCAAAGGCGACGTGGTGCTGCTGCACGCCTGCTGCCACAACCCGACCGGTTTCGACCTGTCCCATGCCGACTGGCAACGGGTACTGGAAGTGGTTCGCCGTCGCGAACTGCTGCCGCTGATCGATTTCGCCTACCAGGGCTTTGGCGATGGCGTCGAGGAAGATGCCTGGGCAGTCCGCCTGTTCGCCAAGGAATTGCCGGAAGTGCTGATCACCAGCTCCTGCTCGAAGAACTTCGGCCTGTACCGCGAGCGCACCGGCGCCCTGCTGGTCTGCACCGCCGACGCCGAAAAGCTGCTGGATGTTCGCAGTCAACTGGCGGCGGTGGCTCGCAACCTCTGGTCCAACCCGCCAGATCACGGTGCAGCGGTGGTACTGACCATCCTCGGCGACCCACAGCTCAAGCAGCTTTGGGCCGAGGAAGTCGAAGCCATGCGCGCGCGTATCGCCCAGCTGCGCAGCGGCCTGGTCGAGGCGCTCAAGCCGCATGGCCTGGCCGAACGCTTCGCCCATATTGGCGTGCAACGCGGGATGTTCTCCTACACCGGCCTGTCGCCGGTCCAGGTGCAGCGCCTGCGTGACGAGTACAGCATCTACATGGTCAGTTCGGGCCGGGCCAACGTCGCCGGTATCGACGCGACCCGCCTGGAAGCCCTGGCCGAAGCGATCGCCGCCGTCTGCAAGTAAGCCCTCGTGCGCTCCCCCGCTCAGCCGTGGGAGCGCACTTCACATCAGCGGCGCCCAGCGTCTGCGCGACGAGTGGCCGGCCCGCATGAAAGATAAAAAATCTTTCTGTCACCTCCAGTGCTGTATCCTGCCCAGGCTTTTTAAAAGCGCGGATCTACCCAGCGATTTAAAAAACAGACTTTGCAAGGAGTGACGACGATGCACGAAATACCCAACTTCCCCTTCCCAAGCCTGCACGAAACTGAGCAGAAAACCCCGCAACAAGCCAGCGCCGAACAGCCTGAAACCAACGAGGCTGCCGAAAGCCTGAAGGCCGACAGTAAAGACTGAAGCCTGCAATAACTGACCGTGTGAAAAAACCAATCCTGATGTTTTTTCACACGGCCAGATAGATCCACCCCTCCCAGGAATACACCGTGACCGACACCTTCGACGAAACCCAGGCCAACCTGCTGATCGGTACCGCCGAACAGATGATCGCGCTGTGGAACAACCTGTCCGAGGAAAAACAGGCCGCGCTGCTCGCCCGCTTCGGCAGCCAGGAAAACGCCCTGGCCGCACTGGTGACCACCCGCCTGCTGGCACAACCGCAGCAATCCTGAGCATTTCCCCAGCGTTTTTTTTCGATTCAATTCCCTACAAGTCGCTTAGCCTCGTTATCATAAGCAGCCTATCTTTCCCCCTTCGCTGTCATGGTGAGCCTTTGCCCACGCAAGATTCCCAGCGCCCCCTCGCGGTGACGCTGCAAGTCGTTTCCATTGTCCTGTTCACCTTCATCGGCTACCTGAACATCGGCATCCCGCTGGCGGTCCTGCCGGGTTACGTCCACAGCGAACTGGGGTTCGGCGCGGTGATCGCCGGCCTGGTGATCAGCGTCCAGTACCTGGCCACCCTGCTCAGCCGCCCCTATGCCAGCCGGATCATCGACAACCTGGGCAGCAAGCGCGCGGTGATGTACGGCCTCGCCGGCTGCGGCCTGAGCGGCGTGTTCATGCTGCTGCCAAGTTTTCTGCACGGCGTGCCGGCCCTGAGCCTGGCCAGCCTGTTCATCGGCCGCCTGATCCTTGGCAGTGCCGAGAGCCTGGTCGGCTCCGGCTCCATCGGCTGGGGCATTGGCCGGGTCGGCGCGCAGAACACGGCCAAGGTGATCTCCTGGAACGGCATCGCCAGCTACGGCGCCCTCGCCGTCGGCGCGCCGCTGGGCGTCTGGCTGGTCAATCAGCTGGGCCTGTGGAGCATGGGCGTGAGCATCCTGCTGCTGGCAACCCTCGGCCTGCTGCTGGCCTGGCCCAAGCTGGCCGCGCCGATCGTGGCCGGTGAACGCCTGCCGTTCCTGCACGTGCTCGGCCGCGTCCTGCCCCACGGCACCGGACTGGCGCTGGGTTCGATCGGTTTCGGCACCATCGCGACCTTCATCACCCTCTACTACGCCACCCAGCATTGGGGCAACGCCGTACTGTGCCTGAGCCTGTTCGGTGCCAGCTTCATCGGCGCCCGATTGCTGTTCGGCAACCTGATCAATCGACTTGGCGGCTTTCGCGTGGCAATCGCCTGCCTGTCAGTGGAGACCCTGGGCCTGTTGCTGCTGTGGGTGGCGCCTGACGCCCATTGGGCGCTGGCCGGTGCGGCGCTGAGCGGGTTCGGCTTCTCGCTGGTGTTTCCGGCCCTGGGCGTGGAGGCGGTCAACCTGGTGCCGGCGTCCAGCCGCGGCGCGGCGGTGGGTGCCTATTCGTTGTTCATCGACCTGTCGCTGGGTATCACCGGCCCGCTGGTCGGCGCGATCGCCTCCGGCTTCGGCTTTGCCTCGATCTTCCTGTTCGCGGCGCTGGCGGCGCTTTCCGGATTGGCCTTGAGCGTCTACCTGTATCGCCAGGCCCCCAGGAGCCGCGAGCAGCGCGACCAGGCCTGAGTACCGATTGTGGCGAGCGGGCTTGTCGGAACGCCGCACCGCCGTGCTGGGGCGCGAAGCGGCCCTGAAACAGGCAGCCCGGTTCTACCTGGTGTACCGAGATGACGGGCTTGAGGGCTGCCTTGCAGCCCAGCGCGGCGGTGCGGCGTTCCGACAAGCCCGCTCGCCACAGGCAGTCTTTGACAGGCCTTTCAGGCTCAGTAATCGATCTTGCCGCGCCCGGCCTTGATCGCCCCGCGCTGGGACTTGCTGTCCAGCCGGCGCTTTTTCGAACCCAGCGTCGGCTTGGTCGGCCGGCGCTTCTTCTCGACCTTGGTCGCCGCCTGGATCAACTCCACCAGGCGCAACAGGGCATCGGCACGATTCTGCTCCTGGGTCCGATACTGCTGGGCCTTGATCACGATCACCCCGTCGCCGGTGATGCGGCTGTCACTCAGGGCCAGCAGGCGCTCCTTGTAGAACGCTGGCAGCGATGAGGCCGGCACGTCGAAACGCAGGTGCACCGCGCTGGAGACCTTGTTGACGTTCTGCCCACCCGCACCCTGGGCGCGAATGGCCGTCCACTCGATCTCGTGGTCCGGCAGTTGCACGTTGTTGGAAATGACCAGCATGGGAAAACGTCCGGCTTCAGGAATGTTCAGGATACAGAAATGACAAACCCGGCACAGGGCCGGGTTTGTCCGTTGCCGGTAAAGCGTTACTTCAGCGCGGAACTGGCGGCAGGCAAGCCCTGCTGGACGCTGCGACGGTTCTTGATGCCATAGCAGACCCACATGAACACCAGCCATACCGGGATCGCGTACACCGAGATCTGGATGCCCGGGATCATCAGCATGATGCCGAGGATGAACACCACGAACGCCAGGCAGATGTAGTTGCCGTACGGGTACCACAGCGCCTTGAACAGCGAGGTCTGCCCGGTACGGTTCATGTGCTGGCGGAACTTGAAGTGCGAGTAGCTGATCATCGCCCAGTTGATCACCAGGGTCGCGACCACCAGCGACATCAGCAGCTCCAGCGCATGCTGCGGCATCAGGTAGTTCATCAGCACCGCGACGAAGGTCACCAGCGCCGAGGCGAGGATCGAGAACACCGGCACGCCGCGCTTGTCGATCCGTGCGAGGAGCTTCGGCGCGTCACCCTGCTCGGCCATGCCCAGCAGCATGCGGCTGTTGCAGTAGGTCCCGCTGTTGTACACCGACAGCGCCGCGGTCAGAACCACGAAGTTGAGGATGTGCGCCGCGGTATTGCTGCCCAGCATCGAGAACACCTGGACGAACGGGCTGCCGCTGTAGGCGTCGCCGGAGGCATTGAGGGTGCCGAGCAGGCTGTCCCATGGAGTCAGCGACAGCAGCACGACCAGGGCGCCGATGTAGAAAATCAGGATCCGGTAGATCACCTGGTTGATGGCTTTCGGGATCACGGTTTTCGGCTTGTCGGCTTCCGCTGCGGTGAAACCGAGCATTTCCAGGCCGCCGAACGAGAACATGATGATCGCCATGGCCATGACCAGGCCGCTGACGCCATTGGGAAAGAACCCGCCGTGTTCCCACAGGTTGCTCACTGCCGCCTGCGGGCCACCGTGGCCGCTGACCAAGAGGTAGCTGCCCAGGGCGATCATGCCGACGATGGCCGCGACCTTGATGATCGCGAACCAGAATTCGGCCTCGCCGAAGACCTTCACATTGGCCAGGTTGATCAGGTTGATCAGCACGAAGAAGCCCGCTGCCGAGGCCCACGTCGGGACATCCGGCCACCAGTAGTGGATGTACTTGCCGACCGCGGTCAGTTCCGACATGCCCACCAGGATATACAGGATCCAGCAGTTCCAGCCCGACAGGAAACCGGCGAAACCGCCCCAGTACTTATGGGCGAAGTGGCTGAAGGAACCGGCGACCGGTTCCTCGACGATCATCTCGCCCAGCTGGCGCATGATCATGAAGGCAATGAAGCCGCAGATCGCGTAGCCGAGGATCATCGACGGGCCGGCAGACTTCAGCACCCCGGCCGAACCGAGGAACAGGCCGGTCCCGATGGCGCCACCGAGGGCGATCAGTTGGATATGACGATTTTTCAGGCCGCGTTTCAGCTCGCCCGAAGGAGGAAGGGTTCCACTCATTGGAAGGGGTCTCACGCAAGGTTGGATGATGTTCGTGGGGCGTCGGGTATCAGCGATAAGCGATAGACGAAACCCTGGGGACAAACACCAGGCCACGGCGTGGACGCCAGGTATTCAGAGGGCAGTGATTGCGAGGATTGCTACAAGTCATGCGTCACCTGTTTGTTTTTATCTGTGACGAAATCGAACCCATCGTGCTTGTGACAGGATGGAGTGAACAAGGCGGATAACCTTGAGGGTATTGGCCTTCGGGGCGTCGCAAGGCAGCCACCGGACAGCTCAAAATGCGCGAGTACGCAGTTGGGTCACAGTTAAAACGGCGCGCATTGTACACCGCCAGACCGCTACCGGCAGGTATGGGGATATGACACCGCCGCCGACGGCGGCGAACAAGAGGCCTGGCCGGGGTAAAAAGCGCGGCGGCCAGGCGCCACGGAAACTATTCCTTACACGATGCCAAAGCCAGTGAATCCAGGGGGTTTGCCCGGATAACTCGTAAAAATTTCCTGACGCCGCGTAACGAAAACTTGCCGCCTGGCCCATCAAAAAATTTCTGCAAAAAAAAACGCCAATCGGACGATTGGCGTTTTTTTTCAAGGCATTGGGCGCTTACTCAGGCTTGCGTCGGCCAAAACCGGGACGCTGGCCGGAACCAGCCGGCGCACCCCGACGTTTGCCTGAAGGCGCAGCGTTATCCACCAGGCCGACGCCCGGACGCTTGGACTTCGGTGCCGGCTTACCCGGGCGCTTGCTGTCCGCCGGACGCTCAGCCACTGGCGTGCCACGATTCGACTCGCCACGCCCGGCCGGACGCGGTGCCCGTGGAGCACGCTCGCCATCCTGGCGCGCCGGCTTGCGTGCCGGACGCTCGCCTTCGATCTGCGGCTCGCGGCTCGCGCGCTCGGCACCCTCGCCGAGAGCAGGACGCAAGGTGCGCACGCGCTCGCTACGCGCCAGCGGACGCGAGGATTTACGCTGCATGCGCTCCAGCTTGTCCTTGCTCTTGGCGGTCAGTTGCGGCATGGCCACCGGCGTCAGGCCGACTTCGGCGCTGAGGATGTCGACCTCGCGCTGGCTCATTTCACGCCAGCGACCCATCGGCAGGTCGGAGTTGAGGAACACCGGACCGAAACGCACGCGCTTCAGGCGGCTGACCACCAGGCCCTGGGACTCCCACAGGCGACGAACCTCGCGGTTACGGCCTTCCATCACCACGCAGTGGTACCAATGGTTGAAGCCTTCGCCACCGGGTGCCTGCTGGATGTCGGTGAACTTGGCCGGACCATCCTCGAGCATGACCCCGGCCTTGAGGCGCTCGATCATCTCGTCATCGACTTCGCCACGCACACGGACCGCGTACTCGCGGTCCATCTCGTAGGACGGGTGCATCAAGCGGTTGGCCAGTTCACCGTCGGTGGTGAACATCAGCAGACCGGTGGTGTTGATGTCGAGGCGGCCGATGTTGATCCAGCGCCCGTCCTTCGGACGTGGCAGCTTGTCGAACACGGTCGGGCGGCCTTCCGGGTCGTCACGGGTGCAGATCTCGCCATCGGGCTTGTTGTACATGATCACCCGGCGTACCGACTCGGAAGCCTCTTCGCGCTTGATGACCTTGCCATCGATGGTAATCGCGTCGTGCAGGTCGACACGCTGGCCGAGGGTGGCCTCGCTGCCATTGACCTTGATGCGGCCCTGGCTGATCCAGCCTTCCACGTCACGGCGCGAGCCCACGCCGATACGGGCGAGGACCTTCTGCAGTTTTTCGCCTGCGGGGCGGATGGGTTGGCTGTCCTGGTCTTGCAGATCGTTGTCACTCATCTGGGCACCTCCCGGTGTGTCGATTCAGGCCTGGCCTGATAGAGATAAAATACTGTTCTGGACGAATGGGTTCGTCGAAGGGCCGCAAATCATACGCGGATCTTCGACGTTGCGCATCACAGAGTAGCAGTTGTCTGTCGGCTGGAGATCGGGGGGCGCCTGTTCGCGGATAAATCCGGCTCCCACAAGTGCTTGCGCCATGCATGAGTCCTGCGAACGACGCTGACACTGTGGGAGCCAACTGTCTTTGATTCATCACCGATGAGCGGCAGAACAGGCTCCCGGGAAGTGCTTCAGACGCCGCAGAACTGTGGGAGCCGGATTTATCCGCGAAAAGGGCTCACCTCAATCCTCCCACTGGCGTCGTTCGTTCTCGATGGCTTCGGCCAGCGCCTGGGCCTCGGCTTCCTCTTCGCTCAGTTCAGGTGCCGGTTCGGGCTCCGGTTTTCCGGCATCCAGCGCGGCGACCGCAGCCAGCAGGCGCTCGCGGGCTTCGGCAGCGCCGACCAGGTCTTCCTCCGCCTCATCCACGCTGGCGTCAAACTCCGGTTCAGGCTCCGACTCGAACCCGGCGTCCCTCTCGGGTTCCGGCTCCTCCTCAGACTCCGGCCGATCGGACGCTTCGGACAACGACAGACCAGGCTCGTCCTGGAACTCCCCTGTCGATAACGGGACATCGCCATCGCGCAGCAGGTCGTCAAAGTCGGTCTTGATCCCCTCCTCCATGGAGTCCAGCTCCAGCAGCAGGGTATGGAAACTGGTTTCCGGCTTCTTCGACTCGTCCTCCGCCTCCGGGTCGACACTGGCATCGGCCAGGGCCTGCAGGCCCTCGGGCACCGGTGCGTCGTCGAAGTCGAGCACCGGGTCCGGCTCGATTTCACGCAACTCCGCCAGCGGCGGCAGATCATCGAGGTTCTTCAGGTTGAAGTAGTCGAGAAAAGCCTTGGTGGTGGCGAACATCGCCGGTCGGCCGGGCACCTCGCGGTAACCGACGACCCGGATCCACTCGCGCTCCAGCAGGGTCTTGACGATCTGGCTGTTGACCGCCACGCCCCGCACGTCCTCGATCTCGCCACGGGTGATCGGCTGGCGATAGGCAATCAGCGCCAGGGTCTCCAGCATTGCCCGCGAATAACGCTGCGGCCGCTCTTCCCAGAGCCGGCCGACCCAGGGCGCGAACTTCTCGCGAATCTGCAGACGGTAGCCGGAAGCGACCTCCTTGAGTTCGAAGGCACGGCCGTCACAGGACTTGGCCAGGATCGCCAGGGCCTTCTTGAAGACCGGCGGCTCCGGGCGCTCGCCTTCCTCGAACAACTCGTACAGGCGTTCCATCGATTGCGGCTTTCCCGAAGCCAACAGGAAGGCTTCAAGCAGCGGGGCCAGCTCGCGGGGTTCAGTCAGGTTCATTGATTAAGCTCGTTATTCGGCGCGGGCACGCACATGGATCGCCGCAAAGGGCTCATTCTGCACCAGCTCGACCAGGGATTCCTTGACCAGCTCGAGAATCGCCATGAAGGTCACGACCACGCCGAGCTTGCCTTCCTCGGCGGTGAACAGCTCGACGAACGGCACGAAACCGCCGCCCTTGAGGCGTTCGAGGACATCGCTCATGCGCTCGCGGGTCGACAGTTGCTCGCGCGTGACCTGGTGACTCTCGAACATGTCGCCACGGCGCAGCACCTCGGCCATCGACATCAGCACCTCTTGCAGGGCGACATCCGGCAGCAGCTTGCGTGCCCGGGCCTCGGGGGCATCCAGTTGCGGCACGATGATCTCGCGACCGACCCGACTCAGGCCATCGATGCCTTCGGCGGCGGTCTTGAAGCGTTCGTACTCCTGCAGACGGCGAATCAGCTCGGCGCGCGGGTCGTCTTCCTCCTCCTCGACCTCGGCCGAACGCGGCAGCAGCATGCGCGACTTGATCTCGGCGAGCATGGCCGCCATCACCAGGTACTCGGCGGCCAGCTCCAGGCGCACCGATTGCATCAGCTCGACATAACCCATGTACTGGCGGGTGATTTCCGCCACCGGGATGTCGAGGATATCGATGTTCTGCTTGCGGATCAGGTACAGCAGCAGGTCGAGCGGGCCTTCGAAGGCTTCGAGGAAGACTTCCAGGGCGTCCGGCGGGATGTACAGGTCCACCGGCATTTCCATGACCGCCTGGCCATAGACCATGGCGAAGGGCAGTTCCTGCTGGGCTCCGGCCTGACTGTCGACAGTTTCAACGGCAGACATTCAGGCCTCGACCATGAAGGGTGCCGGGTCGCCACAACCGACCCGCACCACTTCCGGGTCACCGTCGGCCAGGTTGATCACGGTGGACGCCTTGAGCCCGCCAAAGCCGCCATCAATGATCAGGTCGACCTGATGCTCGAGCAGCTGGCGGATTTCGTAGGGATCGACCATCGGCTCGCTTTCGTCCGGCAGGATCAGGCTCACGCTCATCAGCGGCTCGCCCAGTTCGGCCAGCAACGCCAGGGCGATCGGATGGCTGGGGATACGCAGGCCGATGGTGCGCTTTTTCGGGTGCAGCAGCAGCCGGGGTACTTCCCGGGTGGCGTTCAGGATGAACGTGTAGGGCCCCGGCGTGTGTGCCTTGAGCAGGCGGAACAGCCCGGTATCGACCTTGGCGAACAGGCCGAGTTGCGAAAGATCGGCGCAGATCAACGCAAAATTGTGCTTGTCGTCCAGTTGCCGCAGGCGCCGTACCCGTTCGACCGCATTCTTGTCGCCGATCTGGCAACCAATCGCATAGGACGAATCAGTGGGGTAGATCACCACCCCACCCTTGCGGATGATTTCCACCGCCTGCTTGATCAGGCGCGCCTGGGGATTTTCCGGATGTATCTGGAAAAATTGACTCACGTTGTCTTCCTGTTCAGACGCGTGCGGTTGATGGCTGGTCATGTTTGAACCGACACCAGAGTGGCGGCAGATCGTCGGGAACCGGGCGGTACTCACCGATCTCGGACCAGCCTCCAGGGCCATGAAAATCGCTGCCGGCACTGACCAGCAGCCCGAATTCACGGGCCAGGATCGCCAGGCTGCCGACCTGCTCGGCCGGCTGGTACCCGTTGACCACCTCGATTGCCTGGCCGCCTGCTTGAATATAGTCGGCAATCAGCTTGCGGCGCTTGCTGCGGGTGAAATCGTAATGCCAGGGATGCGCCAGGCTGACCCAGGCCCCGGCGGCCCGCAGGGTGCCCACCGTGTCCTCGAGGGACGGCCAGTGCAGCTTGACGTCGCCCAGCTTGCCGGCCCCCAGCCACTTGCGAAAGGCTTCGGCGCGATCCTTGACGAACCCCGCGCGCACAAGGAAATCGGCGAAATGCGGGCGTGCCGGAGCATTGCCGCTATCGCCCAGCTCCTGCTGGATCGCCCGCGCGCCTTCCAGTGCACCGGGCATGCCCTTGAGCGCCAGCTTGCGGGCGATTTCCTCGGAACGCAGCCAGCGGCCTTCATGCAGGCGGGCAATCGCCTCGACCAGCGGCGTCGCGGTCACATCGAAACCATAGCCCAGCACATGGATGGTCGCGCCACCCCAGGTGCAGGACAGCTCGACCCCGTTGACCAGTTGCATGCCCAGCGCCTGCGCGGCCTCGCGGGCCTCGGCCAGGCCTTCGAGGGTGTCATGGTCGGTCAGGGCCAGGACTCGCACGCCTCTGTCGTGCGCACGGGCAACCAGGGCCGCTGGCGCCAGGGCGCCGTCGGAGGCCGTGCTGTGGCAGTGCAGGTCGATTTCCACGGGAACTGAATAACCTCTGGGTGGCGCTTTCGCTGACAAGTATGTTTGTTATTATGCCGCTACATCCTGCTTCTGGCTGCCACTGTGAAACAATTCATCGATTTCATCCCGCTGTTCCTGTTCTTCATCGTCTACAAAATCGAACCCCGCCTCCTCGATATCGCCGGCCAAAGCGTGACGGTCGGGGGTATCTACAGCGCCACGGCGGTGCTGATCGTCAGTTCGCTGGTGGTCTACGGCGCCCTGTTCATCAAGCAGCGCAAGCTGGAAAAAAGCCAGTGGCTGACGCTGATCGCCTGCCTGGTCTTCGGCAGCCTGACCCTGGCCTTCCACAGCGAAACCTTCCTCAAGTGGAAGGCCCCGGTGGTCAACTGGCTGTTCGCCCTGGCCTTCGCCGGCAGTCATTTCATCGGCGACCGCCTGCTGATCAAGCGCATCATGGGCCACGCCCTGAGCCTGCCGGAGCCGATCTGGACGCGCCTGAACGTGGCCTGGATCGTGTTCTTCGTGTTCTGCGGCGCCGCCAACCTGTTCGTCGCCTTCACCTTCCAGCAGTACTGGGTCGACTTCAAGGTATTCGGCAGCCTGGGCATGACCCTGCTGTTCCTGGTCGGCCAGGGCATCTACCTGTCCCGCCACCTGCACGACGCCGATTCGACTACGCCAAAAACCGAGGACTGACATGCTCTACGCGATCATTGCCACAGACGTCGAGAATTCCCTGGAAAAACGCCTGGCGGCACGCCCGGCGCACCTTGAGCGCCTGCAGCAGCTCAACGCCGAAGGCCGCGTGATCCTGGCCGGCCCGCACCCGGCCATCGACAGCAACGACCCGGGCGCCGCCGGCTTCACCGGCAGCCTGATCGTCGCCGAGTTCGACTCCCTGGCAGCAGCCCAGGCCTGGGCCGAAGCCGATCCATTCGTCGCCGCCGGCGTCTACGACAAGGTCGTGGTCAAGCCCTTTCGCAAGACCCTGCCTTGATACTGTCCTGCGCGACGCCCACTGACGGGGTGTCGCGCAGGCTGTCGCTCATTATTCCTGCCCAACAGCCGACAACATCCTGAATACCGATTGGAATCAGGAGTTTCCGATGCGTAAAGGTCCATTGTGCCTGCTGTTGATCACGTTATCGCTGGGTACCGCCGCCCAGGCCGAGGAAGACGCCGCGGGCAACGCCGTGCCGCTGTCGCTGAGTGCCGCGAGCCAGATCAACGATCTGCAGCAACGCCTGAAGGAAAGCGAGCGGCAGCGCGAAGAGCTGGGCAAGCAGCTGGCCAGCACCGACGCCCAGCGCGAAAGTCCCCAACTGAGCCGCTTGCGCCAGGAGAACCAACGCCTCAAGCTGCAGCTCAAGGAGGCACTGGCCAGCCCCGGAAGCCGCCTGCTGACCGACCAGCAACAATGGTTCATCACCGGCGGCGGAGTTGCACTCCTGGCCCTGCTCTGCGGTATCTTCGCCAGTGGCGGACGCCGACAGCGTCGGCAATGGTTGAATTGAGAGCGCCCCAGGGCGATCGGTTATCGAGAACTACATGAGCGACCTGTTACTGATTGACGATGACCAGGAGCTGTGTGAGCTCCTGAGCAGTTGGCTGAGCCAGGAAGGCTTCCAGGTACGGGCCTGCCATGACGGCCTCAGCGCCCGCAAGGCCCTGGCCGACAGCGCCCCGGCGGCGGTGGTGCTGGACGTGATGCTGCCTGACGGCAGCGGCCTGGAACTGCTCAAGCAATTGCGCAGCGACCATCCGGAGCTGCCGGTGGTGATGCTGTCGGCCCGTGGCGAGCCACTGGACCGGATCCTCGGCCTGGAGCTGGGCGCCGACGACTACCTGGCCAAGCCCTGCGATCCCCGGGAGCTGACCGCCCGCCTGCGCGCCGTACTGCGCCGCAGCCACCCGACCGCGACGCCGAGCCAGCTGGAACTGGGCGACCTGTGCTTCAGCCCGGTGCGTGGCGTGGTCACCATCGACCAGCAGGACTTCACCCTCACCGTCTCCGAAAGCCGCCTGCTCGAAGCGCTGCTGCAACAGCCGGGCGAGCCACTGGACAAGCAGGAACTGGCGCAGATCGCCCTGGGACGCAAGCTGACCCTCTACGATCGCAGCCTGGACATGCACGTCAGCAACCTGCGCAAGAAGATCGGCCCGCACCCGGATGGCCGGCCGCGAATCGTGGCGCTGCGTAGTCGCGGGTACTACTACGCCCCCTAGCGCGGTGGATGGCCGCCTTTGGCGGTTCGCGGGCAAGCCCGCTCCTACAGGTTCGCGGATGAACGTATTTCGAGCACACGACATAAAGCTGTAGGAGCGTGGCTTGTCGGGACGTCGCACCGCCGCGAACCGCGTAAGCGGCCATCCAACACCAATGTCAGCTCCCCGCCTGAACGTCTTTACCCAAGCTTTACCCACTGCTGACCGCCGCTGACCTTGATCTCCGTAATCTGTACTCACCCGGACCGACCGGAACCGAGACAAGGAGATACACCATGCGCAAGACCCTTATCGCCCTGATGTTCGCTGCCGCCCTGCCGACCGTTGCCATGGCCATGCCCGAAGGCGGTGGCCCGATGGGCGGCCCTGGTGGCCCTCACGGCGGCGAGCATCACTGGAAAGCCCCCTACAGCCAGCTGGACCTGAGCCGCGAACAGCGTCACGCCATCGGCAAGCTGATGGGCGAACAGATGCACGCCCGCAAGGAGCTCGCCGAGAAGTACCTGGCCAAGCTCTCGCCAGCCGACCAGGCGGCCTTCAAGAGCGAGCTGGACGCTTCCCGCCAGAAAACCGACGGGGAAATCCGCGCCCTGCTCAAGCCTGACCAGCAGAAGACTTTCGACGAGATGCAGAAAAAACGCGCCGAACGCCGCGCCGAATGGGCAGAATTCAAGGCCTGGAAAGCACAGCACGCGCAAAAGGCGCAATAATCCGCGCATTGCATCGAGCCCGACGGCAAACGCCGTCGGGCTCTTCCTGTTTCCATCGGATTGATTTGAGGACTTGCTGTGCGATCACTGTTCTGGCGCATCCTGGCCAGCTTCTGGCTGGCCATTGCCCTTGTCGCGGGGTTGTCGATTCTGCTCGGGCACATGCTCAACCAGGACGCCTGGATCCTCAGCCGCCACCCGGGCCTGGCCACCCTGGCCGAGGACTGGACCCAGACCTACGAGGAACAGGGTGAGGAAGCTGCACAGGACATCCTCGAACAACGCAAGAAGCAGTACCACATCGATGTCCAGGTGCTCAACGAAAGCGGCGACCCGGTGGTACGCGGTACCTTCCCACGCCGTGCGGCGGCCTTCGAGGCCCGGCAGCACAACGATGATCGTCGCCTGCCCTGGCGCCGGTTGACGGTCGAGTACACCAGCCCGAAAAGCGGCGACACCTACCTGCTGATCTACCGCATCCCCCACCCGGAGCTCGATGCCTGGCATCGCGGCAGCCTGCTCTGGCCCCTCAGTGCGCTGGGTATCGCCCTGGTGGTGCTGACCCTGTTCAGCCTGTTGGTGACCCTGTCGATCACCCGCCCGCTCAGCCGCCTGCGTGGTGCGGTGCACGACCTGGGCCAGACCACCTACCAGCAGAACAGCCTGGCCAAGCTGGCCTCGCGGCGCGACGAGTTCGGCGTGCTGGCCAAGGACTTCAACCTGATGGGCGCACGCCTGCAGAGCCTGATCGGCAGCCAGCGGCAATTGCTGCGCGATGTGTCCCATGAGCTGCGCTCGCCACTGGCACGCCTGAAGATCGCCCTGGCCCTGGCGGAACGTTCGGCGCCCGAAGAGCGTGAACGCCTGTGGCCACGCCTGACTCGCGAATGCGACCGCCTGGAAGCCCTGATCAGCGAAATCCTCGCCCTGGCCCGGGTCGATGCCGACCAGGCCAGCGCCGAAGAGGTGGACCTCAACCAACTGCTGCAGGAACTGCAGCGGGAAACCGTGCTCGGCTACCCGCAGCAGCCGGTACAACTCGATGCCGAGCAGGCACTGAGCCTGCGCGGCTGGCCGACCATGATCGAACGCGCGGTGGACAACCTGTTGCGCAACGCCCAGCGCTTCAACCCCGAAGGCCAGCCCATCGAAGTGCAGGCGCGACGCCAGGGCGAGCGGATCCAGATCAGTGTGCGCGACCATGGCCCCGGCGTTGAAGCCGAGCACCTGGCGCAGTTGGGTGAACCCTTCTTCCGCGCCCCGGGCCAGTCCGCCCCGGGCCATGGCCTGGGCCTGGCGATCGCCCGGCGGGCCGCGGAACGCCACGGTGGCAGCCTGACCCTGGCCAATCATCCGCAGGGCGGCTTCATTGCGACCCTGGATCTGCCCCTGACGCCAGGGGTGACCGGCTGACCGGCGGGAATCAGGCCGACCAGGCGCTGACGAATTGCGCCAGGTCGACCTTGGGTGCCGCGCGCAGTTCGTTCTGCGGCGTGCCCAGGTAGAGGAACGCGATCACTTCCTCGTCATCGCCCAGGCCCAGGCCCTTGGCCACGTGCCGCGAGTAGGACAACTCGCCGGTGCGCCAGACCGCGCCGATACCCTGGGCATGCGCCGCCAGCAGGATGCCATGCGCCGCACAGCCGGCGGCCAGCAGCTGCTCGGACTTCGGCACCTTGAAATGCTCCTGCAGGCGTGCGACCACGACCACCACCAGCGGTGCCCGCAGCGGCATCGCATGCGCCTTGTCGAGCGCGGCCTGGGTCACTTCACCGCCCTGGTGCCGTACCGCTTCGGCCAGCAACTGGCCCAACTGCTCGCGCGCCGCCCCTTCCACGGTCAGGAAGCGCCACGGCTGCAACTGGCCGTGGTCCGGGGCCCGCATGGCCGCCTGGAACAGCACTTCGCGCTGGGCCGCGGTCGGAGCCGGATCCAGCAGGCGCGGTGCGGAAACACGGTTGAGCAAATTGTCGAGAGCCTCCATGGGCTACCTCCTGAGGAAAAATGTGCGGCTATTCTAGCCTCATACACGCGGCCGCTGGCGGTTTACATGGACAGGGCCGCAGGTAGAATGTCCGCCTTTCCCTGCCCAGAGCTCATTTCATGGCGTTGCCGACCCTGCGCATCATCGGTTTCATCATCGGCATATTCCTGATCACCCTCGCCATCAGCATGGCCATCCCCATGCTGACCCTGGTGATTTTCGACCGCACCGGCGACCTGCATTCCTTCCTCTGGGCCAGTACCATCACCTTTATCGCCGGCCTGGCCCTGGTGATCCCGGGCCGTCCCGAGCAGGTCCACTTGCGCCCGCGGGACATGTACCTGCTGACCGTTTCGAGCTGGGTGGTCGTGTGCATCTTCGCCGCCCTGCCGTTCCTGCTGACCCTGCGCACCAGCGTCGCCGACGCCTTCTTCGAAAGCATGTCGGGCATCACCGCCACCGGTTCGACGGTGCTCAGCGGCCTGGACGACATGTCCCCGGGCATCCTGATCTGGCGCTCGCTGCTGCACTGGCTCGGCGGCATCGGCTTCATCGGCATGGCGGTGGCGATCCTGCCACTACTGCGCATCGGCGGCATGCGCCTGTTCCAGACCGAGTCCTCCGACCGTTCGCAGAAGGTCATGCCACGCTCGCACATGGTCGCCCGGCTGATCGTCACCGCCTACGTCGGCATCACCATCCTCGGCAGCCTGGCCTTCTGGTGGGCCGGCATGAGCCCGTTCGACGCGATCAATCACTCGATGTCGGCGATTTCCACCGGGGGGTTCTCGACCTCCGACCAGTCGCTGGCCAAGTGGCACCAGCCGGCGGTGCACTGGGTCGCGGTGGTGGTGATGATTCTCGGCAGCCTGCCGTTCACGCTGTACGTCGCGACCCTGCGCGGCCATCGCAAGGCCTTGATCAAGGACCAGCAGGTGCAGGGGCTGCTGGCCCTGCTGCTGGTCACCTGGCTGGTGCTCGGCACCTGGTACTGGTGGACCACCGACCTGCACTGGCTCGACGCCCTGCGCCACGTGGCGCTGAACGTAACGTCAGTGGTCACCACCACCGGCTTCGCCCTGGGCGACTACAGCCTGTGGGGCAATTTCTCGCTGATGCTGTTCTTCTACCTGGGCTTCATCGGCGGCTGCTCGGGCTCGACGGCGGGCGGGATCAAGATCTTCCGGTTCCAGGTCGCCTACATCCTGCTCAAGGCCAGCCTCAACCAACTGATCCACCCGCGGGCGGTGATCAAGCAGAAATACAACGGTCACCGCCTCGACGAGGAAATCGTCCGTTCGATCCTGACCTTTTCCTTCTTCTTCGCCATCACCATCTGCGCCATCGCCCTGGCACTGTCGCTGATCGGCCTGGACTGGATGACCGCGCTGACCGGCGCGGCGAGCACGGTGTCCGGCGTCGGCCCGGGCCTGGGTGAAGTGATCGGCCCGTCCGGCAACTTCTCCAGCCTGCCCGATGGCGCCAAGTGGATCCTGTCGGTGGGCATGCTGTTGGGCCGCCTGGAGATCATCACAGTGTTCGTGCTGTGTATTCCGGCATTCTGGCGTCATTGATCGCGACGACCGAACCCTGCAACCGCGCCCGGTATTCGCCGGGCGTCACCTCGAACCAGCGACGGAAGGCCCGGAAGAAATTGCTCGGGTCGGCAAATCCCAGCAGGTAGGCGATTTCCAGCAGGGTCATGCGCGGCTGCGCCAGGTACTGCTCGGCCAGCTCACGACGGGTGTCGTCGAGCAGGGCCTGGAAACTCGTGCCCTCCTCCTGCAGGCGCCGCTGCAGGGTGCGCTGGGACAGGTGCAGGGTCTGCGCGACAATCTCGCGCTTGGGCTCGCCCTGCGGCAGCAGCCTACACAGCACCTGCCGCGCCTTGTGGGTCACCCGGCTCTCGGAGAAACGTGCCAGGTACTCGCCGGCGAAACGGTCGTGCAACTGGGCCATGGCCTCGTTGGCCGTCGGCAACGGCGCCTCCATGTCGGCTTTCTCGAAAATCAGCGCGTCATAGGGCGCATCGAATACCAGCGGCGCATGGAACGCCTGCTGGTAGGGACCGATATCCTCCGGTCGCGAGCCCTGGACCAGCACCTTGCGCGGCTGCAGGGTGCGTCCGGTCAGCCAGCCGCATAACGCCAGGGCACAGGCCAGCGACGCCTCGGCACTCTGCCGGGTCGGCGGCAGAAGGTCGCCATGGACGGTCAGGATCAATGCATAGCCTTCGGGCAGCAGGCGGAAACTCAGGTCGGCACTCTCGGCGATGATCCGCTGGTAGCGCACCAGGCGCATGAACCCTTCGGCCAGGGTCCGGCTGGACATCAGCGCATAACCGGCCACATGGAAGGACGCCGGGCGCACCACCTTGCCCATGTTCAGGCCGATCGCCGGGTTGCCGGAAAGCTCGACGGCGCGCTGCCAGAGGCGGGTCATCGAGTCCTGGGGGAAACGTGCATCGGGATCGTCCAGCGCGGTGTAATCGAGCCCGAGCTGCTGGAAAAGCGCCCGGCAGTCCAGGCCGTCCATCTCCAACGCCTTGACAATGCCCATCGCCCAGCTTGCAGAAGTGGTTCTCTCGCTCATGGCCTGTTCTTTACATGGTATGCCGCATACTACGACTGATGGCCTAAGGATACTAAAGTGGCGCCTATTGTCACTGGCCGTCGCAGCGACTGAATCTAGACTGAAATAGGCTCCCCGCAAAACAGCCCACCTCCCCACATAAGAAGTACGGAGAGTACTCCATGGAAAACGTCAGGAAATTCAACAGCTTTAGTGAGTTTTACCCGTTTTATCTAAATGAACATGCCGATAGCACCTGCCGCCGCCTGCATTTCGTCGGCACCACGCTGGTCATCTTCATTCTTGCCCTGATCATCGGCCGTGGGGCCTGGGGACTGTTACCGCTGCTGCCGTTGGCCGGCTACGGGTTCGCCTGGGTGGGGCACTTTTTCTACGAGAAGAATCGCCCGGCAACCTTTCAGCATCCTTTCTACAGCTTGCTGGGCGATTTCGTCATGTACCGCGACATGCTGCTGGGGCGGGTGCCCTTCTAGGAAGGGTTGGAGGAAGCGGTCAAGCTCAGCCGGGCTGCGTGACCTTCTGCAAGTCCAGCTTGAGCTGGGCCTCCCTGGCCTGGGCATCGGCCAGTCGATACAGTTCGATGGTCCCATCCCAATGCTCGATCAGTGCGGTGCAGGATTCGACCCAGTCGCCACAGTTCAGGTATTCCACCTCGCCGACCTGACGGATCTCGGCGTGGTGGATATGCCCGCACACCACGCCATCGAGCCCACGCTTCACGCATTCGTGGGCGATGGCTTCCTCGAAATCGCTGATGAAATTCACCGCCGTCTTGACCTTGTGCTTGAGGTAGGCCGACAGCGACCAGTAGCCATAACCGTAGCGAGCCCGCCAATGGTTCAGCCAGCGATTGAGCGTCAGGGTGAACTCGTAGGCCGAATCGCCGAGGAACGCCAGCCAGCGGTGGTAGCGGGTGATGACATCGAACTGGTCGCCATGGATCACCAGCAACTTGCGACCATCGGCGGTGACATGCACGGCCTCGTCCACCAGTTGGATGTTGCCCAGGATCAGCTTCGAGTAGCGCCGCAGGAATTCATCGTGGTTGCCGGTGACGTAGATCACCTCGGTACCGCGCTTGCTCATGGTCAGCAGGCGCCGGATCACGTTGGTGTGCGCCTGGGGCCAGAACATCCCGCCACGCATTTTCCAGCCATCGATGATGTCGCCGACCAGATAGATACGATCGGCATGATAGCCCTTGAGAAACTGCGACAGATGCTCCGCCTGGCAATCCCGGGTGCCGAGGTGCACATCGGAAATCCACAGGGTTCGCACACGCTGCTTGCGACTGGGTTTGGCGAGCTCCGCACGGGTCATGGGCATTCTCCGGATTTTTCCTGAGCTTGCACGGGGGCAGTGAATTGACCATGACAACCAGACGACAGTGCTGTGACAGCCGCCGAGCCGCCGCAACCGGTGTAGACTGACACTCTGCCGAGGAGACCGCCATGGGCCCGTTCCTGACCCTGCGCCAGTACAGCGAAGAACTGATTGTCCACAGCCACGCCCACGCCCAGTTGGTGTTCGGGCTGTCGGGCCGGCTCGACTTCGAAATCGAGGGCCACGGCAGCCGGGTGGTGCAGCAGAGCGTCGCGGTCGTGCCCTACGACGCCCATCACACCTGCGGCAGCCCCGACGGCAGCCGTTGCCTGGTGCTGGACGTGCCGGACGAACACTGGTTGGTACAGTCCCTGGGCGACCATGCCGACGCCAGCCGACGCCTGATCGACCGGGCCGGGTCACTGACCCTCAACGCCAGCCAGGGCCGCCTGGTCGACTGGCTGGCCAACAGCCCGGTGCAGGACCCGCTCATCGCCCGCCAGGGCGCGGTGTTGCTGCTGGCCAGCCTGAACACCGCGCCCGTCATCGATGGCAGGCGCCTGCCACTGGCCGCCCTGGACGCGCATATCGATCGCTACGCCGCCCGCCCGCTGCAGGTGGCCGACCTGGCTCGCATCGCCGGGCTGTCCAACGCCCGGCTGCATGCACGGTTCATGGCCGAGTGCGGGCAGACGCCGATGGACTATATCCGCAGCCGACGACTACGACTTGCCCTCGGCCTGCTGCGCGAGTCCGTACTGCCGGTCGGCGAGATCGCCGAGCGCGTCGGCTACAGCTCGCAGAGCGCCTTCTGCGCCGCCATCCTGCGCGAATTCGGCGCCTCGCCGACCGCCTTGCGCCGCGAGTCTGGCGACAATTGACGCGAGTCCCGCGACAGACAGCGATACGCCTTGCGCCCTAGACTGCCTGCTCGTGCATAACCGCTTCCAAGGATCAACATGACGCCCCGCTCCGCCCTCGGCGCCTTGCACATCGGTGCATTGATGTTCGGCCTGACCGGCGTGTTCGGCAAACTCGCCGTCGCCGCTCCCGCCATCATCGTCTTCGGACGCGCAAGCTTTGCCGTGCTCGCCCTCGTGGTGTTCGCCAGTCTCTCGCGCAATAACCGCTGGCAGCGCCTGCAGGCGCAGGACTGGCGCCGCCTGCTGGGCAGCGGCCTGTTGCTGGCCGGACACTGGGTCAGTTTCTTCCTCGCGGTGAAGGTCGGCGGTGTTGCCGTCGCCACCCTGGGGTTTGCCAGTTTTCCGGCGTTCACCGTGATTCTCGAAGGGGTGATTTTCCGCGAACGCATCCGCCTGAATGAAATGCTCCTGGTGCTGCTGGTCAGCATCGGCCTGGTGCTGGTCACCCCCGAATTCGATCTCGCCAGCCAGGCCACCACCGGTTTGCTCTGGGCCGTGCTGTCCGGGCTGCTGTTCTCGCTGCTGTCGCTGAACAACCGGGCCGGTTCCGGTCGAATCAGCGCGGTTCAGGCGGCGTTGTGCCAGAACCTGGTGGTCGCGGCGTGCCTGCTGCCCTGGGCCGGCCCCGGCCTTGGCGAGGTTCGCGCACTGGACTGGCTGTGGCTGGCGCTGCTCGGGGTGTTCTGCACGGCGGTCGCGCATAGTCTGTTCGTGGCCAGCCTGGCGGTGATCAAGGCCCGCACCGCCGCCGTGGTCTTCGCCATGGAACCGGTCTACGGGATCACCGCCGCCTGGCTGCTGTTCGGTGAAAGTCCCAGTGCGCGCATGCTGCTCGGCGGAGTATTGATCATCGTTGCAATCGTGCTGTCGAGCCTGCTGAGCGGCGCGCCCCGCCGAAAGAACCTGGAAGTTGCAGCCGCCCCGTGATTTTCGGCGGCTGTCCTATACTTGCAACATCCGCAACAGCCAGCCGTCGTTCCCCGGATAGCAGGGCTGCTCGGCGACAGCGGCAGTGATCCAGCAGTAGCTCGATGCCAGTTGCCCTCCAACTCAAACTGTGGAGGGTTCATCCATGGAATTCATCAGTCTCCTGATCCAACTGGTCAGTGGTGCGGTGTGCGGCAACATTGCCGGCGCCGCGGCCGACAAGTACAGCCTCGGTCCCTGGTTCAATACGCTGGCGGGGGGAGTCGGCGGCGTGGTACTCAGCCAGGTGCTTTCGGCCATCACCAACGGCAGCCTCGGCGGCGAGGTCGGTAATCTCGACTTGAGTTCGATTGCCAGTGGTATCGCCAGCGGCGGGGTCGGCGGCGCCGTGCTGAGCCTGGTCGCCGGATTCATCAAGGCCAAGCTCAGCCGTTCAGAGTAGGCCTGACCGGAACGACGTCATTGCTACCTGGCAATGACGTCATCATCTCTCAACGCGCCTCGTTGTGGCCCAGGTCTCGCTGCGGGTCGATCTGGTCGCGAACCCGCTGCTTGAGCACCTTGGCCTCGGGGAAACCACCGTCGGCCTTGCGTTCCCAGATCTGCACCGCATCGCAGGTGATGCGAAACACTCCACCGGTGCCCGGTTCCAGGGAAACCTTGCCCAGATCGTCGGAGAAGGTACTGAGCAGCTCCTGGGCCAGCCAGGCAGCCCGCAGCAGCCATTGGCACTGGGTGCAGTAGGTAATGACGATTTCCGGCCTGGTTGCACTCATGACGGGCTCCTAGCGAATGCTGGCCAGTAGCGTGCGAGCGCTCTGCTTCAGCGGCTCGTCGCCTTCCCTGAGCAGTTCGTGCAGCAGTTGGCTGGCATGGTCAAGGTCACCGACGTTGATGAAGGTCTGAGCCTGTTCCAGTTTGCTGGCCGAAGCCTGCTCACGCTCCAGGCTGTCGAAGTCCACCTCCAGCGGTTCGATGTCCAGGGGCTGTTCATCGCTCAGGAAACTGTCGAGGAAGCCATCGTCCAACGTATCGTCGACCAGGGGCAGGCTCAGTTCGGCTTCCTCCGGCTGCTCGGGTTCCGGCTCGGCAAAATCGCTGAGGAACTGCTCGTCGGGCATTTCGAAGACATGTGGCAGCTCGTTGAGGTTGCTGGCGAAATCCGGATCGGCTCCGGACAACGTCGGCGCCTGTTCGGCGGCCTTGCCCCGTTGCGCCAGGGCATTGTCGAACGGGCTGACCAGGTCCCAGTCCGAATCCATCGACAGGTCGTCGAGGTTGAGCTGGAACTCGTCATCCAATGGCGCGGCCTCGGCCACAGGTTCGGCCTTCGTTTCCTTCTCCATCCACTCGGCCGCCAGTATCGGGGCGGCCAGTGTCGCGGTGGCAGCCGCAACAGCCGGGGCACTGACGGGTGCTGGCGCAGGAGCTGGCGCCGCGCCACCCGCTGGCAGAACCGGTGCCGCCTGTGGCGCGGGAGCCGCCTGCAATTTCGGATGCTTGGCCCGCAGGTCGCGCAAGGTCGACTCGCTGAACCCCGTGTCCAGCAGATGCTGCTCTTCGATCGTGTAGGCGTCGTTGTCACCCTGCTGGGCCAGCACGTCCAACAGGCGCAGGCGCAAGTCGGTACGCTGGGGCTCCTTGAGAATGGCCTCGCGCAGAATACCCGCTGCCTCCTTGAAGCGGCCGTAGGCGATATAGATGCTCACGCCTTCCAGGGCATCCGGGACTTCGCTGGTCTCGCGTCGCGCCGTCACCGCCAGGGGTTCATCCTCCGGCTCGACCCCGGGTGCCGGGGCACTGGGTGCGGCAGCCGGCACCACGCGACTGACCAACGGCGGATCCTGCAGCACAGGCGTGGGCTCGACCCCGCGCTCTGCCGAAGCGCGCCGACGCCGCACGATCAGGGCGGCGACCAGCGACAGGAGCAACACGACCAGCGCCGCCAGGAGCAGCAGGTTGGGCCCGTCGGACGGTTCGGCGGCCACCGGCGCCGGCACCACGGGAGGAGCCACCGGGGCCGGTGCGGCGACAGGTGCCGCAGCCTTGGCCTTGAGCGCCGTCAGTTGTGCCTGCAGTTCGCCCAGCTGCTTCTGGTCATTGGCGATCTGCTCGTCCTGGGTTTTCAGGCGAGCCTGCAACTCCTCGACGGTTTTCTGCAACTGCTGGTTCTCCAGTGTTGCCGCCGCGAGTTGTTCGGCGCCCTGCAGGGCATTTTGCGCCGCTTCGACCTGCGCGCCAGCAGGCACCGAAGCCGTAGCCGCAGCGCTACCCGGTACCACGGCAACATCCGGCAGCAACAGGCTCTGCCCAACGTTGAGGCGTGCGCTACCGGGATTGAGCGCCCGGATGCCTTCGGACAGTTCATTGACACTGGCCTTGCTGCCCGCTTCATTCAGGCGCTTGGCGATGCTCCAGAGGCTATCGCCCTTGGCCACGGTGTAGCGCTTGCCCTGGGTGGCCGGTGGCGGTGCCACCGTGGCGGCAGGCGTCGACGGCTCGGACGAGCCGCTGCGCGTCGGCGGGCTGTAGGTGCCACTGCCCGGGGGATCGAGCAACACCGTGTACTCACGCAGCAGGTGGCCGTTGGGCTGGTTGAGCTGGACCAGGAAACTCAGGAAGGGCTCGCTCACCGGCTTGTTCGACTGCACCCGGATGAAACTGCGATTACCTTGCAGGACCGGCGTAAAACGCAGGTCATTGAGAAAGAACAGGCGCTCGACACCGGCCCGGGAGAATTCGTCAGGCGTCGCCAGGCTCACCGACAGTTCGCCTTCGGCCAGATCACCGGGATCGACCAGGGCGATTTCCGCATTGAGCGGCTGACTGAGTGCCGAATGCAGGGTGATGTCTCCCAGCCCCACGGCCGAAGCCAGCGAGGGCTGCAGCAACGACAACGCCGCCACGGCCATCCAGCGCCGTCGAACCTGGGTCACCAGGGACTTTTCAGTGGAACACTGCAACGCGGACTGCGAACTCTCGAGCATGAGTATCCCTTAAAGGCCCGACATCAACCCCGCGGCGAGCGGGGAAGAAATGCCAACACAATACACAGAATCAGTAAATCTTATAGTCTGCCGGCCGGGGATTCTCCAAGTCCGGCACCGCTGGCAATGGCTCAGGACTTTTCCAGGTTCGCCAGGATGCGGCTATGGACCCGCATGCTGATTCGCAGCTCTTCCTCGTCGACGCCTTCGAACAGTTCGTGGCGCAAGGCGGTGGCAATGGTTTCGATCTGCTCGATCAACGGCCGGGCCGGCGCGCACAGCACGATCTTCTTGGCCCGGCGGTCCTCGACGACCGAGTGACGCTGGACCAGCCCCTGGGTCTCCAGGCTGTCGAGCAGACGCGCCAGGGTCGGGCCTTCCACTCCGACGCTCTGGGCCAGCTCACGCTGGGTCGGCGCCTCGGAAAAACGTGCCAGGTGCAGCAACACCAGCCAACGGGCCTGGGACAATCCCAGGCCGGCCAGGCGGCGATCCAGCTCGGCACGCCAGCCGCGGGACATTTGCGCCAGTTGCATGCCAAAACGGTGTTCATCGGTCAACGACATAAAAAACTCATGGTCAGACTTAAAGTAGATAAAACTAATTATTAGTCAGCTAAGCATGGAGCCTGGCTGGAGGCAAGGCCTCTGCTGTGTGCAAACATGACTTGTCGCAAATAACACAGAGATAGGCCGGGAATATTCCATTTCCCTCTCCTCATAGTTCGAATTCGGCTTGCAGGGCAGCCCTTACGCAGTACAGGACACCTTCGGGCACCCGCCCGGCGAACAGTTCGGCGACCTCGCTCACGGCGGGCAATTCGCCCTCGCCGTCGAGGAAGCTGTCCTGGATTTCCCCCAGCAGGTCCTCAGGCAGGTCCAGGGCCTGCTCCAACGACAACTGCTGGTGGCCGATGGCTTCGGCCAGCAGTGTGTAGACGTTCTTCTCCGAGCACTGCAACTGGCCGGCGATCTGCAGCGGGGTCATGCCGGCACGGGCCAGGCTGATCAGTTCGTGACGAATATCGACGACCGCCTTGGGTGTCTCGGCTTCGCCGCCCAGCACCTCGAGGAAGGCCTCGCCATAACGCTCCAGCTTGCGGGCACCCACGCCGCTGACCCGGGCCATCTCGGCCATGGTCGTCGGCTGGCTGCGCAGCATTTCCAGCAACGTCGAGTCGGGGAAGATGACGTAGGGTGGCACCGCATGCTCCTGCGCCAACTTGCGCCGCAGGGCCCGCAGGGCTTCCCACTGCTCGCGCTCCTCGCCACGCACCAGCTGGCTGGCCGGGCTGGCGGAGACGCTCTTGGCGGCGACCTGCGGCTTGAGGTCGCGGCGCAACTCCAGGGTGACCTCGCCACGCAGCAGAGGCCGGCAGCTGTCGGTCAGGCGCAGGCCGCCATAGCCCTCGATGTCGATGTCGGCCAGGCCGCGAGCCACCAGTTGCCGGTACAACGAGCGCCACTCGCCCTCGCTGAGCGCCTTGCCGACACCGAATACCGCCAGGTGCTGGTGGCCGAAGCTGCGGACCTTGTCATTCTCCTTGCCCAGCAGCACATCCACCAGGTGGCCCACGCCATAGCGCTGGCCGGTGCGGTAGATCGCCGACAGCGCCTGGCGCGCCGGCTCGGTGGCATCCCAGGTCTGCACGCCATCGACACAGTTGTCGCAGTGGCCGCAGGGCTGCGGCAGGTCCTCGTCGAAATAGGCCAGCAGCGTCTGGCGACGGCAACGCGTCTCCTCGCACAGCGCCAGCATCGCGTCGAGCTTGTGGTGCTCCAGGCGCTTGTGGCGCTCGTCGCCTTCGGAGTTCTGCAGCATCTGCTTGAGCATCACCACGTCCTGCAGGCCGTAGGCCATCCAGGCATCCGCCGGCAGGCCGTCACGTCCGGCGCGGCCGGTTTCCTGGTAGTAGGCCTCCAGCGACTTGGGCAGGTCGAGGTGAGCGACGTAACGCACGTTGGACTTGTCGATACCCATGCCGAAGGCGATGGTCGCGACCATGATCAGGCCTTCCTCGTTGAGGAAGCGCTTCTGGTTGTCGGCCCGGGTTTCGGAGGGCAGCCCGGCGTGGTACGGCAACGCCGGGAACCCCTGCTCGCAAAGCAGCGCGGCGACTTCGTCGACTTTCTTGCGCGACAGGCAGTAGACGATCCCGGAGTCGGCCCGGCGCTGCGAAAGGAACGCCAGCAACTGCTTGCGTGGCTGCTCCTTGGGCACGATGCGATAGAAGATGTTCGGCCGGTCGAAGCTGGAGAGAAAGCGCTCGGCATTCTCCAGGTGCAGGCGATTGACGATCTCTTCGCGGGTACGCTTGTCGGCGGTCGCGGTCAGGGCGATGCGCGGGACATTGGGGAACATCTCGGCCAACTGGCCCAGTTGCAGGTATTCCGGACGGAAGTCGTGGCCCCATTGCGAAACGCAGTGGGCCTCGTCGATGGCGAACAGGGCAATGTCGAGATTCTGCAGGAACGCCAGCATGCGTGGCTGTACCAGGCGCTCGGGCGCCAGGTAGAGCATCTTCACTTCGCCGCGACGAATCCGCGCAGCCAGGTCGCGCTGCTGTTCGGCGCTGAGTGTCGAGTTCAGTGCCGCGGCGGCCACGCCGAGTTCTTCCAGCGTCGCGACCTGGTCGTCCATCAGCGCGATCAACGGCGAAACCACCACCGCCAGGCCGTCGCGCAGCAAGGCCGGAACCTGGTAGCACAGCGACTTGCCACCCCCGGTCGGCATCAGCACCAGGGCATCGCCGCCGCTGGCCACGCGCTCAATAATGGCACCCTGGCGACCGCGAAAGCTGTCGTAACCGAAGATGTCCTTGAGGACGCGTTGAGCCTGTTCGAGCATAGCCACTCCAAAAATCACCGAAACACCCCTGCAAAGGCTGGTCGAAAAGCCGCTGCCTTGACGGAAAAAACCGTAAGCGGGCGTTTCTCCGGCCGTTGCAATCTGCAATGGGGCATCACAAAACGCGGCAGTATACCCGAGCGTTATCCGGCAGAGGGCCCTGCCGGTCGATCAACGACTATCCTTATTGAGGAGTGAAACCGCGCAAATCTATGTGTTTGCTGGCCTGCGAGCTCAAGAACGCCTAGAATTCAGCATCGTTTATTCCCAAGGTAGCCCCTCATGTCCTTCGCTGAGCAACTCACCCGCCTGCAAGCCTTCCTCGACGCCGACGAGCTGCACGAAGAAGCGCTGGACTACGTGGCCGCCCACGGCTACCTGACTGCGCTGTCGATCTGCTCCGACGTGGTGCCCGATCGTGAATGGATCGACGCGCTGTTCGCCGAAGAGCCGCACTACAAGGATGCCGCCCAGCGCGAGGAAATCGAAGCCACGCTGATCCAGCTCAAGGCGCACATCTCCCGTCAGCTGGCCTCCGACGAGGAGTTCGAACTGCCGTGCGACCTCGACCTGGGCGACGACCCGGACGATTCCGAACTGCGCGGCTGGTGCATCGGTTTCATGGAGGGGGTGTTCCTGCGCGAGGAAGCCTGGTTCGAAACCGCCGAGGAAGAAGTCAGCGAAATGCTCCTGCCGATCATGGTCGGTTCGGGCCTGTTCGACGAGCAGCCGGAATTCGCCGACATCGCCGCCGATGCGAACCTGATGGACGACATGATCGTACAGATCCCGGAAGCGCTGACTGCCCTCTACCTGCTGTGCAATGCGCCCGACGAGAAGCCGGCGATCCTCAAGCCCCGCCATCACTGAGTCACATCCGGTGGCGATGCGCCCCACGGGCAATCGCTCGCCGCTCCTGCGCTACGCGCTGCTGGCCATTGGCTGGCTGAGCGTGGCGCTGGGCGTACTCGGCATATTCCTGCCGGTCCTGCCGACCACTCCTTTCCTGCTGCTGGCTGCCGCCTGCTTCGCCCGCAGCTCGCCACGGTTCTACCACTGGCTGGTCCAGCACCCGCGCCTGGGGCCGTGGATCCGCGACTACCTGGACGGAAACGGCATCCCGCTCAAAGGCAAGGTCTACGCCATTGGCCTGATGTGGCTGAGCATCGGCCTTTCCTGCTACCTGGTGCCACTGTTCTGGGCACGCCTGTTCATGCTGACCAGCGCGGTGCTGGTCAGTCTCTATATCCTGCGGCAGAAAACCCTGGAACCACGGCGATAACCCAGGCGCTCAATCGCCATGGTTACGCTGGTAGGTCTCGCGCCCCATGGCCTGGATCTGTCCCTCGATCAACGCTTCGAAGGGCTTGAGCAGCGCGTCGAACGACACCGGCTGCTCCAGGGTTTCCAGCGCCCGGGCAATCGCTTCCACCGTCGACAGGGCCCCCGGCCCAGGTGCCTTGCGCAGGCGATAGCGCGATACCGCACCCGGTTCCAGGCTGACCCGCGGCAAACCGGCCAGCAATGGGTTGAGGTACAACAGCTTGCGCGCCTTGCGCCAGGTGCCGTCGGGGACCACCAGCAACAGTGGCCGCTCGTCTGTCTCGGCCGTATAAGGCTGAAGCAACTGCGCATCGTCCGCTGGGAACAGCAGCCGGGCCCGGTAGCCGGGCTGCTCGAGCAACGCCGGCAGGTCATCGAATACCTCACCCACGCGCAGCTCGGCATTGGTCAGGCCGAGGGTCGCCAAGCGTGCGGTATTCAAGGCGTGGCCGACTTCGCTCGAGTGCTGCAACACCAGCACGCGGGTACGGCTGTCGAGCTGTGGGATCAGCGCGCAAAGGCAGTGGCTCTGGGGACGCTGGCAGCGTTCACAACAGGCTCTGGACATCTGGGTCGCTCCGGTCAGGGCTGGTTGAGCTGCGCCTTGAGCAGGTCGCGGAAAGTCTGGATCAACGGCTCGCGGCTACGGCCACGGCGCAGGATCATCGAAAAGGGTGCCTGGTAGCCGAAGGTCGCCGGCAGCAGCACACGCAGGTCGCCCTTGTCTGCCCACGGCTGGGCATAGTGCTCCGGCAGGTAGCCGATGTAGGCACCGGACAGCACCAGGATCAGTTGCGCCTCCATGCTCTCCACGGTCGCCGCGCTGTGCTTGAAGCCATGCCGGGCCAGCTCCGCCTGGCTCCAGTAGCCACGCCCGACCATGCGCTGCTGGGTGATGACCTGCTCGGGAATGCGCCGCTCGTGGTACAGCGGGTGGCGGTTGCTGCAATACAGCCAGTGCTGCTCGCGATACAACGGTTGGTAGACCAGCCCGCTCATGCGTGTGGAAAAAGCCCCGATGGCCAAGTCCAGGCGATTGTCCTGCACACCGAGCTGCAACTCGTAGGGGCTCAGCACCGACAGGTGCAGGTGCACGCCGGGATGTTCCTGGCTGTAGGCCCCGATGGCTTCGGCCAGGGGCAAGGCCGGCTCGCTGACGGTCGAGTCGATCACCCCGAGGTTCAGCGTGCCACGCAACTCGCCCTTGAGGGCGGCGGCGTACTGTTCGAAGCCTTCGAGTTCACCGAGCAGGCGCAGGGTTTCCTGGTGGAACAGCTCACCCTTGCTGGTCAGGCTGAAACCGCCACGGCCACGATGACACAGAACCAGCCCCAGGCTCGACTCCAACTGACTCATGTAGGTACTGATGGCCGACGTCGAGAGGTTGAGTTCCTGCTGGGCGTTGGCGAAGCCCTGGTGGCGCACCACGCTGACGAAGATGCGCAATAGTTTCAGGTCGGGTAAAGCGTTGGCCATTGGCACTCCGGAGTCATGAGCATGAGAGTCCGCCGTTCCCTGGCTGGTGATACGCCGCCCCCTGGCTGTGATGCCCCTCTTGTGGATACACCGCCCTCTGGCTGCGATGCCCCCGTTGTGGCGAGCGGGCTTGTCGGGACGCCGCACCACCGCTCTCGGCTGCACAGCAGCCGTAAAGCCAGCCATCCGGATCCTACTGATGCACCGCGATTGCAGGACTGGGAGCGCTTTGCGCTCCAGCGCGGGCAAGCCCGCTCACCACACAGCCCAGTGGGACACCACGTCAGTCGGTTGCACACCAGACCGACGGTATTCACAACAGGGACAGTCTAATGCCAGGCGTCCCATTAGTTTAGAAAAATCTGAACTAAGTATTTGCCGGCAGCGATTTTTCCCGCCCGGCGTCTTTCGCAGAATCGGTCCCCTGATAACCAGAACAAACGATGAGGCTTACCCGTGGACAAGATTCTTCACCAACCACTGGGCGGTAACGAAATGCCGCGTTTCGGCGGCATCGCCACCATGATGCGCCTCCCCCACCTGCAGTCACCCGCCGGCCTCGACGCCGCGTTCGTCGGCGTGCCGCTGGACATCGGCACCTCGCTGCGCTCCGGGACCCGCTTCGGCCCACGGGAAATCCGTGCCGAGTCGGTGATGATCCGCCCCTACAACATGGCCACCGGCGCCGCCCCGTTCGACTCGCTGTCGGTCGCCGATATCGGTGACGTGGCGATCAACACCTTCAACCTGCTCGAAGCCGTGCGCATCATCGAGGAGGCCTACGATGCCATTCTCGAACACAACGTCATTCCGCTGACCCTGGGCGGCGACCACACCATCACCCTGCCGATCCTGCGCGCAATCCACAAGAAGCACGGCAAGGTCGGCCTGGTGCACATCGACGCCCACGCCGATGTCAACGATCACATGTTCGGCGAGAAAATCGCCCACGGCACCACCTTCCGCCGCGCCGTCGAGGAAGGCCTGCTGGACTGCGACCGCGTGGTACAGATCGGCCTGCGTGCCCAGGGCTACACCGCCGAAGACTTCAACTGGAGCCGCAAGCAGGGTTTCCGCGTGGTCCAGGCCGAGGAGTGCTGGCATAAGTCCCTCGAGCCACTGATGGCCGAAGTCCGCGAGAAGGTCGGCAACGGCCCGGTCTACCTGAGCTTCGACATCGACGGTATCGACCCGGCCTGGGCCCCCGGCACCGGCACTCCGGAAATCGGCGGCCTGACCACCATCCAGGCCCTGGAAATCGTCCGTGGCTGCCAGGGCCTCGACCTGGTCGGTTGCGACCTGGTGGAAGTCTCGCCACCCTACGACACCACCGGCAACACCTCGCTGCTGGGCGCCAACCTGCTGTACGAAATGCTCTGTGCACTTCCAGGCGTGGCCCACCGCTGAGGCGTTACCATGAACGACCATGACCAGGTTCTGAAGGCCGCTGCCGAACTGGTAGCCGCCTTTGCCGCCAACGATCGCGAAGCCTACTTTGGCGCTTTCAGCGCCGACGCCAGCTTCGTCTTCCATACGCTCGAACAACCGCTGCTGTCGCGCGATGCCTACCGGGCATTGTGGGATGAGTGGCGTGCCAAGGATGGCTTCGAAGTGCTCTCGTGCACCTCAAGCAACGCCTTCGTCAGCCTGCAGGGCGACGTGGCGATTTTCATCCATGACGTGGCCACCGAGCTGCGTCTGCAAGGGGAGCATCTCTTCAGCCAGGAACGCGAAACCATCGTGTTTCGCAAACAACAAGAACAGGGCCACTGGCTGGCCTGCCATGAACATTTGTCAGCGACACCCCAAGGACTGCCCTCCCCTTAGCCAACATCGGCAGCCCCCGCACAAGACGGGGGCGCCGCAGTGATCGGAGCGATCATGAATAACAACAACAACGACAAAAGCCTTAGCAGCATTGAAACCAACGGGGTCGAACAGATCCCCGACAACGAACGCGACGCCCGGCCCGGTGACCTGTTTCGCCTGATCTTCGGCGGCGCCAATACCTTTGCCACCGCCGTGCTCGGCAGTTTTCCGGTGCTGTTCGGCCTGTCCTTCCAGGCGGGCGTCTGGGCCATCGTCCTGGGCGTGGTGGTCGGCGCACTGATCCTCGCCCCCATGGGCCTGTTCGGACCGATCAACGGCACCAACAACGCGGTGTCCTCCGGCGCACACTTCGGTGTCCACGGGCGGATCGTCGGCTCGTTCCTGTCGTTGTTGACCGCCATCGCGTTCTTCTCGCTGTCGGTCTGGAGTTCGGGCGACGCCCTGATCGGTGGCGCCAAGCGACTGATCGACCTGCCGGAAACCGACCTGACCCTGGGCCTGGCCTACGGCCTGTTCGCGATCCTGGTGCTGACGGTATGCATCTACGGCTTCCGCTTCATGCTGTGGGTCAACCGCATCGCCGTGTGGGCGGCCAGCCTGCTGTTCCTACTGGGCATCTTCGCCTTCGCTCCAGCCTTCGACAGCCATTTCGCCGGCACCGTGGCCCTCGGCCAGGCCGGGTTCTGGGCCGCCTTCATCGGCTCGGCACTGGTGGCGATGAGCAACCCGATTTCCTTCGGTGCGTTCCTCGGCGACTGGTCACGCTACATCCCGCGCGAAACGCCAAAGGGGCAGATCCTGCTGGCGGTGGTCGCCGCGCAGCTCGCCACCCTGATCCCGTTCCTGTTCGGCCTCGCCACCGCCACCATCGTCGCGGTCAAGGCTCCGGACTACATCGCGGCGAACAACTATGTCGGTGGCCTGCTGGCCGTATCGCCGAGCTGGTTCTTCCTGCCGGTGTGCCTGATCGCGGTGATCGGCGGCATGTCCACCGGTACCACCTCGCTGTATGGCACTGGCCTGGACATGTCCAGCGTGTTCCCCAAGGTGCTGTCGCGGGTCAAGGCGACCCTGCTGATCGGGATCATGTCGATCGCCTTCATCTTCATCGGACGCTTCGCGGCGAACCTGGTACAGAGCGTGTCGACCTTCGCCGTGCTGATCATCACCTGCACCACCCCGTGGATGGTGATCATGCTGATCGGCCTGCTGGTCCGTCGCGGCTACTACTGCCCGGATGACCTGCAAGTCTTCACCCGAGGCGAGACCGGTGGTCGCTACTGGTTCAACCACGGCTGGAACTGGCGCGGCCTCGGCGCCTGGATCCCCAGCGCGCTGGTCGGCCTGTGCTTCGTCAACCTGCCGGGGCAGTTCGTGGGCCCACTGGGCAACCTGGCCGATGGCATCGACATCAGCCTGCCGATCACCCTGGGGCTGTCGGCACTGATGTACCTGCTACTGCTGAGCCTGTTCCCGGAATCGCCAGCGGTCTACGGGCCGAACGATCCGCGCAGCCAGGGGGCGAGCCCGGCGGCACAGCAAACGGCCTGACCTTTGTAGGAGCCGGCTTGCTGGCGATAGCGGTGTGTCAGTCAACGAAGATGTCCGCTGACCGCTGGCGATCGCCAGCAAGCCGGCTCCCACAACAGCCACCCCACTACTGTTTCACCATAAAAACTACAATCGGAGACACGCCGTCATGGCCCTTGATTTATTGGTTGTACTCATTTATGCCGCTGGCATGCTCCTGCTCGGTTACTACGGAATGCGCAGGGCCAAGACCAACGAAGACTACCTGGTAGCCGGCCGCAACCTCGGCCCGACCCTGTACATGGGCACCATGGCCGCCACCGTGCTGGGTGGTGCGTCCACCGTCGGTACCGTGCGCCTGGGCTATGTCCACGGCATTTCCGGTTTCTGGCTGTGTGCGGCGCTGGGCTTCGGCATCATCGCGCTGAACCTGTTCCTCGCCAAACCGCTGCTCAAGCTGAAGATCTACACCGTCACCCAGGTGCTGGAAAAGCGCTACACCCCCCTGGCCCGCCAGGCCAGTGCGGTGATCATGCTCGCCTATGCGCTGATGATCGGCGTGACCTCGACCCTGGCCATCGGCACCGTGCTGCAAGTGCTGTTCGGCCTGCCGTTCTGGGTCTCGGTACTGCTCGGTGGTGGCGTGGTGGTGGTCTACTCGACCATTGGCGGCATGTGGTCGCTGACCCTGACCGACATCGTCCAGTTCATCATCAAGACCGTCGGCCTGATGTTCATCCTGCTGCCAATCTGCCTATACCGCGTCGGCGGCTGGGATGAGCTGGTGAGCAAGCTGCCCGCCGCCAGCTTCAGCTTCACCACCATCGGCTGGGACACCATCATCACCTACTTCATGATCTACTTCTTCGGCATCCTGATCGGCCAGGACATCTGGCAACGGGTGTTCACCGCCAAGGACGAGAAGGTCGCGAAGTACGCCGGCAGCGTCGCCGGGGTCTATTGCATCGCCTACGGCCTGGCCTGTGCGCTGATCGGCATGGCCGCCCACGTACTGATCCCGAACCTGGACAACGTGAACAACGCCTTCGCCGCCATCGTCAAGCTGTCGCTGCCGGATGGCATCCGTGGCCTGGTGATTGCCGCCGCCCTGGCGGCGATGATGTCCACCGCCAGCGCCGGCCTGCTGGCCGCCTCCACCGTGCTGACCGAAGACCTGCTGCCCAAGCTGCGCGGCGGCAAGCCATCGAGCCTGGGCCTGAACCGTCTGTTCACCTGCCTGACCGGCCTGGTGGTACTGGCGATCGCCCTGGTGGTGAACGATGTGATCAGCGCCCTGACCCTGGCCTACAACCTCTTGGTCGGCGGCATGCTGATCCCACTGATCGGTGCCATCTACTGGAAACGCGCCACCACGGCCGGCGCCATCGGCAGCATGGCCCTGGGCTTCGTCACCGCGCTGGTGTTCATGTTCAAGGACGGCCTGGATGCCAACACGCCGATCTACTACAGCCTGGCCGTCGGCCTGGTCAGCTTTATCGTCATCAGCCTGATGTCGCGTCGCCCGGCGACCGTGGCCAGCGCTATCTGATACTGCGTTTACTTCAGCGGGTGCGACGTCGGTTGTCGCATCCGTTTTTTTGCCGGTCGCCACTCTCCGACCAATGGTTGGATGCTTTTTGACCAACCTGTGCTGTACTGGCACTTAGCGACTGCCTTAGGCATTAGTCCAAAGGTACAAGGATCGCTGGTGTCATGCTCATGACAGCCATCGCAATGCCCTGGGAAAGGGAGCCACAACCCTATCCTTTCCTGCGAGGCCATCATGAACAGGTCCGAGATCCATCAACAGATCTGCCACTCCATTGAACAGCAATTGTCGATGAAATGGCTGCAAGATCCCTCCCACGCTGAAGAACACAGCTATTCCCTCGATATCGCCGCCCTGTTCCATGAACTGGAAGCCCAATTCCACGTGCAACTGGATATCAAGCGAGACCTGCGCGGTATCAACACGATCGAAGACTTGAGTCGTTTTATCTACGCGAAAACCCGAGCTGCCTGAGGATCGGGCCCCGGGCCAACGCGGATCCTCGCGGTTTCGCAACAGGGTACGACCCGCGTCGTACCCTGCCTCGCACCGCGAACGGTACCCGTTACCCGGTTCAGGAGGAGGTCGTGAGCCTGAAAGCGCCTAGCGGCGTGGCGGCTGGGACCGACGACGGCGGTCGTCGTCAGTGCGGATCGGCACCGGTTGCAGCGGGGGCTCGATCAGGCCGAGGGCGACACCGAGGTCATGGAGCCAGGTTTGCAGTTTGTCTTTCATAAAGCCCCCTTCAGGGTAATGCGAGCGACGTGGTTCTTAGCCGCCTCAAACAGATCATAGCTCCAAGTCCTGTTCAATGCTTCCTTTGCACAACCTTCATTACGCTAAATCATGGCAAAAAGCTACAAACCCGGCCAGAAGCCCCGGTTTTCCTGCCCAACGGCGTAGTCGGGCAGTCACTTCAGCTGGTTGGCGAAACGCCCTACCGCACCCACCACCTGCTTGGCGCCGTCCTGGATCTCGACGATCACCTCACCGGCCTGGTTGGCCAGGGACAAGCCCTGCTCGGCCTTGACGCGGCTGGTGGACATGTCCCGTACCGCCTCGTCCACCAGCTTCTGGTTCTGCTGAACCACCGTGACGATTTCCTCGGTGGCGGCGCTGGTGCGCCCGGCCAGTTGCCGGACCTCGTCGGCCACTACCGCGAAACCGCGCCCTTGCTCGCCGGCCCTGGCGGCCTCGATCGCCGCGTTCAGCGCCAGCAGGTTGGTCTGTGCGGCGATACTGCCAATGGTCTGGACCATCGAGGTGATCAACATCGACTGCTTGCCCAGCGCCTCGATACCTTCCGAGGCCGACTGCATCTCCTCGGAGATTTCCTGCATGGTCGCCACCGTGTTCTTCACCACCGAAGCACCGCGCTGCGCCGTGGTGTCAGTCTGCTGCGAAATACCGTAGGCGATGACTGCCGCCTCGCCGACCTCTTTCTCACGCACCACCTGGTCGGTCACCACGTTGGCGAACTTGACCACCTTGTACAACTGGCCCTGGGCGTCATGCACCGGATTGTAGGTTGCTTCCAGCCAGACCTCCCGACCTTGGCTGTCAAGGCGCATGAAGCGATCGGCGACATACTCCCCGCGGTTGAGCCGGCCCCAGAACGCCTGGTACTGGCTGGAGTTGGCCTCCTCGGTCGAGCAGAACATGCGGTGGTGCTTGCCGACGATCTGCGGCAACGAATAGCCCATGGCCCGCAGGAACTGGTCATTGGCCGTGATCACTTCGCCACCGAGGGTGAATTCGATCACGGCCGTCGAACGCAGCAACGCCTGGATGAAGGCCTCGTTCTCCTTCATGGTTTCGACCGTATGGGTGACATCACGGGCAAAACACTGGATATGCAGCAGATCGCCCTTCTCGCTCTTCACTGGCTGCCAACTGCCGTGCAACCAGGCCAGGCTGCCATCGGCGCGCAGGAACCGGTAGTTGTCACTGACCGATACGCCCTTGGCCACGGCGGCTTGCAGGTTGTGGAAACAGGGCAGGTTCTTGACGTAGGCCGGAACGAAATTATCCAGCGGGCGATCCCTCATCTGCTCGGCCTTGTAGCCCAGCAGGTCGAGAAAACGCTGATTGAAGTCGATGACACGAAACTGCGGATCGAGCACTACCGAGATCATTTCAGCGGTCATGCCGTGGAACAACTGCTTCAGCTCGAAAAGCTCTTCTTCTTTGCTCTCAAGTATCTTCTTCAGATGAGAATTGAACATGACTGCAAGAATCCCTTTTTGCCCCGCTATTCCAAGACTATCGGTACATTCGAGCAATCGCTGAGACCATTCGTCGCCGGCAAGCCGGCGCCGCAGATTGCTCGAAAAACCGACAGCCACCCGTCACCGGCCCGAACCGTTCAGGCGTAGTAAGGAAAAACATAGCTGAGTTCGGGAAAACTTGCCGAAAGAGAGTGGACACGAGGTTTATCGGCCCGAAACCGGCGGGATTGCGCATGAGCGCCAAGGCGCCGGGGACAATGCCGGAGCCTTGGCGATGGGGGTCAGCTCAGTTCGATGCGATCGGCATGGATGACGATCTGGCCCTGTTTGTAGAGTGCACCGATGGCTTTCTTGAAGTTGCCCTTGCTGACTCCGAACAGATCACTGATCAGCGCAGGGTCGCTCTTGTCGCTGACCGCCAGCACGCCGTTGCTTTCGCGCAGCTTGGCGAGAATCTTCGCGCTCAGGCTACCGGCGGCCTCTTCACCGACCGGCTGCAGGCTCAGGCTGATCTTGCCGTCGGCACGGATCTGCTTGATGTAGCCCTTTTCCTGCTTGCCGGAGCGCAGGAACTTGAACACCTCGTTCTTGTGGATCAGGCCCCAGTGCTTGTTGTTGATAATGGCCTTGTAGCCCATGTCGGTGGTTTCGACCACCAGCAGGTCGACTTCCTGGCCGACCTTGTAGTTGGCCGGGGTCTTGTCCAGGTAGCGATCCAGCCGCGCGGTGGCGGTGATACGACGGGTGTGCTTGTCGAGATAGACATGCACCACGCAGTAGTCGCCGGCATTGAGCTGGCGCTTTTCCTCGGAGTACGGCAGCAGCAGGTCCTTGGACAGGCCCCAGTCGAGGAACACGCCGATGCTGTTGACCTCCTTGACCTTGAGGCTGGCGAACTCGCCGACCTGGACCTTCGGGGTCTCGGTGGTGGCGATCAGCTTGTCGTCGCTGTCCAGGTAGATGAAGACGTTCAGCCAGTCCTCGTCCTCGCTGGGAACATCCTTGGGGATATAGCGATTGGGCAGAAGAATCTCGCCATCCTGCGCACCATCCAGGTACAAACCGAAGTGAGTGTGCTTGACCACTTGCAAGCTGTTGAAGCGCCCGACTAAAGCCATTTCCGATACCCTCATTGCGTGGCCGCCATTCTACCCGAGTTTGGCCGGGCTGTTTCAGCCGCGCCGGGCCAAAGCCGCCATCTTTGCATTGAACCGCCAGCCCATACGGTGTTCTATGGGGATAACGCCCCAGCAAGGATCCGCTCATGCCGTGCCGACGCGCCCTACTGCTCTGCTGCCTGGCCCTGAGCCTGGCGATCGCCGCCTGTACCCGGATCGGCCTGGCCTATCGCAACCTCGATGTGATCATCCCCTGGACCCTCGGCGACTACATCGACATGCATCGCGAGCAGAAAGGCTGGCTCAACGAGCGCCTCAAGGAACACCTGCAATGGCACTGCACCACGCAATTGCCCGGCTACCTGCAGTGGCTGGACCGCGTGCAGGCCATGGTCGAGAACGGCCAGGTCGATGACGCCCACTTGCAGGCGCGTACCGCCGAAGCCCGGGCCGCGATTGCCCAGGTCGCCCGGGAAATCACCCCGTCAGCCATCGAACTGCTCAAGGGCCTGGACGACCGGCAGGTGGCGGAAATGAACGAAACCTTCGCCAAGGAACAGCGCGAACGCCAGGCCGAGTATGTCGCGCCGCCGCTGGACGAGCAGATCCGTGATCGCGGCGAACGGATGAGCAAGCGCCTGAAGGCCTGGATCGGCCCGCTGAGCCTGAGCCAGCAGCAGCGGGTGATCGCCTGGTCGACGACCCTGGGTGAACAGAACCGCCTGTGGATCGCCAACCGGGCCTATTGGCAGACGCAACTGAGCGAGGCGGTCGCCGAGCGCCAGAATGCCGACTTCGAGCAGCGGATCGCGCAGTTGCTGCAACACCAGGACAGTTTTTGGACCGCCGAGTATCGACAGGCCTACGCCCATACCGAACGGGCAACCCGCAGCCTGATAGTCGATCTGGTGGCCGAAAGCAGCCCGACCCAGCGAGCGTTGCTGCTGAAGCGGATTACCGATCTGCGGCGCGATTTCAGCGAGTTGAAATGCCTGAAGGACGGTTAGGTGCATGGCTGGACGGCCCATTCGCGAATGAGCCCCCCAGACGACAAATCCGCTGAAGCCTCAGGCGATCTGCGCCTTGGACGCCACCTCATCGAACACCTGCGGATCCAGCGCATCCTGCTGGTCATCCAGCACCAACCGAGGGTGGTCATTGCCGGGAATACTGCTGTCGATCAGGCTCAGCAGGCTGGAACCGCGCGGCGTCAGCACGAAGTTCTCGCCATTGCCGCCTTCCTCTTCCGGGCGCGGCGCAATGAAGCCGTTCTTGAGCAGCAGGCGCTCGTAATCGGCGGCCAGGGCCTTGAGGGCATCGAGATTGCCCGGTGGCTCGCCCGCCGCTGCCTGGGCCGTGGCATGCTGCTCGGCATAGGCCCGCGGGGCGAAGTTGTGGCCGGCGCTGTTCTGCACCTCGTGGAGCAGACGTTCGATCAGTTCCCAGTTATAAGTCGTCATCCTGATACAACCTCCCACTGTGATAGGAAAAGTCTCCCTTCCCACTAGTGACAGGCAACAACCAGCGCCGTTCAGCCGGATTCCCCCAGCGCGACGACCGTCGGGCGGAAACGACAGGGGGCAGCCCAAGCTGCCCCCCGTCTGCACCCGGACATGCCAGCCAGCCGCTACTTGCGCTTGGAGCCAGAGGAACTGCTCGACGTGAAACTGAAGCTGAAACTGCGGGTGGTCGTCTCGCCGGACACCACCTTGGCGGCCTTGCGATGCCGCTCCACCTGCTGCTGCACCTGGTCCAGGGAGATACCGCCCCGCATGAAACCGGACATCAGCTTTGGCAGATCGATCTCCTCGGAGTAGCTGTACTGATTGCTGACATGCTCATCCGCCTGCATGTCGCGCTCGAGCTGCTTGGCCCGCTCGTAGTCGCTGGTGGCATCCCGACAACGCATCTCCAGCAGCGGGATGCGCACGCGCAACTCGTCCAGTTCGGTACGCAGGTCACGCAGGTGCAGCACCAACCGATCATCCGCGGTGCCGGTGGTCTGCCCGGCCAGGCGTTCCAAGGTCACGTTGCTCATCTCGGCCAATTGCCTGGCCAGCAGCTCCGAGGCCTTGGCGAAGTACGGATCCCGGCGATTGACGAACTGGTCGAGGCGCCCGTGCAGGACATTGGCCCCGGCCTTGCCGGCATCGAGTTCCTTCTGCGCCTGCTGGCGACGCTTCTGCAACGTCGTCAGGTCGACCGTCGCCAGTATCTCCTGCTGCAGGCGTGCCAGTTCGGCCTCCTGTATGCCGCGGTTGGTATCGCGCTGCCAACTGGCCGCCTCATTGGCCTCCTGCATGGCCAGCAGCGTACGCTCCGAGGCATGGTTCTCGCTGAAATTGCACAGTTTGGCCAGCCAGCGGTCAAGCGTGCGCCACAAGGCCCAGCTGGAATAGCCGTCAGTCCCGAAACCACGGGCCTTGAGATAGAGATAGAACGGATCGGTCTGAAACGCCGGCAGCTTGCGGCTGCACTCGGCACGCAGCTCCTTGTAGGAACGCGCCGCATCGCTGCACTGCGCCACCGCCTGCTCATGCAAGGCAAGCTGCTGCAGGTAACGTGGGTCCTGTTCCAGCTTGCGCTCGAGCGAGGTGGCCGCCTCTTCGAGCTCCTCGACCATGCGGGCCAGCGCCTCGGCCTGGGCGGCGATACCCTGCTCGACCTGCACCAGTTGCTGACGCAACCCGGCCTCGTCCTGGGTACGCTGGTCGAGCACAAGCTGCACCTCGCCAGAGATCGTCGCACCACCGGCCAACTGGTGCCCGGCCAGTTGCGGGAAGATCCTGCCGATCTCCTGCTGCAGGCGCAGCTCCTGATCGTGGGCATTGGACAGCTCCAACTGGAACTTGCGCAGTTCGTATTCGTATCGCCGGGAGTTCTCGTTCAGCGATGCCAGTATGCTGCTCGCGTTCATCGGTCCTCCTGGTGGGCCGTGGGCACCAGCCGCAGGCGGCGCCCCAGGTTGATATAGGCCTGTGCCAGCCGCCGGGACAACGGCCCGATCGAAGGCGGCTGGTAGGTCAGGCGGTTGACGAAGAAACTGCGCACGCCTTCGTCGACCACGGCGTCATCGACCTCCATGTTGCGGGCACGGTAGTACTCGCGAATCCGCTCGGCAATCTGCTGGCGCTGCAGCGGCAGGTCGAGATGCTTCTGCAGCTCGGCCTTGCTGTAGCGCAACTCATCGACAAGGGCCATCGCCCCCATCATCTCGGAGAGAGGGACGCCGCTCACGTCAGAGCCCCTTCTGCAGCAGCGCGGTGAACCGACGCTTGCTGTCCTCGGTGATCGATTCGATCTCGGCGGAGGCGGCGGTGGACTCCTTGCGCAGCTCCTGGATCAGATTCAGGCTGCTGGCCTGGAAGTCGACCACGGCATCGGCCAGGGCCCTGACCGAGCTGACTTTCAGGGTGGTGCCATAGCCGGCCTTGAGCGCGGCATTGAGCTGGTCGCCACCGACCTTGGCCTGGACCTCGAGGCTGGTGTTGATGCCATCGTTCATCGCATTGAGGGTGTTGGTCACCTCGGCCAACCCGCCGGATGCGGTAAAACCCGCCGCCAGGCCGGTGAACACGATCTCGTTGGTGGCGAAGAAACTCACCGCGCGCTGGTACAGCCGCTCCTTGACCGAGTGATACTGGCTCAGGCGGGCGAATACCAGCTCCGCGGCGTTGTAGCCGGCCTTGAGCTGGTCGGCGATGTCGGTGATGATCTGGAAACGCTTGTCCTCGTCCTGCAAATCACGCAAGGCCACGTCCCGCGCCAGCTCGCGCTTGGAACGCTCCGGGGCTTCCAGCTCGCCTTCCAGAGCGGCAGTGGCGTCGGCCAGGGCCTGGCGCCGGGCATCCATCCTGCCCTGGGCGATCTTCTGCACTTCGCTGGCATCGACCTCGGCGGTCTTCATCGCCAGGCGATAGTCCTGGTAGGAATCCAGGATCAGCGTTTCCAGGCGAATCTGCTCGTTGGCCGACTTGGCCACATCGAGGTAGGTGGTGCGGATCTTCTCGAAACGGTCCGGGATCGAGCCACGGCGCATGTTCAACCAGGCCAGTTGGATACGTTCGGAGAACTGCAGCTTGCCGTCGGCCATCCACTCAAGCATCTGCCGCGCATCGCTCTGGATCGAGTCGAAGCTGCTGGCGATATCGGCGTAGCGGGTGCTGATGTCCATGCCCTGCAGTTTGTCGCGGATCGCGGCGTTGAACACCGTGGACTGTTGCAGGGTGGCCGCGATATTGGTGACGCGCGTGCTGTCATACACCGCAACCTGGTCCAGCAGCGCCAGCACCGGGGCATTCTGGTCAGGAAAGGTAATGCCGATGGAGCGCAAGGCGGACATGGAGCGTTCGAGGTAGTTCATGAGCATATTCCCTATGTGGAGCCGTCCAGGGCTCCATCATCCTGCTGACGTGAGCGGGAAATACTACAGAGCGCGATAACCCCAGCGCCACTGTCCGCGCCGATCTTTTAGCAAAATGCTACTAGCGCCTGAGCGAACCCCATGAAACGCCAATGCCCCGGCAGGCGGGGCATTGGTGGGTGCATCGGTTTCAACCGGCCGACTGGCGGTTACTCGCCGGCCGAGGCCTGTGGCTTGCGCCGCTTGAGCGGCGCCATGCCATCCTGGCTGACCAGCTTCGGCGCATCGCTCTTCGGCCGGTTGGCGGTCTTGCGCTTGGTTGGCGTCTTGGCCGCCGACTTCTTCTTGTCGCCCTTGGCATCGGTCTTTTTCTTCTTGGTACCGGCAGCCTTGCCCGACGCCTTGACCTTCTTCGGCCCGCTGTAGGTGCCCTTGACCTCCTTGATGGTGCGGCGCTCGAAGCTCTGCTTGAGGTAACGCTCGATGCTCGACATCAGGTTCCAGTCGCCATGGCAGATCAGCGAGATCGCCAGGCCGTCGTTGCCGGCGCGACCGGTACGGCCGACTCGGTGTACGTACTCGTCGCCGCTACGCGGCATGTCGAAGTTGATCACCAGGTCCAGGCCATCCACATCCAGGCCGCGAGCGGCGACGTCGGTGGCGACGAGGATCTTCACCGCGCCCTGCTTGAGACGGTCGATGGCCAGCTTGCGGTCCTTCTGGTCCTTCTCGCCGTGCAGCACGAACGCCTTGTAGTGCTGGGCGACCAGGCGGCCGTAGATCCGGTCGGCCATGACCCGGGTGTTGGTGAAGATGATCGCCTTCTCGTAGGTCTCGTTGGCCAGCAGCCAGTTGATGATCTGTTCCTTGTGCTGGTCGTGGTCGGCCGTGATGATCTGCTGGCGGGTGTTCTCGGCCAGTTGGCTGACGGCGTTGAGCTGCAGGTGCTCGGGGTTGTTCAGCACCTTGGCGATCATCTCGCGCAGGCCGGAACCGCCGGTCGTGGCGGAGAACAGCAGGGTCTGCTGGCGCTTGGCGCACTCGTCGACCAGGCGCTGCACGTCGTCGGCAAAGCCCATGTCGAGCATGCGGTCGGCTTCGTCGAGCACCAGCACTTCAACTTCCTTGAGGTCCAGGTTGCCGGCGTTCAGGTGCTCGATCAGGCGGCCCGGGGTGCCGATCAGGATGTCCGGCACCTTGCGCAGCATCGCGGCCTGCACCTTGAAATCCTCACCGCCGGTGATCAGGCCGGACTTGATGAAGGTGAACTGCGAGAAGCGCTCGACTTCCTTCAGCGTCTGTTGGGCCAGCTCGCGGGTCGGCAGCAGGATCAGGGTCTTGATGCTGACGCGGATCTTCGCCGGGCCGATCAGGCGGTGCAGGATCGGCAGGACGAACGCGGCGGTCTTGCCACTGCCGGTCTGCGCCGTCACCCGCAGGTCACGCCCTTCGAGCGCGAGCGGAATGGCCGCTGCCTGCACCGGGGTGGGCTCGACAAAGTTAAGCTCGGCCACGGCTTTGAGCAGGCGTTCGTGCAGGGCGAATTGGGAAAACACGGGGGCTGACCTCGAAGAAATGCAAAATATCAGCTGCATAGGTTAACGGTTTCCGGCGCCGAGGCCGAGTTTCTTTGCACAACCGCCGATAAACAGTGACGTTTTTGTGAACGCACGTGTCTTCAACGGTCATCTTCACCCGGTTAAATGCTCTAATCCCTCCCCGCCATTTCCTGCAGAAGAATCCTTATCCCCATGGAAATCAAAAAGCTCTGGATCGGCGCCCAGGACCTCTGGGGCGCCCTCGACCAACATCCCCTGCTGCATACCGGGCTGGCGCTGGCCCTGCTGCTGGTCGTCGCGCTGCTGCTCGGCCGGCTGGCGCGCTACCTGATCCTGCACGCCACCCGCCTGCTGGGCCGGCAACCGGCGATGCACTGGCTCAACGACCTGCGCCAGAACAAGGTGTTCCACCGCCTGGCGCAGATGACCCCGTCACTGGTGATCCAGTTCGGCCTGTACCTGGTGCCGAACCTGGGCAAGACCGGCCTGCTGTTCCTCGGCAACGCCGCGCTGGCGGTGACCATCCTGTTCCAGATGCTGGTGCTGAGCGCCCTGCTCAACGCCCTGCTGGATATCTACGCACGCACCGAACATGCCCGCACACGCTCGATCAAGGGCTACGTGCAACTGGCGAAGATGGTGCTGTTCGTGCTCGGCGCCATCGTCATCGTCGCCACCCTGATCGATCGCTCGCCGCTGTTGCTGCTGTCCGGTCTGGGCGCCATGTCGGCAGTGATCCTGCTGGTCTACAAGGACACCCTGCTGTCGTTCGTCGCCAGCGTGCAGTTGACCAGCAACGACATGCTGCGGGTCGGCGACTGGATCGAGATGCCGCAGGTCGGCGCCGACGGCGACGTGGTGGACATCACCCTGCACACGGTCAAGGTGCAGAACTTCGACAAGACCATCGTCTCGATCCCGACCTGGCGCCTGATGTCCGAGTCGTTCCGCAACTGGCGCGGCATGCAGCAGTCCGGTGGACGGCGGATCAAGCGCAGCCTGTTCATCGACGCCAGCGGCATCCGCTTCCTGCATGACGACGAGGAACAGCGCCTGACTCAGGTACGCCTGCTCACCGACTACATAGGGCGCAAGCAGGCCGAGTTGAAAACCTGGAACGAGGCCCAGGGCAACGTCGCCGCGATGTCGGCCAACCGCCGGCGCATGACCAACCTTGGCACCTTCCGCGCCTATGCCCTGGCGTACATCAAGAACCATCCGGAAATCCAGCAGGGCATGACCTGCATGGTCCGCCAGATGCAGACCACCGCCCAGGGCGTGCCGCTGGAAATCTACTGTTTCACCCGCACCACGGTGTGGGCCGACTACGAGCGCATCCAGGGAGATATCTTCGATTACCTGCTGGCGGTGTTGCCGGAGTTCGGCCTGAGCCTCTACCAGCAGCCGAGTGGCGGCGACCTGCGCGCGGGGATGTTGCCGGCGTTGCTGGGGGCCAGCCATATTCCGGAGCCGCAGAGCCGGGCGCTGTAGCGGCACGGCGGCGAGGCCCGGAGGCCTCGCCTGTCCTGCTCAGGCGCAGCGCTTGAGGAGGGTCTTGATCGGGCGCCGCACCCGGCGCTTGGAAACCTGCCGGGCGCTGATCCAGCGGCACGCCTCGATTTCGTTGCAAGGGCGAGGTTTCGAAGCGGTCTTGCGGGCCTCGAACAGGTAGTGGATGACCTTGGCCTCGCGGAATTCGGAGATGTAGCGCAGCTCGTCGAATGCCAGGCCCGTCTCCTCGGCCATCTCCCGATGCGCGGCCTGCAAGGGCGTTTCATCGTGTTCGACGGTGCCGCCGGGCAGGTTCCACTTGGAATTGCGCTTGCGTACGAAAAGCACCTCCCCGTCCTTGCGGTAGATCACCGTCGCCCGGAGCTTGATACCTTTCCTTTTGGCTGTAGCAGTGTCCATTGCCTTCATGGGGGTCATCTCGAAATCAGTGGCCGGACTGACGTCTATTGAAAGAGCCTCGTCCGAGCGTAATGGTTCAAGATGTCGATTGGATGACGGCCGGAAGCGACCTGCTTGCCCGCTTGCAGCTTCGCCGAAAACGCGATCCGACCTCTCGCCCAACCTAGCAGCCAGATCAAGAGCATGCCTTGACGCGGAGCAGGCCACTTGCTTTCCAACAGGACACGGATAAAGATGAATGCCCTGTTGGCAGGCAACACCATAGCTGAAGAATATGATGAATCTCGTTAATAGCAGTCGCCGTGAGCTGATTGATTTTACTACCGGACAACTGACTGTCTTTTTTCCAGACGGAAGAAGCGCCCCTATCAAAGGCGTTATCGAACAACATATCGATGAGGCCCTGGCGAGATTGCGACACTGCATCAACGCGGTGAAAACCTGGGAGCAGGACAGTTTCAACTACCTGCATTCTTCCCAGTACTGTACCTACCTTTATTTCCTGGCCAACACCATCTGGCGCAACACTCGAGAAATTGAAGTTCCTACAAAGCTTTTCCTGCTGAACAAGCTGTTGAATGGCATCGACATGTTTTACGAGATAGCCATGCCGGACATCTTCTTCATCGGGCACTCGACAGGTATTGTTCTGGCGAAGGCAAACTACAGTAACTACCTGGTCATCTATCAGAATTCAACAGTAGGCAAAAACCACGGTGCGGCGCCTTCACTGGGAGAAGGGGTCATCATGTACCCAAACTCAGCGATCATTGGCGGCTGCAACATTGCCGACCACTCGATCATCGCCCAAGGCGTGAGCGTAGTGAACAACGATATACCGGGCCGCTGCATGGTTTTCTCCGGAAGAGAATCGGTTGTCTGCAAGCCACTGAAGCGAAACATCATCGAAGATTTTTTCAGGTTTTAAGCTCTCAATACCGGAAAGCATTCCCACTCTCGAAACAGTTTGAGGCTCCCTCATTCTGGAGTCGGGAATCGTATCTGGAGGGATGGAGTGACGGCTCCAACCACCGGGTTGGAGATTTGCCATGTTCAAGGTCACCCCGAACCTGCCACAGGAAACGATGAATCCCCAAACGGCCGGCTACGCCTTCGCACACTACGAACTGCCATCCGCCGCTGCACTCAACGACCGGTACCACTGCGCATAGGGCGTTCGCATGACGTTGTGCCGGTTGTAGTCCGGGCTCCCATCGGTCCACCAGGGCGCGCCGCGTTCGCCTAGCGCCACCTTCGCCGCATCGACCCGTGCCCTGGCAACCTTCAGCGCATGGGCATCGTCGTTGCCCATCGCCTGCTTCACGTCTCGCCGCGCCTGCATCAGTTCGTTCACATGCTGCTGGCGCAGCGATTCCGGCAGCGCGGGATTGGAACACCGCCAAAGCCGGTCCTTGACCACGAAGTATCGACCGTCTGGAGTCTGTGGATACCACATGGATGCTCCCCCTCTCTACCCTTTCCAATATCGACAGGGCAAAACCGCTGCAGGCTCCGTTCCGGACAGACTGCCCACCCTCCGACATCACCAAACCGACACCGACAGCGAAGGCCAAAACCGCTCAAGCCCGGGCACGCCAGCAAAGGTTTGACTGTGCCAACTCACAATTATACATTATGTATACATTGTGAATTCATTGATCCACATCAACACATTCAGCTGCCCAGAGCGCGGCGCATCGCCAGAAACCGTGTGCCTGGCGACGTTTGAAAAGTTTTCCCTCCTCTCAGAGTTAACCTGAAATGACCGTCTCACGAAGAAATCTACTGATTGGCGCTGGCGTAGGTGCCGGTATCGTGGCAGCCGGGGGCGCGGCGTCGCTGCTGTCCGATGGTTTGCCAAGCGATCCGGACAGCCTGCAGCGCATCGGTTCGCTGCCCAGCGACGACTCCTCCCCCGGCTGGTTCCACACCAGCCGCCTGCGTCAGCCGCGCCCGCCACTGATTGGCGATGCCCAGGCTCCCTGGGTGGTGATCGGTGGTGGCTTCACCGGCCTGGCGGCAGCCCGCCAATTGGCGCTGAACTTCCCCAATGACACGGTCATCCTCGTCGAGGCCCAGCAGGTCGGTTTCGGCACGTCGGGGCGCAACGCCGGCTTCCTCATCGACGTGCCCCACGACATCGGCGCACCGGACTACATCGGTGACCAGGCCAACGCCAAGAACATCCTGGCGCTGAACCAGCGCGGCCAGCACATCCTTCGTGACCTGGTGGAGCAGCACAACATCGTCGACGCCCAGTTGCGCCACTCCGGCAAGTACCAGGCGGCCATCGAGGACAAGGGCATCGCGGTGCTCAACGCCTACCGTGGCGGCCTGGAGAAACTCGGCGAGAAGGTGCAGCTCATCGAGGGCGACGAGCTGAAGGAGCACATCGGCACCTCGTTCTACCGCAAGGCACTGTTCACCCCGGGCACCATGCTGGTCCAGCCATCGGCGCTGGTCAAAGGCCTGGCCGACAGCCTGCCGGAGAACGTCAAGCTGTACGAAGACACGCCGATCACCGCGGTCGATTACGGTCAGAAAACCACCCTGCACCACCCGACCGGCCGGATCATCGCCGACAAGCTGATCCTCGCCAACAACGCCTTCGGCCAGTATTTCGGCTTCCTGCAGGGCCGCATGCTGCCGATCTTCACCTACGGCAGCCTGACCCGCCCACTGACCGCGGCCGAGCAGGCCAGCATCGGCGGCAAGGACTTCTGGGGCGTGATCCCGGCCGATCCGTTCGGCAGCACCCTGCGCCGCACTCACGACAACCGGATCCTGGTGCGCAACAGCTTCAGCTTCAACCCTGATGGTCGCCACAAGCCGGGCTACACCGACAAGGTTCGCCAGTCCCACCGGTTGTCCTTCGAACGGCGCTTCCCGACGTTGACCAATGTCGAGTTCGAACACACCTGGGGTGGCGGCCTGGCCATGACCCGCAACGGCCAGGGCTTCTTCGGCCAACTGCGCGAGAACGTCTACGGCGCGTTGGGTTGCAACGGCCTGGGCACCGTCCGTGGCACCGCTACCGGCACGTTGCTGGCCAACATGCTGGCAGGCAAGAACGAGAGCCTGACCGAGTTCCTGCTGGCGGCACCGAAGCCGAACTGGAATCCGCCGGAACCAGCGCTGTCGATCGGCGTGAATTTCACGCTGCGTACCGGCCAGGCCCGCGCCGGGCTCGAAGCCTGAGACCCCGAGGGGTTTTATTGAAGAGACAGTCGAACCCGCGTCGGCCAGCCGTGCGCGGGTTCAAGTGTCGATCACTTGAGGATGCCTGCAATGATCAGCAAACTTTCCATCAGTCTCATCAGCGCCCTGGCCTGCAGCTACGCCTTCGCCAACCCACCCGGCAAAGC